>NZ_JBWKKH010000020.1:0-78714 GCF_056431645.1 Saccharopolyspora sp. NPDC045839
ACGCAGTGCTCACGCCACCACGGGCGGGCACGACATCCCAGCAGCGATCAACTCTCCCGGCCTACCGATAGGGGCACGATCTTTCCGCAGGACTCAGGCGTCCAGGAAAACGAAGTGCTCACCTACCGGCCGGCTACCAACAGGAGTTTGCCGGATGGCTCACTCCCAGAACTGATTAGGAGACCGTCGCATGAGTCCGCTGTCCGACCTGCGCCGGGAAGTGCGGGACCTGTGCCGGAGTTGGCGGGCCGACGGCCGGTACCGGCCGCGGCCGGACGCCTGGCTGCGGTCCTTCGACCTCGACTTCAGCAAGGAGCTCGCCGAGCGCGGCTTGCTGGGCATGACCTGGCCGCGTTCGGTGGGCGGCGGCGAGCGGTCCAACCTGGCGCGGCTGGTGGTCACCGAGGAACTGCTGCGGACGGGCGCGCCGGTGGCCGCGCACTGGATCGGCGACCGGCAGATCGGCCCGTCGATCCTGCGGCACGGCACGCCGCGGCTGCAGCAGGAGATCCTGCCCGGCATCGCCGCGGGCGAGTTCGTGTTCTGCCTGGGCATGAGCGAACCCGACGCCGGCTCGGATCTCGCCGCGGTGCGCACCACCGGCACCCGCGTCGCGGGCGGCTGGCGCATCGACGGCCGGAAGATCTGGACCAGCCACGCGCACCGCGCCACGCACGCCTACCTGCTGGCGCGCACCGAGAAGTCCGAGGTGAAGCACGCCGGGCTCACCGAGTTCGTGCTGGACATGAGCGATCCCGGGGTGTCGGTGTCGCCGATCGTCGACATGGCCGGCTCGCACCACTTCAACGAGGTGGTGTTCGAGAACGTCTTCGTGCCCGAGGACCGGGTGATCGGCGTCGAGGGCAACGCATGGCGGCAGGTCACCGAACAGCTCGCCTACGAGCGCGGCGGGCCGGAGCGGGTGCTGTCCACGTATCCGGTGCTGGAAGAGCTGCTGGGCGGCGGCAACGAAGACGTGGCGGCCGAGGTCGGCGAGCTGGTGGCCCGGCTGGCGACGCTGCGGGCGTTGTGCGCACAGGTCGCCGCGGCGGTCGACGCGGGCGAGGCTCCCGTGCAGGCGGCCGCGACGTTGAAGTACCTCGGCACCGCGTTCGAACGCGACGTGCTCGAATGCGCCCGCCGGGCAATGGATTCCGGGATCGTCTCGCCCGAGAGCACGCTGGGCGAGGCCATCCTCGCCTCGCCCGGTTTCAGCATCCGCGGCGGTTCCTCGGAGGTGCTGCTGTCCATCCTCGCCAAGCAGGAGGCCCGACGTTGAGCAACTCGCTGATCACCGAGGTCGCCGCGGACGTGCTGTCCGGGGCGTCACCGGAGGCACCGGAGGGTGCGCTGCACCCGCTGTGGCCGACGCTGGTCGAACTGGGCTGGCCGCAGGTCGGCATCCCCGAGGAGCGCGGCGGAGCCGGCGGGACGCTGGGCGACCTGACGGAGCTGATCGCCGCGACGGCGGCGAGCGGCGTGAGCGTGCCGCTGCTGGAAACGTCGTTGGCGCAGTGGATTCTCGGCGAGCAGCTCCCGGCGGGGCTGGTCGTCGCGGCCACCGGCCTCGACAACGTCCCGTGGGCCAGGCACGCCGACCACGTCGTGGTGTGCCCCGAACGGGAATCCGCCTACCTGGCCGAGCCGAACGGCGACGTCGAGCACGGGCAGAACCTGGCCGGTGAACCGCGCGACACGATCCGGGTTTCGGGTGCCACGACTCCCCTGCCCGACGCTCCCCCGCACGACGCCGTGCTCGCCCGCGCCGCTGTGCTCAACGCGTCAGCGCTGCTCGGCGCCGCGCGCGGCGCCTACGCGCGCACCCGAGAGCACGTCACGCAGCGGGAGCAGTTCGGTCGCCCGCTCGTCGCGCTCAAGGCGGTGGCCAACGGGCTGGCCGAGATGAGCACCCACCTGGTCGCCACCGAAGCCGCGGTGGCGCGGGCGGTGCGGATCCACGAGGAGGACTCCGCGGAACGCGCCTTCGCCGCCTCGGCGGCCGCGAAGATCACCGCAGCCCGGACGGCCACCAGCATCGCCCGTGCCGCGCACCAGCTGCACGGAGCGATGGGCGTGACCCGCGAGCACTCGCTGCACCACGTCACGCGGAAGTTGTGGGCATGGCGCGACGAATACGGCAGCGAGCGACGCTGGTCGGCCGAGCTGGGGCGGGCGGCGCTCGCGGCAGGCGAGACCGGCCTGTGGGAGCAGCTCACCGCCTGAGCCACTGACTCGTGAGTGTTCGCTCCGGTAAGAACCGGAGTGAACGCTCACGAGCCTCGTCCCCCGCGGCCTTGGCAACTACCAGCCGGAACCGGCCCGAAGGGGCAAGCCGGACTGCCCGGCCCCGCACCATGTCCGATGCCGGGCCGCAGCCCGTATTCTGATGGCGTGACGGCGGCATCCGAATCCTCTGCCCACAACGGCTCCGCCATCCCGCGCGGCCAGGGCGGCGACGCGCTTTCCGTCGCGGCGCGCGAGATCTTCGCCGAACGCGGGTACCACGGCGCGTCCATCCGGGACATCGCCAAGCGGGCCGGGCTGAGCCTGTCCGCGCTGTACTACTGGCATTCCAGCAAGCAGGAGCTGTTCGCCGGGCTGCTGGAGGACAGCGTCAACGACTACGTGCAGGCCTGCGACGCGGCCCTGCGCGACTGCGGCGACGATCCGGCCGAGCGGCTGAGCGCGATCGTGCGCGCCACCGTGGACTACCGGGTGCGGCGGCGGGTGGAAAGCACCATCGCGGTGCGGGAGATCCGCAACCTGGAGGACGAGCACGCGCGTCGGCTCGGCGCGCTGCGCGAGTCGGCGACCCGGCTGTTCCAGGACATCATCGACGACGGCGTGCGGCGCGGGGAATTCCGCTGCGAGCACCCCGCCGAGGCCCGCCGCGCGATCCAGGCCGCCTGCAACGCGATCCCGCAGTGGTACGACCCGGAAAGCGATGTGGGCGCGGCCGAACTCGCCGACCGCTACGTGGCGATCGCGCTGCGCGTCGTCGGCGCCTGACGACTCAGAGCTCGCGGACGAAAGCCGCGCAGTCGGGGCAGTCGTCCAGGTATCGGTGCCGGCAGTCGGCGGTGTGCCGGAGGTACGTGATGGCCTGCTGCGTGCGGCGGACTTCGCTTTCGAGGGCGGCGATCTTCTCCCGCACGACCGCCTGCGCCGCCGACTTCTTCGGCGCCATGGCGGCGGTGACCTCGGGCAACGAGAGTCCCACGCGCCGTAGCTTCAGCACGGTGCGCGCCTGTTCCAGGGCGGCGTCGTCGAAGATGCGGTAGCCGTTGCCGTCGCGGGGCACGGCGAGCGCGCCTGCCTGTTCCCAGTGCCGCAGCACGTGGGCCTCGATGCCGAGCTCCGCGGCCGCTTCCCCGATGGTCCTCACCACGCGCACCTTGCCTTCATGTCGACCTGAACCCCTAGTGTCCGCGGCATGTCTGGAACCATTCTCCCCGCGGTCGGCGAGCGGACCTCATCAGTCCTGGTCACCGGCGCCACCGGCAACCTCGGCCGGGCAGTCGTCGACCGGTTGCGAACCCGCGGTGTGCGGGTTCGCTGCCTTTCCCGACGCCCGCTGCCGGGAATCGAGTCGGTGCGCGGCGACCTCACCGACCCCGCCGTCGTCCGCTCCGCGCTCGCAGGCGTGGACGCCGTGCTCCTCATGTGGCCGCTGCTCGATGCGGCCCCTGCCCACGAACTCGTCGCCGAGCTCGCCGCGGCGGCGCCTCGCGTCGTCTACGTGTCCTCGACGGCCATCGACGACGAAGCCGCCCGCCAGAGCGATCCCATCGTTCAGGTGCACGCGGACGTGGAAGCCCTGCTCGGGGATTCGGGCCTGCGGTGGGCGGCATTGCGCAGCGACACGTTGGCGTCCAACGCCCGGGGCTGGGCTGCTCAGTTGCAGGCAGGCGATGTGGTGTCCGGCCCGGACATCGCGCGGACGGCCGTCGTGGACGAGCGCGACGTGGCTGATGCGGCTGCGGCCGTGCTGCTCGGGGACGACGACCAACGTGGACCGTACGTGCTGACCGGCCCGGAGATCCTCGGTCGTGGCGACCAGGTCGCGTTGCTCGGTACCGCGCTGGGACGCCGCCTGCGCTTCGAGGCCGTTCCCCCTGATCTGGCGCGATCCCGGATGCTCGCGGACGGTCGTCCCGAGCACCTGGTGGAGGCGCTGGTCGCCGCTTCGGCGCACCGCCCGGAGTCGGGTCTCATCACCGGCGACGTGGAGCGCCTGACCGGCCGCCCGCCCGGCACCTTCGGGCGCTGGGCCGTCGACCACGCCGCCGATTTCAGCTGACCGGGCGCGTCGTGCTCGTTCCGATTCTGGGGGGCCGGAATGGAGGCACGTGGGACGTGACCGCTGGCGCAGGGCGCCGTTTTCGCGCGAAACCGTCGCTCCGCGTGAGGAGGGGACGCCGGTTTCGCGCGAAAACGCCACCGAAGTCAGGCGCCGGGACGAGCTTGCCCGGAACCTTTCTGGAACGCCCCCGGGAATCGGGGCGGTCCGGGATCGGCGAACTCGGCTCCGATTTCCGGGCCGCGAAGTTGACCTCCAGCATTGTCGAGATTCTAGCGTCGACCGCGTGATCGAGAACTTATCCGCCGACCCCTGGGGTCGTGAGCGGCCATGACGAAAAACGACACCCTGGCATCGACGCCCGCGCCGCCTGGATTTCCCCGCGTGCTGCTGCCCTTCCGCCGTTCCTCCTACCGCAGGCTCGCCACCGCCTTGTTCTTCGCGCTGTGCACGAGCGGGCTGTGGGTGGTCGCGCAGGTCTGGGAAGTGGTGCGGATCGGCGGCGGCGCCAGCGAACTGTCCTTCGTCGCGGCAGCGGCGTCGCTCGGCGCGCTGCTGCCCCTCCTGCTCGGCGGCGCGGTCGCCGACCGGGTGGCGCAGAAGACGATCCTGATCGCCGTCCAGGGCGCCCACACGCTCGTCCTGACCACCGCAGCCGTGCTGGCGCTGACCGACCAGCTCCGGTTGTGGCACCTCGTCGTGGTCGCATTCCTGGGCGGCACCGCCACGGCGTTCTACTTCCCCGCCTACTCCGCGTGGTTGCCCGCCTTGCTGGCCGAGGACGAGCTCATGGCGGTCAACGGGTTCGAAGGAATGCTGCGGCCGACCATCCAGCAGGCCGCCGGACCCGCGGTCGGCAGCGTCATCATCGCCGCCGCTTCCCCCGGCGCGGCGATGGCCGTGGCCGCGGCGACGGCCTTCGCCGCCTTCTGCGCGTTCCTGGTGGTTCCGCGCACGCCGGTGCGCAGACGGGGCGATGCGCGCAGCGTCGTCGCCGACATCGCCGAGGGATTCCGCTACATGGTGGCCACGCGGTGGCTGCTCGCGTCGCTGATCTTCGCCTCGCTCATGGTGATGATGCTGATGGGCCCGCTGCAGGTGGTGCTGCCGTTCCTCATCAAGGACCGGCTCGGCGGCGGGGCGGAGCAGCACGCGTTGGTGCTGGCCGCGTGGGGAATCGGCGGCGCCGTCGGCTCGCTGGTCATGGGCTCGCTGCGGATGCCTCGCCGCTACCTGACGGTGCTGATCGGGCTGTGGGGGGTGAGTTGCCTGCCGCTCGTGGCCATCGCGTTCGCGGGCGAGCTCTGGATCATCATCGCGGCCGCGTTCGTCGTCGGTGCGATGTTCTCCAGCCCGATGGTCCTGTGGGGAACGCTGCTCCAGCGCCGGGTTCCGCCGCACCTGCTGGGCCGGATCACCAGCCTCGACTTCTTCGTGTCGATCGCGTTCCTGCCCGTCTCGATGGCGGTGGCGGGCCCGGTCGCGGAGCTGATCGGGACGCAGGCGACCTTCCTGCTCGCCGGAACGGTGCCGGCGATCGCGGCCGCGGCGGCGATCGTCTTGGGCAGGCTGCCCGCCGACGAGCTCGCGCATCCGCTCACCCCGGAACGCTCCGCCTAGCGTCGCGCACCAACGCTGGCGGATCGAGCGAACGGCCTGTTCACCTCACCTACCGAGACAAACAGGCCGTTCACTCCACACCAACAACACCAAATGGACGGAGTGAACGGACCATTCACTCCACCCACCGAGACAAACAGGCCGTTCACTCCACACCAACAACACCAAATGGACGGAGTGAACGGACCATTCACTCCACCCACCGAGACAAACAGGCCGTTCACTCCACACCTGGGTTGCGGGCAGGCTCTGCGGCTGTCAGGCCGTCGGGGGCCGTCGCGGCCGTCACCGCCGGTCCAGCAGCTCCACCGGGACTTCTACGTGGCGGGCTCGGAGGAATTCGCCGACCGCCTTGCCGATCGGGTCGACCCGCAGGTTGCTGGAACCGCCGGTGCCCAGCAGTCCACGCAGGACGAAGTGCACCGCGCGGAGGTTGGGGAACTCGTGCCGGACGATCTCCAGGTCCTTCGCCTCCGGCATCAGCCGTCGCAGCTCCTCCGTGCTCAGCAGACCGCGCAGCCACGGCCAGGCCTTCGGGTCGTCGACCCACAGGCCCACGTTGCTGTTGCCGCCCTTGTCGCCGCTGCGCGCGTGCGCGATCCGGCCGAGCGGGACGCGGCGCGTTTCGCCCGCCGGGTTCGGCTCGGGCTCGGGATGCACGGGCTGCGCCGGTTGTTCGGTGGCCGGCGGCGGAGCGATCTGGATCCGGGTACCGTCGTCGAGCACCGCCTCGTGCGGCACGGCGTCCATCGCCAGCAGCGACGGCCAGTAGTCGATGCGCGGCTTGGGAGTCCCGGACTGGCGTGCGGCGCTGTCGGTGTAGAAGCCGGGGATGCTCGACAGGAACAGGCCGCCGAGCCCTTCCGCCAGCTTCTCCAGGGGTGCCCGCTCCGCGGTGGTGGCCATGATGCGCACCTGGACCGTGGCGTCCCACTGCCGTTCCGGGTCCTCCGCCGCGGTGCCGAGGGCGCTCACGTCGAGCTCCGCTTCCGCGCCGTCGAGCAGTGCCTCGGCCTGGGCGCGGATCAGCGCGACCTTCTCGTCGATGTCCAGCCCGGTGGCGTAGAGCGTCGAGACGAACTGGTGGCCGATCGGGGCGAACACCGCGACCTTGGTCGTGGGCGGTGGCGGCGAGCCGGTGGTGCCGGAGAGCTCCACCCGGTCCGGGCCGATCTGCCGCAGCCGCACGGTGTCCAGGTGCGCGGTGACGTCCGGGTTCAGGTAGCGCGGGCCCTGGATCTCGTACACCAGCTGCGCCGTCACGGTGTCCACTGTGACCATTCCGCCGTCGCGGGCGTGCTTGGTGATGATCGCGGTGCCGTCGGCGGCGATCTCGGCGACCGGGAATCCCGGCGCGACCATGCCGGGCACCTGGGTGAACCCGGAGAAGTTGCCGCCGACCGCCTGCGGGCCGCACTCGATGATGTGCCCGGCCACCACCGCGGCGGCGAGTTCGTCCCAGTCGGTGTTGCACCAGCCGTGCCACCAGGCGGCCGGGCCGACGGTCAGCGAGGCGTCGGTGACGCGACCGCAGACCACGATGTCGGCGCCTTCGCGCAGCGCGGCCGCGATGCCCCAGCCGCCCAGGTAGGCGTTGGCCGCGATCGGCCGGACTCCCCAGTCCGACAGCGGCGCGCCGCTGTCCAGGCTCTGCAACGGGTGCCCGGCGGCCTGCAGATCGTCCAATGCGGACAGCACGTTGTCGCCTTCGACGTGCGCGACGCGCAGCCGCACGCCCGCCTCGGCGATCAGCGCCCGCACGGCGTCGGCCAGGCCGGCCGGGTTGAAGCCGCCGGCGTTGACCACGACCCGCGTGCCGCGTTCGGCCAGCGTCGCCAGGTGCGGGCGCAGCTGGCCGAGGAAGTACTCGACGAAGCCCTTCGACGGGTCGCTGCGGTGCCGGGCCGCCAGCATGGCCAGCGTGAACTCGGCGAGGTAGTCGCCGATCAGCACGTCGCACGGATCGCCGGCCACGGCCTCCGCGAAGGCGCTGCGCCGGTCACCGAGGTAGCCGGAGAAGCCGGCGATGCGGATCGCGCGGGTCATGAGTTCCTCCTCTTCCGCGGTCGTGAGCGTTCGTTCCGGTAAGAACCGGCAGGAACGCTCACGAGAGCTCTTGCACCGCTTGCCAGGCGGCTTCGGCCTGGCGCAGTTCGTTCTTCGCGCGGGCTTCGGCGACGTAGCCGTCGTCGCCCATCACACCTGCCAGGTAGCGGGCCCGCACTCCGGCGCTGATGCAGCACGACCGCCACCGCTGGAACGCCACGTAGTACGGCAGGTCCGAGACGTCGCGGCCGACCAGCGCGACGTAGCGGTCGACCAGCTCCGCGCGGGTGGGGAAGCCCGGCTCGGCGGTGGGGCCGAGGGCGGTCGCGGGAGGCAGTTCGTCGCCCGGCTCCACCCAGGTCGCCAGCAGCCAGCCCAGGTCGGCGAGCGGCTCGCCGAGGGTGGCCAGCTCCCAGTCGAAGACGGCCAGCACCTCGCCGTCCGGCGAGAACGACAGGTTGCCCGGCCGGAAGTCGCCGTGCACGATGCCGGTCTCCTGCCTCGGCACCTTCGCCAGCAACACGTCGTGCACGGCGTCCAGCAGCGGCAGGTCCGGCGCGCCGGACTGGTGCACCTGCCGCTGCCAGCGGCGGAGCTGCCGCTCCAGGTAGCCGTCGCGACGCGCGACGTCGCCCAGCCCGACCGAGTCCGGGTCGACGCCGTGCAATGCCGCCATGCACTCCACCGTCGCCAGGCCCGCGCGCCGCCGCGCCGCAGCCGAGAACGACTCCGCCGAATCCGGGCCGGCGAGCACGTGGCCGTCGACGAAGCCCATCACGTAGAACTCGGCGCCGGTCACCGACTCGTCGGCGCAGTACGCGAGCGGGTCGGGAACCGGCACGCCGGTGCCGTGCAGGGCGGAGATGAACCGCCACTCGCGGCTCATGTCGTGCGCCGTCGTGAGCACGCCGCCGGTGGGCGGGCGGCGCAGGGCGCGCACCGCGCCGTCGGCGTCGACGACGCGGTAGGTCAGGTTCGACCGCCCGCCGGAGACCACCGAGAACGTCACCGGCGGGCGCAGTCCCGGCACGTTCTCGGCCAACCAGCGCTCGGTGTTCTCCGGCTCGATGCCACGCAGTTCCACGTCAACCTCGCACTACCTAGGCGTTCCAGTGACAGCCGCTTCGAATCAGTCCTTCACGGCGATCTGCTCGCGCAGTTGGCGTTTGAGAACCTTGCCGGTCGGCGTCCGCGGCAGCGCTTCCGCCCGCACCACCACGTGCGCTGGGACCTTGAAGGCCGCCAGCCGCGCCGCCACGTGCGACCGGAGTTCCTCCGGGGACACCGGGGAATGCAGGTTCACCACCGCCGCGACCTCTTCGCCGAGCGTCGGGTGCGGCAGGCCGATGACCGCGACGTCGGCCACCTCCGGGTGCTCGTAGAGGGCCGCTTCGACCTCCGCGCAGTACACGTTCTCGCCGCCGCGGATCACCACGTCCTTGAGCCGGTCCACCACGTACACCCAGTCGTCCTCGACGTAGCCGAGGTCGCCGGTGCGGAACCAGCCGTCGATGAAGGATTCCGCGGTGGCCTGCGGGTTGTTCCAGTAGCCGCGCACGATGTTCGGCCCGCGGAACCACAGCTCGCCGATCTCGCCGGGCGCCGTGTCATCGCCGGTGGCCGGGTCCACGACGCGCAGGTCCGTGCCCGGCATGCAGCGGCCGACGCTGTTGGAGCGGGCGAGGTAGTCCGCGCCCGCGTTGCCGACCACCGCCGAGGTCGTCTCGGTGAGGCCGTAGCCGTTGGAGGGCGCCACGCCGGTGCCGAAGGCGCCGATGCGCTGCACGAGGTCGGGCGGGATCGGCGCGCCGCCCATGTTCACGCCGTCCAGCCCGGCCACCGCGTCGCCCTGCTCGACCAGGTCCCGCATCACGGTCGGGACGCCGGCCGCGCTGGTCAGCCCCTCGGTCTTGATCAGCCGCGCCGCGGCCTCCCGGTCCCACCGGTACATGGTGGCCAGCTTCGCCCCGGCCAGCGTGCCGAAGTACAGCGTGGTGAGGCCGGCGATGTGGAACATCGGGAAGGTCAGCAGCACGCCGGGCTGTGGTCCCTCGCCCAGCGGCGGGAACTCGCCGCCGTTGGCCAGCGCCGCATGCACGCGCCGGTTCACCACCGTGTTCAGCAGGTTCGTGCAGTGGTTGCGGTGCGTGCCGATCGCGCCCTTGGGGCGGCCGGTGGTGCCGGAGGTGTAGAGGATCGTGGCGTCGTCGTCGGGCCCGATCGCCACGTCCGGCAGGTCCGCGTCCGCGGGCAGCGATGCCAGCAGCTCCGCCCACGCCCGCACGCCCGGCGCCGGATCACCGCCGCGCACCTCGACGACCGGGATGTCGCGGTCCAGCAGGGCGGTTCGCTGCGAGTCGGCGAACACCAGCTTCGCGCCGCAGTCGGTCAGGCCGAAGCGCAGTTCCGCGTCGGTCCACCAGGCGTTGAGCGGCACCGCGACGAGCCCGGCCGCCTGGATCGCCCAGAAGATCGGCACCCATTCCGGGTAGTTGCGCATCGCGATCGCCACGCGGTCGCCGGAGACCAGGCCGTACTCCTCGCGCAGGCTGCGCGCCAAGCCCGCCACCAGCCGGTAGTGCTCCGCGTAGGTGCACCGGTAGCCGTCGTAAACGAGGAAGTCGCGCGCGCCGTAGCCCCGGCTGAACAGCGCCACGTCGCGCAGCGTCGTCGGCCCCTTGGCGTACACCCGCATCGGGATGCCGCCGACGTCCTGCGGCACGATCTCGAACTCACCGCCCGGACCGGTGAGCTCCGCGAGCAACCGGCGTCGCTGGTCCTCCGGCACGTCCCCTCCTTGAGTGTCCACTGTGATCCGTCAAGCTCCGTGGTTGAGCCGCAGGCCCGGGCAGTGCCACTCGGTGGCGTAGAGGATGCCCCAGCCGGACGACGTGATGTAGGCGGTGCGCAGGTCCGGGCCGCCGAAGCAGATGTTGGTGACGTGGAAGTCGTGCTTCGGCGGCTTGATCACGTCCTTGAGCTCGCCGTCCGGCGACAGCACGCTGATCCCGCCGGTCACCAGCGTCGCCACGCACACGTTGCCCTCGGAATCCACGGCCAGCGAGTCCAGCAGCTGATAGCCCTCGAAGCCGTGCAGCAGCTTCGCTCCTGCCGGTCCCTTGCCGCCCCGGCCCAGCTTCCCCGGGCCCTCGACGTCCCAGTACCAGACTCGGCCGGTCGACGTTTCCGCCACGTAGACCCGCGAACCGTCCGGTGACAGCCCGACCCCGTTGGCGTCGGCCAGCGGGTAGGCGATCTCCTCGATGCGGCTGCCGTCGGCGGTGGCGTAGTACAGCCCGCCGCGGTCGGTCTCGCGCGGGCGGCGCTTGCCGAGATCGGTGAAGTAGAAGCCGCCCTCGGCGTCGAAGACGATGTCGTTGGGGCCGCGCAGGCCGTGGCCGTCGACGGCGGTGTAGAGGTCGGTGACCTCGCCGTCCGTGGTGACCCGCTGGATGCGGCCGCCGATGTAGTCGCCGGGCTGCATGCCGGGAACGTCCCGGCCGCCGATGTCGTGCCACTCGAACCCGCCGTTGTTGCAGACGTACACCGCGCCGTCCGGCCCGATCGCCGCCCCGTTGGGCCCGCCACCGCAGTCGGCGACCACCGAAACGTTGCCGTCCGGCGCGACCCGCGACAGCGTGCCGCGCTTGATCTCCACCAGCAGCACGGAGCCGTCGGCGAGGGCCACCGGCCCCTCCGGGAACTGCAGGCCCGATGCGATCGTCGTCAGCTCGGTCATGAGATTCCTCTCGGGTGCCGCGGATTGGCCACCGCGAGCCGGTCGAGCACCTGCTCCCACACGGCGGCGGCCGTTTCCGGTTGCCAGGGATCGAGTTCGCCGTCGCGGATCGCGCCTGCCAGCGCCGCCCGGCCGGCGAGCCCCAGATCCGCGAGCCGGCCTCGGTGCCGCTGCTCCTGCCGCTCCCCCAACGCCAGTTCGCGCTCCACAATGGACAGCGTGTTCGCAGCGACCCGGGACTGGAACCGCATCCTCCCGGTGCTGCCCGGCACGACCTCGTCGCGCAGGAAGTCCGCCACCGCCGCGACGAGTTCCGCCGCCGAAGGCCGCCCGTGCAGATCCGACACCGGCGCCCGGCGTTCCTGCCCGGGACCGGCCGGGCGCGGCACGCCGAGCTCGGCCAGCAGGTCGTGCTCCTGCTCGCAGACGCGCCGGCCGATCGCGGCCAGCTCCATCGACGGCCGCTCGCCGCTGAGGTGCCGTTGCGACTGCGAGCGGCAGATCACGCCCCACCGCGCGGTGCCGAGGATCTCCCACCAGCGCACCGCATCCGGGTCCGGCCGCTGCCCGGCGATCTCCGCGTAGCCGTCGAAGAGTTCTTCCCTGGTGCCGAAACCGCCGACCGGCAGCGGCGATCCGAACCGCCAGGCGTTGACGCACAGCCAGCCCAGGTCCTCCATCGGATCGCCGAGGTGCACCAGCTCCCAGTCCAGCACCGCCCGCAGCCCGTCCGGGCCGACGATCAGGTTCCCGTTGCGGAAATCGCCGTGCACCAACGTTCTTCCGGTGTCGGGCGGCCGGTTCGCGCGCAGCCAGCGGAACGCGATCTCGACCGCGGGCAGCGGTTCGCCGAGCTCCTCGTAGGTCGCCACGAGCTGGTCGAGCGGGTCGGCCGACGGCAGGTCCGGCGCGGGAACGCGGTGGATCAGCGCCGCCGCCCGGCCGAGGTCACGGGCCAGTTTCCCGCGCGCCGCGGCGAATTCCGGCTCGCGCAGCAGGCGCCGGGGAATCGACTCGCCGTCGACGTGCTCGGTGAGCACGTACGGCGAGCCGAGGATCGAGGCATCGGTGCTGTGGTCCACCAGCAGCGGTACCGGAACGCCCGCAGACCGCGCCGCTTCCAGCACCACCGCCTCGCGCGCCATGCCCTCCGGGCGCGCCGCGCCGACCGGGTCGCGCCGCAGCACCAGCCGCCGGGCTCCCCCGTCGAGCTCGACGAACCACGTCTCGCGGCTCGCCCCGCCGCTGGCCTGCGCCAGCCCGGTCACCTCGACCGGGCGGCCAAGCACCGCGGGCAGGCGACGCGCGAGCCCGTCCAGCGGCTCCGCCGCGCTCACCGGCGCCGCCCCGGCCCGGCGAAGCCGAACAGGTAACCGGCGACCTTCCGCTTCTGCACCTCTTCGGAACCTTCGGTGATCCGGTAGCGGCGGTGGTGCCGGTAGATGTGCTCGAACGGAGTGTGCCGGGTGTAGCCGAGCCCGCCGTGCACCTGCATCGCCTGGTCGGCCGCCTCGCACACCAGCCGGTTGGCGCGGAAGTTGCACATCGACACCCGGTCGCTGATCTCGAAGTGCGGCCTGCGGTCCAGCTCCCAGGCGGTCTTGCGCACCAGGCCGCGCAGCAGCTCGGCGTCGGTCTGCAGCTCCACCAGCGGCCACTGGATGGCCTGCCGGCCGGCCAGCGGCTGCCCGAAGGTGACCCGCTCGCGGGCGTATTCGACGCTGCGGTCGATGCAGTACTGGGCCGCGCCGACGCCCGAGGCCGCCTGCCTGATCCGGTTCTCGTGCACGAAGTGCTGCGCCAGCGCGAGCCCGCCGCCGGCCTCGCCGAACACCGCCGAGTCCGGCACCCGCACGTCGCGCAGGGTCACCTCGGCGTGGTCGGTGGGCATGTTGAAGGTCCACCAGTGGAAGTCGACGGAGAAGCCCGGCGCGTCGGTGGGCACGATGAACGCGGTGATGCCGGTGGCCTGGCCGGGCTCGCCGGAGGTGCGGGCGAAGACGATGTCGTGGGTCGCGGAGTGCATCCCGGAGTTGAACCGCTTGGCGCCGTTGATGATCCAGTCGCCGCCCGAGCGGATCGCGGTGGTCTCCAGCCAGGTGGCGTCGCTGCCGTGGTCGGGTTCGGTGAGACCGAACGCGAGCCGCTTGCGGCGCGCCAGCACGGGTTGGAGGAATTCCTCGCGCTGCTCCGGGGTTCCGAACGCCAGCAGCATGTGCACGACCGGGAAATTGCCCACCACCGACGACTCGTTCTGCAGGTCGTTGTGCAGGCCGAGGCCCTTCGCGGCGAGGTGCTCGCGGATCACGGCCATGTCGAAGTTGGTGCCGTCCGAACCGCCCACCTCCGCGGGCAGCCCGTAGCGCAGCCAGCCCGCCCGGTCGGCGCGGCGGAACATCTCGCCGAGCAGTTCCTCCCACTCCCGGCGCGGCGTGCCGCCCGCTTCGAAGTCGGTGCGGGCGAATTCCCGGCGGTGGTCGAAGAACCGCTCGTTGTCGTCCTGCTCCTGCAGCGGGCGGATCTCGGAGTCGATGAACGCGTCGAGCGCGGCGAGACGGCTGACCAGCTCGCCCGGGAGAGCGAAGTCCATGCGTTCTCCTCACGTGTCCCATCGGAATGCGGCGGGGATCACCCCCGCACCGCCGCCGGTTCTCGCGGCGTCATCCGGTGAGGACGGCCCCGATGCCGCGGACGTGCACAGGCCGGGGATCCCGCAGGGGCCGCAAGCCCGTTCTGAAGTCACCTCTTTAACGCTCGTTCAGTGACCCTAGACACGGCGCGGCCGGTAGCACAAGAGGACGAACGAGGGCGTTCTTGACGTCCCGCTCGACCGCCCCATAGCGTGCGGAAATCCCTGGTGCGCAAGGCGTAGTGCCCGCACCGGTTCCAGTGCTCTCAGGAGGGTTCGTGACGACAACGGCCGAGCAACGGGTCAGCTGCACCATCACCGACGGCGTGGCGGACGTGCGGCTGAACCGACCGGACAAGCTCAACGCGCTCGACCAGGCCATGTTCGACGCCCTGGTCGCGACCGGGCTGCGGCTGCGCGACGACGACGGCGTGCGGGCTGTGGTGCTCTCCGGCGAGGGCCGGGCCTTCTGCGCCGGCCTGGACTTCGCCAACTTCCAGCAGATGGCCGACGGCAGCGGCCGGCTGCCCGACCGCAAGGCCGTCACCACCGAGCCGATCGGCCCGGCTAAGGCGCGCGGTCAGCAGGCGGCGCACGTGTGGGCGACGCTGCCGGTGCCGGTGATCGCGGCGGTGCACGGCGTGACGTTCGGCGGCGGCCTGCAGGTGACGCTGGGCGCGGACATCCGGCTCGTGGCGCCGGACGCGAAGCTGTCGGTGATGGAGATCAAGTGGGGAATCGCGCCGGACATGACCGGCACCCAGCTGCTCCCGGAGCTCGTGGGCCGCGACGTCGCCAAGGAGCTGACCTACACCGGCCGCGTCATCAGCGGCGAGGAGGCGGCCGCCCTGGGCCTGTGCACCCGCGTCGAAGCCGACCCGCTGACCGCGGCCCTCGCCCTGGCGGCCGAGATCGCCACCAAGAGCCCGGAAGCGATCCGCTACTCCAAGCAGCTCCTCGACATGGCGGGACACGTGAGCCTCGCCGAGGGCTTCGAGGCGGAGCAGACCGCGATCAAGGCCCTGATCGGCAGCCCCAACCAGGTCGAAGCGGTCAAGTCGAACCTCGAGAAGCGCGCCCCGAACTTCGCCGACCCCACCACCTGAACCCCCGACGTCTCGCTGTCAGGGATCCCCAGTTTCAATTGAAACTGGGAACCCCGACAACCCACCGTCTCAATGAGCGTTTTTCATCCTGGTCGACCCGCAGCCGCGGGCCGCAAAGCCGCACGTCGATGGGATGTCGCATGCGCCGCAGGCGCATAGCCCACCTACGACACTCGCACCGCCGCGGGTTCTCAGAGGTTCCCTGGCGAGGACGGCCCTGACGCCGTGTATTGGGCATACATCAGTCAGGGCACCCACAGACCAGGGAGCCTCTGAGGTTCCGCCACCCGCACCGCCACGCAAAACGAGGTTGGAAAAACCTCAATTGAAACTGTGCCTGGGCACTGGGAGACCCCAGTTTCAATTGAAACTCGGGTTCCCGGGGTCTGGGACCACCGTGAGGGACGGTTTCAATTGAAACTGGGGCGTTGGGTCAGACGCCGTCGGGGCGCCTGGGCCAGGGCGGGATGAAGTCCGGGTAGTCCTGGCTGACCTTGAGCGGGAACTCGGCCGGGCGCTTGGCCAGGAACGACGCGACGCCCTCGGCCGCGTCGGCGGCCGCGCCGAGGTGGTTGATGCCCCTGGAATCCAGGCGGTGCGCCTCCCACGGCGAATCCGCGCTGAGCATGCCCCACAGCAGCTGGCGGGCCACCGCCACCGAAACACCCGAGGTGTTGTCGGCGATCTCGCGGGCGATCGCCCGGGCCGTCGGGAGCAGCTCGTCGTCGGGGACCACGCGGGAGACCAGGCGACCCGCCAGCGCCTCCTCGGCGCCGAAGACCCGGCCGGTGGCCACCCACTCCATCGCCTGCGAGATGCCGACGACGCGCGGCAGGAACCACGTGGAGGCCGCCTCCGGCAGGATGCCGCGGCGGGCGAAGACCAGGCCGAACTTCGCCGACTCGGCGGCCAGCCGGATGTCCATCGGCAGCGTCATGGTCACGCCCACCCCGACCGCCGGGCCGTTGAACGCCGCGATCACCGGCTTGCGCGACGCCGCGATGCGCAGCGCCACCGTGCCGCCGCCGTCGCGCGGCACACCGCCGATCTCCCCGGCCGCCCACCGGTCCTTCGCGCGTTCGGCGTCGGCATCGGCGTTGAAGGTGTCCGAGCCGGAGCTGAGGTCCGCACCGGCGCAGAAGCCGCGGCCGGCGCCCGTGACGATCACCGCGCGCACCGAGTCGTCGGCGTCGGTGGTGTCGAAGGCGTCGATCAGCTCGGCGCGCATGACGTGCGTGAAGGCGTTGAGCTTGTCCGGCCGGTTCAGCGTGATGGTCGCGATGCCGTCGGCGGCCTCGTAGGCGATCTGCTGGTAGCTCATCGCACCATCCACTCGCCGGTGAACACCGCTTCCACCTTGTTCACGAACGCCTCCCGCGCGGCCGGGCCGTCCGCGGTGGCGAAGTTGACGACCTGGGCGCGGGCCTCGTTCTCCAGCGCCTCCCGGAAGCTCTGGTGCGCGCCGGCGTGCAGCATGTCCTTGCTCTGCGCCATCGCGATCGGCGGGCCCTGCGCCAGCCGCCCCGCGACGTCGGCGACGAACTCGTCGAGCTCGTGGTCCTCCTTGATCCAGGTGACCAGCCCGAGTTCCAGGGCCTCCTTCGCGCCGATGATCTCGCCGAGCAGCGCGAGCCGCTTCGCCTGCTGCATCCCGACGATCCGCGGCAGCAGCCAGGAGCCGCCGAAGTCCAGCGACAGGCCGCGCTTGGAGAAGATCTGCGAGAACCGCGCATCCGGCGTGGACACCACCAGGTCGCAGCCCAGCGCCAGGTTCCAGCCCGCGCCGACGGCGACGCCGCGCACCTTCGCCACCACCGGCTTGGGCAGTTCGTACAGCGTCAGCGCGACATCGTTGATGCCGTGCATCCGGTGCAGCGGGTGCTGCGAGCCGCGGTCGGTGCTGAGGTCCGCGCCGGCGCAGAAGTCACCGCCCTCGCCGGTGAGCACCACGGCTCGCACGCTGTCTTCGCTCGCCGCGTGCTCGAGCGCCTTCTGCAACGCCAGCCAGGTCTGCCCGTCGATGGCGTTCTTCCGGCGCGGCCGGTTGATCGTCACCGTCAGCACGGGGCCGTCCTGGGCCAGCAGAACCGTGTCACCGTCCATTGTGCTCACACGTTCCCATCGTTTCGCGTGCGGCGGCGCGACCCGCCAGCCGTGTATCGTTCGTTAAGTTAGCATCCGGTGGCACCACCTCCCAAGCATCGATCGGCGCTTGAAAACCACGCGGCGCAATGGAAAAGTCGAGGCTCGGGCGCCTCGGCGCGCGCCGAGATCCGACCCCGGCGGGGAAGGGGAACGATGGCCATCAACGACGATGACGACTTCCTGCGCGCGGCGATAGGCGAGGCCTAGATCCCGGCGCTGCTGCCCGCGCCGGCCCAGCTGACCGGAGACCTGTCGCTGCTGCGCGACGACCTGCGACCCGACCCGACCGACCGGTTCAGCCCGCAGGGCGCGCTCGGCGACGAGCAGCTGGCCGCATCCAATCACCTAGGCAGGCGCGCAGCCTCGTATCGACTTCGGTGGGCCAGATGCTTGAATGATCGTTGTGAAGGCGAATACGGAACCGCACCATGACCGGGAGGAACCTCCCGCCTTCAGGCGGGAGAGGACGTCAAAGCTTCTCCTTCACCGACACACAACACATGGAGCACTGGAAGCGCACGAAGCGGCCCGATCCGGCCGACTTCCTGCTGCGCGGCGGAGAAAGCGAGTGAGCATGTCCGAAGTGGAGTACCGGCAGGCGCGGTTCTCGGCACCGGCCGGATCCACCGATGTCCTGCTGATCCGGCACGGCGAATCCGAACCGGCGCGACCGGGCCGGTCGTTCCCGCTGGTCGACGGCCAAGGCGACCCGGAGCTCGCGCCGGCTGGCCGGGAGCACGCCGAGCGGGTCGCGCGGCGCCTGGTCGGCGAGGACCTCGACGCGATCTACGTGACCACGCTGCGGCGAACGGCCCAGACGGCGGCGCCGCTGGCCGCCCGCCTCGGCCTGACGCCGCGGGTCGAGCCCGGCATGCGCGAAGTGCACCTGGGCGACTGGGAAGGCGGGCTGTTCCGGCAGAAGGTCGCGCAGAACGACCCGGTGATCCAGAAGATGCACGCCGAACAGCGCTGGGACGTCATCCCGGGCGCGGAATCCACCGAGGACCTGACCACCCGGGTGCGCGAGGCGATCGAACGCCTCGCCGGCGCGCACCCGGACCAGCGCATCGCGGTGTTCACCCACGGCGGCGTCATCGGCCAGGTGATAGCCATGGCGGCGGGCTCCCGCCCGATGGCGTTCCTGGGCGCGAACAACGGTTCGATCTCGCAGATCGTGGTCACCGGGGACCGCTGGATCATCCGCCGCTTCAACGACTCGGCGCACCTCGACGAAGGCCTCGGCCAAGCGGCAGCCGCCCTGAGCTGACACCTGTGGGTCTTCCGGCCAGCGCTGCCCGGAAGACCCGCGATCCGACCCCTCCGGCAAGCGAGACCGTTGGGTTCAGCCGTGCCTGAAGAGTCATCCAGGCGCCGACCCGATTCTCAACACCTGATAATCCCGGGCGACGGGAGCAACTGCCCCGTGAGCCTGTTGAGTACCCAACGTACACACGCGCGTTGAACAGCGGAACCACTACTTCAGGACCCGTTCCCGACAGCAAAGCGACCGGGCGCCAGCTGGTCCGCCACGCTGTCCGGGATCGCCTCCGACGCGCCCTTGCGGTCGCCGGACTCCCATGCCCGCCATCTCGGCTTGAGCTCCTCGCGCCGCCCGCTGATTACGCGCTGCGCATCGCATTTCCCTGCCCAAGGCGAGCGACGTAGACGGTGTTGGCAGCTTTCCCGCCCCCATATGGATTGTCGAAGTCCACTACGTGAGCTTCGGCGGTAGCGAAGACCGCGGTGAGCGTCGAGGCGAAATCCTCGTCCGGCGGATCATCGGACCACAGTGCGAACACCCCGCCCGGTTGAAGGTGCCGGGCGAGTCGACGCAGCCCTTCGGGGGTGTAGAACGAGGCGTGGCCGGGGTCCAGGACGTGACGGGGCGAGTGGTCGATGTCGACGAGGATCGCGTGGAACCTCCGACCGGGCACATCCGGGTCGAACCCCGCAGCCGCACGGGCCATGCCGAAGAAATCACCGTGCACGAAACGATTTCGCGGGTCGACGGACAGCGACTCGCCCAACGGCAGCAGCCGGCGCCGGTGCCACTCGATCACCTCGCCCAGTCCTTCGACAACGGTCAGCGAGCGCACGCGCGCATCCGCCAGCGCGGCCCACGCCGTGTAGCCGAGCCCGAGCCCACCGACCACGACGTCGAGACCAGTGTCAGGCAGCCCGGCCAGACCCAGCCTCGCGAGCTCGACCTCGGCGACCGTGAACAGGCTCGACATCAGGTACTCGTCGTCGAGCTTGACCTCGTAGACGTCCACTTCGAGCAGCGGATCCCGTCGGCGTCGCAGGCTGACCACGCCGATCGGCGTCTCCCGCCAGTCTATTTCCTCAAAGCGCGAGCTCAATTCCGCCATCCAATTCGGGTCGTCTTCTCGCTGCACCGTGCCAACCCGGCCCGCGATCACCGGGCCACGTCCACCGCCCGGCCGGACGCGTGGCAGCCGACGTGGCCCGACTCCGATCACGCGGACTGCATGGCTTGCGGCGTCATCTGACGGCACATGCCGGCACACCGCGTCATCATGTCCGCCAACTCGGACATCTCTCGACTTTCCATCCGCCTGCACGCCTCGGCACTCATCTCGCACATGTCCGCGCACATCCCGCACATCCGCACGCACATCTGCACCATGTCCGAACTGGCTTTCGCCATGCTCGAACAGCGCATCATCATGTCCGCGCACATGCGACACATGTCCGCGCAGGACATCATCATCATGCTCATCTGCATGGCCGGCTCGCTGTGGATTTCCATGCAGCGGGACAGCATCTGCTCGCACATGTCGTGGCACTTGTTGCACGTCTCGATGCATTGCTGCATTTCGGTGCTCATCTGCCGTGTCATTCGTGAACCTCCAACGATCTCCGATCCGATCGGGGGGCGAACCAACGGGCGCGCAAACGCGCTCCGGTTAGCACCCCAAGGAGCTCTGCGTACTCCTGACCAGGCAAGATCGCACTTCGTGGCTACGAGGTCAGGCTCCGACCGCGAGTTGGGGTCACCCATGTCCGCCGACGTTCATCGCGGTCCTCCCGACGCGCCACGGCAGGACGGAACGCGCACGTGCGCACGTTCGGGGCAATACGCATCCCGAACGTGCGCACGTGCGTTGAACACCAGAAAAGCTACTTCAGGCCCAGGGAGCGGATGGCTGTGGCCGGGTCACCCTGGGTCATCAGGGCGATCGCCGGGGTGGTGACCCCGTTGGCCATGTACTGCTGGATCCGCTCCCGGCAGTGCGCCGCCGGGCCGTGGACCACCAGGTCGTCGACCACGCTGTCCGGGATCGCCGCCAGCGCCGCCTTCCGGTCTCCCGACTCCCACGCCTGCCACATCGGCTTGAGCTCCTCGCGCCCCAGCCACTCGTGGAACGCCCGGTACACCGGCACGTTCATGTACGCCGCGATCTGCCGCCGGGCCACGCCGCGCGCCGTGTCCGCGTCGGTGTCGGGCATGACGAAGATCCGCGCCACGATCTCCTTGTCCGGCCCGCCCTCGTGCACGTGCGGGACCACGGTGCGCACGTCGTCGGCGGACAGCCAGTTGATGATCGCCCCGTCGGCCTCCCGGCCCGCCAGCCGCAGCATGCCCGGCCGCAGCGCGGCGACCAGCAGCGGCGGTGGCGGATCGGCGACGACGCCCGCGGTGAAGCCCTGCACCTGGAACGTGTCGTAGTTCTCGGTGACCTTCTCGCCGCGCAGCGCCTTGCGCAGGAACCGCAGCGTGTCGCGCACCCGCTTGTAGGGCTCCTCGAACGGAATGCCGTTCCAGCGCTGCACGATCACGTTCGACGACGTGCCGATGCCCAGCGCGAACCGGCCCGGCGCGGCCGCCGCCAGCGTCGCCGCGCTCATCGCCAGCGTCGCCGGGCCGCGGGTGTAGACCGGGACGATCGCGGTGCCCAGTCGCAGCTTCGGCGCCCACGAGCTGGCCAGCGCCAGCGGGGTGAACGCGTCGGTGCCGTTGGCTTCCGCCGACCACACGTCGGTGTAGCCCAGGTCCGGGAGTTCGGTGATCAGCTCCCGCTGGTCGGCCAGCGGCAGCCCCTGGAACGGGACCGTGATGCCCCAACGTCGTTCCACGACAATCCCTTTCGTCGTTGCGTCACGGACGCGCGTAGCGCGCCTTGAGCTTTCCCTTGACCAGCTTCCCCGTCGGCGTCCGCGGGAGCTCGTCGAGGAAGTCCACGCTGCGCGGCGCCTTGTAGTGCGCCACCCGCTCCCGGGCGTAGGCGAGGATCTCCCGCTCCAGCTCCGGCCCGGGCTCGGCGCCCGGAGCCGGTTGCACCACCGCCTTGACCGACTCGCCCATCTCGTCGTCGGGCACCCCGAACACCGCGACGTCGAGGATGGCCGGGTGCAGCGCCAGCACGTTCTCCACCTCCTGCGGGTAGATGTTCACCCCGCCGGAGATGATCATGAACGCCTTGCGGTCGGTGAGGAACAGGAAGCCGTCCTCGTCGAGATAGCCGAGATCGCCCATGGTGGCCCAGTTCTCGTGCTCGGCATGCTTCACCGACCGGGTCTTCTCCCGGTCTCCCAGGTATTCGAAGGTGATCTCGTCCCGCTGGAAGTAGATCCCGCCGACCTCGCCGGGCGGCAGCAGCCGGCCGTCGTCGTCGCAGATCCGGACCTCGCCGAGCACTGCGACGCCCACCGAGCCGGGCTTCTCCAGCCACCGCGCGGAATCGATCATCGTCATGCCGATGCCCTCGGTGGAGGCGTAGTACTCGATGAGGACCGGTCCCCACCAGTCGATCATCTGCCGCTTGACGTCGACCGGGCACGGCGCGGCGGCGTGCACCGCGACCCGGTGCGTGGAGAGGTCGTAGCGCCGCCGGACCTCCGGATCGAGCTTGAGCATCCGGACGAACATGGTCGGCACCCACTGGCTGTGCGTGATGCCGTAGCGCTCGATGGCCTGCAGAGCGCCTTCGGCGTCGAAGCGCTCCATCATCACCACCGTTCCGCCGAGCGCGTGCACCGAAGCGCAGTACCGCAGCGGCGCCGCGTGGTACACCGGCGCGGGCGAGAGGTAGACGGAGTTCTCGTCGAATCCGTAGACGCCGCGCAGGAGGTCGACGAGCGTGTCACCGGGCTCGTCCACCTGCCGGTCGGGCAGGTTCGGCTTGATCCCCTTGGGGCGCCCGGTGGTTCCGGAGGAGTACAGCAGGTCCGCGCCGCGCGGCTGCACCGCGGGCACCTCGTCGGACGCAGCGGCCAGGGCCTCCTCGTAGGCCTCGTAGCCGGGCACCGAGCCGCCGTAGGCCATCCGCACGCGCACCTCGGGAACCCGGTCCGCCACGTTCGCCGCGAGCTCGCCCAACGCGGCCGAGACCACCAGCGCGCGGGCGCCGGAATCGTTGACTATGTAAGCGATCTCGTCGGATTGCAGGTGGTTGTTGACCGCGCACACGTACAGCCCGGAACGCACCGCCGCCCAGTAGACCTCGTAGGCGTGGACCGAGTTGTCGGTGAGCAGCGCGACCACGTCGCCCTTGGCCAGCCCGGCAGCGCGCAGCAGGTTCGCCAGCCGCAGGGATCGGTCGTCGAGCTCGCGATAGGTCAGCCGCTCCCCCGAACTGGCCATGATCAGCGCAGGCTTGTCGGGGTTCGCGGCGGCGTGGATTCCTGGAAACATGCGGCTCCTCCTCGAACCTCATGCGACGGTCACACGATGCGCTCCAGCTCTCCGAACAGCCGCTTGTTCTGCTCGGCGTTGGGCACCACGAAGGTGCCTTCGGCTTCCACCAGCACGGTGTCGGGATCGTCGGCGGTGCTGATCGTGGCGACCGAATTCGTCCACCGCCCGTCGAGCTGGACCACGCGGCCGACGATGCGCAGCGGCGCCGTCAGCGGCACCGGCCGCCGGTAGCGGAGCGCCAGCTTCACGGTCATGCCGGGCTTGCCGTTCGCGGCGTGCGCGTGCCCGAGGATCTGGTCCAGCAGCATCGCGCTGATGCCGCCGTGCACATAGCTGGGCGGCCCCTCGTAGGCCAGGCCGAGTTCGCAGGTGCCGATCGCGACGCCGTCGACGATCTCCACCCGCATCGGCGGCGCGATCGGGTTGCCCGGCCCGGCGGCTGGGCTGTACATCCGCCGGGGCCGCCGCCCGTCGTCCACAGTGGCCAGTTGGCCGCGTTCGCGGCGCGCGGCGGCCAGCGCCGGCACCAGAGCGCGGACCTGTTCCGCGGTCTCGACCAGCGTCTCGGTGTCGACCTCCGTGGACACCGCGGCGTCGATCAGCTCGCGCACCGCGGCGCCGAGCTCACGAACCGCTTGCCGGCGCTCCCGCAGGTCGGTTTCGGCGTCGTGCGACAAGGCGCTCACTCACCTCGCCAAACCGGCGCGCGCTTCTCGGCGAACGCCAGCGCGCCTTCCTGGGCGTCCGCGGACTTGAACACCGGCGCGCTGATCTCGGCCTGGTTCGCGAAGGCCTCCGCGTCGGTCCAGCGGACCGCCCCGGCCACGATCTGCTTGGTGGCGCGGACGGCCAGCGGGCCGTTGACGGCCACCCGGGCGGCCAGCGCCTTCGCCCCGGCCAGCGCGCCGCCGGGCTCGGTGAGCTCGTTGACCAGGCCGTGCGCGTGGGCGACCTCGGCGGTCAGCGGGTCGCCGGTCAGCGCGACCTGCATGGCCAGCTGGTACGGCAGCGTCTTCGGCAGCCGCAGCAGGCCGCCCGCGGCCGCGACCAGGCCGCGCTTGACCTCAGGAAGGCCGAACTTCGCCTCGCGGGAGGCGACGATCAGATCGCAGGCCAGCGCCAGCTCGCAGCCGCCGGCCAGGGCCCAGCCCTCGACGGCGGCGATCAGCGGCTTCGACGGCGGGCGTTCGGTGACCCCGCCGAAGCCGCGGCCGGGGATCGACGGCCGCTCGCCGCGGGTGAACGCCTTGAGGTCCATGCCCGCGCAGAAGGTGCCGCCCGCGCCGGTGAGGATGCCGATCACCGCGTCCGACCGCTCCTCGAGCTCGTCGATCGCGGCGGCCAGCCCCTCGGCCACGGTGCGGTTCACCGCGTTGCGGGCTTCGGGCCGGTCGATCGTGATCACGGCGACGCCATCGGCGATCTCGGTCAGGACGCTGTCACCCACGCTGTCTCCTCCGGTTAGGCAAAGAGCGGCCTCCAGTTTTACCCGCCCGCCACCGGCAGTCCAGACCGACCGTCCGGTCTGACGCAGATCGAGCGCCGCACAGACCCATAGCCACGACCAATAGCACCCGCTCCCGCACTTCGCCTTTCTCCACGCACGCAACTCGCACCGCCGCGGGTTCTCAAAGGTGTCCTGCGGGGAAACCCCGCACCCCGGGCTATCTCGGGAGGACAGCCCCAGCGCCGCGTATTGGACATACACAAGTCGGGGATCCCGGACCGAGAAGGCTTGTGAGGTTCCGCCACCCGCACCGCCACGCAAAACGACCAGAGAACGGCCTATCCTGCGGAGATGGATCTGCGGTTGGTCGAGTACTTCGTGGCGGTCATCGACCACGGCAGCGTCACCAAGGCCGCGCAGGCCCTCTACATCGCGCAGCCGTCGTTGTCGCAGGCGATCCGGAGCCTGGAGCGGCAGCTCGGGGTGCAGCTGTTCCACCGCACCGGCCGCCAGCTGGTGCTCAGCCCCGACGGCGAGGCGTTCGCCGAACCGGCCCGCCGGATCCTCCGGGACGTCGACCGGGCGCGCAGCGCGGTGCACGACGTGCGCGCGATGGGCAGCGGGCAGCTGGACATCGCGGCGCTGGCGACGCTGGCCGCGCACCCGCTGCCGGAGCTGGCCGGCGAGTTCCAGCGGCGCTATCCCGGGGTGCTGCTCAACGTCATCGACCCCGGCGGATCGGCCCGCGTCGTGGACGAGGTGCGGCGCGGCCACGCCGAGCTCGGCCTCACCAAGCTGCCGCCGCAGAACTCGTCGCTGCGGTCCCGCGAGCTGTGCACGCAGGAGATCGTGCTGGTACTGCCGCCCGAGCTGGCCGACCGGCTGCCCGACCCGGTGCCGCTGGACGCGGTCGCCGGCATCCCGCTGGTCCTGGAGTTCACCGACAGCACCACCCGCACCATCGTCGACGACGTCCTGGATCCGGCGGTGCAGACGGTCGCGGTGGAATGCGCGAACCGGCAAGCGGTCTGGGACCTGGTGGCGCACGGCGCCGGCGCCACGTTCCTCCCCCGCCACCTCGCCGAAACGGAACTCGAAGGCGTGGTGCTGCGCTCCACCGCGCCGGAGACCTGGCGCAGCGTCGGATTCGTGCACCGCCCGGGGCCGCTGTCCCCGGCGGCCGAAGCATTCCTGGACATCGCCGGAATCGACGTTTCCGCTGGTCAGTGACCGTGCGTATTTTGTGTCGCCATAGCAGGACAAAGTGCGCACGGGCCCGGGCCTGCGGAAACGCCGCTCCGGGCCGTGCGATCAGCGCGGGGTTCGGGCCATCCGGAGGAACGCCCGTCCGGCCGGCGACAGCACCGCCGGGTCGTAGAGCACGCCGTACGGCAGGCTGATCGGCGGGTCGATCGCGCGCACCAGCGCGCCGCGCGCCGCGGCCTGTGCCGCCAGCGGCTGCGCCAGGATCGTGCCGCCGACGCCTGCCAGCACGAACGGCAGCATGGACTCCCGGTGCTGCACGATCGCCGAGGGCCGAGTGCGCTTCCGGGCCGCGCTGAGGGCCTTCTCGATGGCGGTGCGGCCGGTGCTCTTGGGCACGATCACCAGCGGCAGGTCCGGCAGCTCGGTCAGCGGCAGCGGATCGCGCTCGGGCACCGCGGTGCCCGGCGGGAACACCAGCCAGTACTCGTGCTCGCCGAGCTCCTCGACCTGCAGGTCCGACGAGGGGACCGGAAGATTCGTGAACACGATCTCGCAGTGGCCCTCGCGGATCAGCGCCACGGCGCCTTCCTCGTCGCGGAGGTCGGCCAACCGCAGCGAGACGTTCGGGTAGCGCTTCCGGAACCGGCCGACCAGCTGCGCGACCGGGTGCACGGCCAGCGGTGCGGCCACGTGGATGTCGAGCCGCCCGCGCGGCAGCCCCGCGGCGTCGACCATGGTCGCCTCGGCGGCGACGACATCGCGGAGGATCTGCCGCGCCGGCCCGACGAACGCCTGCCCGGCCGAGGTCAGCACCATGCCGCGGCCGATGCGGTGGAACAGGTCGACCCCGAGTTCCCGCTCCAGCCCGCGGATCGCCTGCGAGACGGTGGGTTGCGCCAGTTGCAGAGCGCTCGCCGCGGCGTTGATGCCCTTGTGATCGACGACCGCCAGGAAATACTCCACCTGGTGCAGTTCCACCCGGGCAGCTTAAGGGAAGATTTCAGATAGTTTGCGTGGCGGTGCCGGTAGCGGAACCTCAGACGTCGCCTGGACTCCGGGATCCCCGACTTGAGTATGACCAATACGCGGCGCTGGGGCTGTCCTCGCCAGACGACATCTGAGAACCTGCGGCGGTGCGAGCTGAGTCCCACACCGCATGCGGCTGACGCCGCATCCCGGAACGACTTTCGCCTGTTAATGCGACGTGAACAGCGGGGTGTGTCCCGCGCCACTGCCGCTCGGTTTCGGCTGTTCAGTCGGGCGCGAACGTGCTCGGGTCGGCGGGGACCTCGAAGATGATCTCCAGGCCGTCCTCGTCGTCCCACTGCTCGCCGACCTCGGCGAAGCCGAATCCGGCGATCGTGGCCAGCGAGGCCGCGTTGTCCGGGGTGATCGCCGCCCGCACCGTCTCGACCTCCGGTTCGGACACCGCCCGGCGCAGCAGCTCGACCAGCATGGCCCGCGCGTATCCGCGGCGCCGGAACTCCGGCACGACGGAATAGCCGATCTCCACCATGCCCGCCGCATCCGGCGGGCCGTGGAACCCGCAGTGCCCGACGACCGGGCCGTCCGCCCCGACCACTGCGAAGCGCACCATCCAGCACGCCCCGGCCGGATCCGCCGCCATCTGGTCCAGCCGCATCCGCCAGAGCCACTTCGCCCGGTCCGTCACGAAGTACTCGGACAGCGCGACACCGGCCGCGACGCCGGCGGCGGGCAGGTCTCCGGCCAGCAACGCCGACATCGACCTGTCCGCCAGCTCTACGAAGCGCACGCGCTGCTGCGCGGCGGGAAGCGGCTCGCGCCGGTCGGCTCGCTCGGTCACCGCCCGATGCTCCCGGGGCGAGCCGCCCGGTGTCCAACGAATTGATCCGCGCCCGGCCTCACAGCCCCAGCGACTTGGCGATGATCGTCTTCATCACCTCGGTGGTGCCGCCGAAGATGCGGGTCACCCGGGCATCGGCGTACATGCGGGCGATCGGGTACTCCAGCATGTAGCCGTAGCCGCCGTGCAGCTGCAGGCAGCGGTCGATCACCCTGGACTGCAGTTCCGTGCAGTACACCTTGACCTTCGCCGCGTCCGCCGCGCTGAGCTCGCCGGCGTCGTGCTCGTCGAGCGCGCGCTCCAGCATCGCCCGCCCGGCCTCGATCTCCACCTCGCACCCGGCGAGCTCGAACTTGCTGTTCTGGAAGCTGGCCACCGGCTTGCCGAAGACCTTGCGCTCCTTCACGTACGCCACGGTGGTCCGCAGCGCCGCCTCCGCCGCGGCCTGCCCGGCGACCGCGATGCCCAGCCGCTCCTGCGGCAGGTTCGCGCTCAGGTACTCGAAGGCCCTGCCTTCCTCGCCCAGCAGGTTCGCCGCGGGCACCCGCACGTCGTCGAAGAACAGCTCCGCGGTGTCCTGCGCCTTCAGCCCGAGCTTGTCGAGGTTGCGGCCGCGGCTGAACCCGGCCATGTCCCGCTCGACGACCAGCAGCGACAGGCCGTCCCGGCGGTTCTCCCCGTGCCCGGTGCGGGCCACCACGATCACCAGGTCCGCGTTGTGGCCGCCGGTGATGAACGTCTTGGCCCCGTTGAGCATGTAGTACTCGCCCTCGCGGGTGGCGGTGGTCGCCATGCCCGCCAGGTCCGACCCGGTGCCCGGCTCGGTCATGGCGATGGCGCTCATCAGCTCGCCGCTGGCCAGCCCGGGCAGCCAGCGCTTGCGCTGCTCCTCGTTGCAGATGTCGATGAAGTACGGCACGACCACGTTGGCGTGCACCGAGAAGCCGCCCAGCGAAACCCCGGCGCGGGCGGTCTCCTCGGTGATGACCGCGTTGAACTTGAAGCTGCTCGTGCCCCCGCCGCCGTACTCCTCCGGCACCTGCAGGCCGAGCATGCCGATCTCGCCGGCCTTGTTGAACAGGTCCCTGGGCACCAGCCCGGTCTTCTCCCAGTCGGCGAAGTAGGGCACGACCTCCTTGGCCAGGAACTCCCGGACGACCTCGCGGAACGCCTCGTGTTCCGCGTCGTAAGCGGTGCTGCGCATCCGCCCTCCTCCAGAATCTTCTTGTGCCCGAAGGGAATCCAGGCACAGGTCGTGTTTGGGTCGTGAGCGGCGGCCGGACCTCGTGAGTGAAGATTCCGGTTCCTACCGGCATGAGCACTCACGAACGGCAGCCTCGTCGGATCAGAGCAGTTCGAGGATCGTGGCGTTGGCCATGCCGCCGCCTTCGCACATCGTCTGCAGGCCGTAGCGGATCCCGTTGTCCCGCATGTGGTGGACCAGCCGGGTCATCAGGACCGCGCCCGAGCCGCCCAGCGGGTGGCCGACGGCGATCGCGCCGCCCAGCGGGTTGAGGCGGGCCGGGTCCGCGCCGGTCTCGGCGAGCCACGCCAGCGGCACCGGGGCGAACGCCTCGTTGACCTCGAAGGCGCCGATGTCGTCGATGCCCAGCCCGGCCTTGCGCAGCGCCTTGAGGGTCGCCGGCCACGGGGCGGACAGCATCATCACCGGGTCGTCGCCGGCCAGCACCGCGGTGTGCACCCGCGCGATCGGCTTCAGCCCGCGTTCCTTGGCGATCTCGCTGGTGGTGATCAGCAGGGCGCCGG
Source organism: Saccharopolyspora sp. NPDC045839 (assembly GCF_056431645.1). Lineage (NCBI taxonomy): Bacteria > Bacillati > Actinomycetota > Actinomycetes > Pseudonocardiales > Pseudonocardiaceae > Saccharopolyspora > Saccharopolyspora sp. NPDC045839. The sequence goes on from NZ_JBWKKH010000020.1 coordinate 29,490, forward strand.
TGCCGTCGGAGATCTGCGAGGAGTTCCCGGCGTGGATGACGCCGTCCTCGCGGAACACGGTCTTCAGCTTGCCCAGCGACTCCAGGGTTCCGCCGCGGCGGATGCCCTCGTCGGACTCCAGCACGCCCGGCAGCTTCGCCAGCTGGGCGTCCAGCGCGCCGGCGTCGACGGCCGCGGCCGCATTGGCGTGCGAGGACAGCGAGTACTCGTCGAGCTGCTGGCGGGAGAAGCCCCACTTCTCGGCCACCATCTCGGCGCCGATGCCCTGGTTGAAGCCCTTGACGCCGTAGCGGTCGAGCACCGACTGCGCCATCGGCTTCTCCACGCCCTGCCGAGCGAAGCCCATCGGCACCCGGCTCATCGACTCCACGCCGCCGGCGACGGCGATGTCGTAGTACCCGGCGATGACGCCCGCGGCCGCGGCGTGCACCGCCTGCTGGCTCGATCCGCACTGCCGGTCCACCGAGGTCGCGGGCACCGACTCGGGCCATCCCGCGGCCAGCACCGCGGTGCGCGCGATGTTGCCGGCCTGCTCACCGGCCTGGCTGACGCAGCCCCACACCACGTCGTCCACGTCGCCCGGCTCGATCCCGGCGCGCTCGACCAGCGCGGACAGCGCGTGCGCGGACAGGTCGGCCGGGTGGATCCCGGCGAGCGCGCCGTTGCGCTTGCCCACCGGCGTGCGAACGGCCTCGACGATGACAGCGTCCCTCATGCGTTTCTCCTGTCTGGCAAGCGGTTGCACACGGTCGGTTCCCTCGTTCCGAATGAACCACCGCGCGCGGGGCGGGCGCAAAGATCGGGCGTGGAACGTTCGGATAGGCCGCGCCTATGCACCCCAGTAGGGGGCGCGGAGCTCGCGGCGCAGCAGCTTGCCGGTGTCGGTGCGGGGCAGCTGCGGGCTGAGCTCGACGCGGCGCGGCACCTTGAACCCGGCCAGCCGCTCTCGGCAGTGCGCGGTCAGCCGCTCGGCCAGGCCGTCGGCCGCCTCCGGCGCCGGCTGCACGATCGCCAGCACCGACTGGCCCCACTCCTCGTCGGGGATCCCGATCACGGCCACGTCGGCCACCTCGGGGTGCGCGAGCAGCGCCGCCTCGACCTCGGCCGGGTAGATGTTGACGCCGCCGGAGAGGATCAGGTCGGTGCGCCGGTCGCAGAGGAACAGCCAGCCGTCGGCGTCTACGTAGCCGACGTCGCCGACGGTGATGAGGTCGCCGTGCCGGGCGGTGGCGGTCTTCTCCGGGTCCTTGAAGTACTCGATGCCGGAGATGCCGCTGCGGAAGTACACGGTGCCGGTCTCCCCGGCGGGCAGCTGCTCACCCTGCTCGTCCAGGACTTCGATCTCGGCTCCGGGCAGGGGAAATCCGACGGTGCCCGGCTTGGTCAGCCACTCGGCGGACCGCACCGCCGTGGCGGATCCCTCGGTGGCGCCGTAGAACTCCGTCAGCACCGGGCCGAGCCATTCGATGCAGCGAGTCTTGACGTCGACCGGGCACGGCGCGCCGGCGTGCACGACGCTGCGCAGGCTCGACGTGTCGTAGCGGTCGCGCACCTCTGCGGGCAGCCGCAGCAGGCGGTGCAGCACCGTCGGCACCGTGAACGTCGCGGTCACCCGGTGCTCGTCGATCAGCCGCAGGACCTCCTCCGGTTTCGCCCGTTCGCTGAGCACCACGGTGTGCCCGAAGTTCAGCCCGGTGAACGCGAAGGTGCCGGGCGCGGCGTGGTACAGCGGCGAGAGCACGAGGTGCACGCCCGCGCCGGGCTCGATGTCCAGCCGTCCCATGAAGTCGAGGTGGTACTGCGAGACGGCCGGCGGACGGCCGGTCAGCGGGCGCCGCACGCCCTTCGGGCGCCCGGTGGTGCCGGAGGTGTAGAGCATGACCTCGCCGCCGGTCCGCTCGTCCGGGGCGGTCCGCGACTGCCCGTCGAACAGCTCCTCGTAGTCCCGCCAGCCCGGCGAACCGCCGACGGCGAACCGCAACTCCGCAGGCACCCCTGCATCGTCCAGCACCGGGCCGCACAGCTCGGTCAGCGAGGCGTCCACCACGACCAGCTTGGCCTCGCTGTTCTCCGCGATGTAGCCGATCTCCGCCGCCGCCAGGTGGTTGTTGATCGGCGTGAAGTACAGCCCGGACTGCCAGGTCGCCAGCCGCAGCTCGAAGTACGGCAGTCCATTGTGGATGACCGCGCCGACGCTGTCGCCGGGGCGCAGCCCCATCGCGCGCAGCGCGTGCGAGAGCTGGTTCGCCCGCTCGGCGAGCTCCGCGAAGCTCACGGCCCGCCCGGTCACGTCGATCACGGCGGGACGGCCCGGATCGGCCTGCGCGATGTTGAACACTCCCAGCTCGCCGACCGCGAGGGACATGCCTACCTCCCTGTACCTCAACAATGAACCTCACCCGGGCACCGACCCGGTTGGCCGCAATTTCCATTGAAATTGGACCTTCGATTTCAATGGAAATTGCGGCGGGACCCGCCGCGGCGCCTCAGCCGAGGATGCGGCGGGCGTCGCGCTCCGGGTCGACCAGCAGTGCCATCACGATCCCGCCGGCGACCACGGCCAGCCCGAAGATCTGGAACGCCTGGGCGTATCCGGCGCCCGGCGTCGGCGCGGCGTCGACGAGCGCGCCGGTCAGCGCGGGCGCGAACAGCCCGGAAAGCGTCTGCAGTGCGAGGAAGCAGCCCAGCGCACCGGGCTGCTGCCGGGTCGGGCTGATCTGCGACACGACCGCGTTCATCACCGGCAGCGAGACGACCATGAACCCGTAGGCCACCACGACCACGGCCACCGCGGCCCACGTGCCGCCGACGTAGGGCAGCAGCGCCAGCAGGCCGCCGCCGATCAGCAGCGACACGGCCGGGATCAGGCCGCGCTGCACGCGGGAGCTCGCGCCCCGCGAGATCATCCGGTCGGTGAGCCAGCCGGCCCCGATCATGCCGATCATGCCCGTGATGCTGGGCAGGCCGAACATGCTGCCCGCCTCCACCCGGCTGAACCCGAGCCCGGTCTCGAAGTACGACGGCAGCCAGGTGAGGATCACCGACACCATCCCGTAGACGGTGAAGGTGCCGACCACGCCGCCGATGAAGCTGCGGCTGAGCGCGATGTGCCGGAACGGCACGCGGAGACCGGTGTCGTCGCGCTGGGCGGCGGCCTTGCCGCGCGGCGTCGCGTACGGGCCCTCGCGGCCGATCAGCAGCCAGGCGACGCACCAGACCACGCCGATCAGCGCCAGCGCCAGGAAGGCCGCGCGCCAGCCCCAGGCGACCACGATCAGCGTGAGCAGCGGGGCGACCGCGATCTTGGCGATGGAGGCGCCGGAGTTCAGCCACGCGGCCGGCAGGCTGCGCTTCTCCTTCGGGAACCACTCGAACGCCCCGGCGCTGGCCATCGCGGTGGCCGGGCCTTCGGCGGCGCCGAGCGCGATGCGGCTGATCAGCAGCGCCGCGCCGGTCGCCGACAGCAGCACCGGCACCTGGGTCACCGACCACAGCACGGCCAGCCCGAGCAGCACCCACTTGGTCTTGACCTTGTTCGCCAGGAAGCCGACCGCGACGCCGCTGATGCTGTAGAGGAAGAAGAAGGCGCTGCCGATGAAGCCGATCTCGGCGCTGGTGAGGCCGAGCTCCGTCTTCAGGGGCTGGGCCACGATGCCCAGCACCGCCTTGTCCGCCCAGTTCACGATCATGAACAGGACGAGCATCGCGGTGATGGTCCAGGCCATCGCAGGCCGGAAGGCCGGGCCGGCGGCGGGTGCGGCAGTCCTGTCGTCGGCGGGGCTGCGCTGCAGGTTGCCAGCGGTCATGCGGGACCGTCCCTTCGTTGGAATGCCCGGTTCGGCGCATTGAGCCCGCCGGCACGGCCATTCAACGAGAGCCCCATCACACGGTCAAAGATGCTTGCCTGAACGCATCGATAGGCCAGCGCTATCGGTCGTGAGCGTTTTGGATCGTCATGGCGATCCAAAACGCTCACGACGCTGGTTCAGCCGAGGATGCGCGCGGCGTCCCGGTCCGGGTTGACCAGCAGCAACGTCGCGATGCCGCCCACCATCACGGCGATGCCGAAGACCTGGAACGCCAGCGCGAATCCCTCGCCAGGGCTGGCGGCCATGTCCACCAGCACACCGGTCAGCGCCGGGGCGATGAGCCCGGACGACGTCTGCAGGGCCAGGAACACGCCCAGCGCGCCGGCCTGCTGGCGAGGCGGGCAGATCTGCGACAACGCCGCGTTCGCCAGCGGCAACGACACGACGCCGATGCCGTAGCCGAGCACGACCGCCGAGATGGCCAGCACCGGCGAGCCGAGGTACGGCAGCAGCGCCAGGAGCCCGCCGCCGATCAGCAGCGACACCGCGGGCACGATGCCGCGCTGCACCCGCGAGCTGGAGCCCGCCGACACGCGGCGGTCGCTGATCCACGACACGCCCAGCATCGCGATCATGCCCGAGATGCTGGGCAGGCCGAACATGGCGCCGGCCTGCAGCCGGTCGATGCCCAGGCCCACCTCGAAGTACGACGGCAGCCAGGTGAGGATCACCGACACCATCCCGTACATGGTGAAGGTGCCGAGGACGCCGCCGACGAAGGTGCCGGAGAGCGCGATCTTGCGGAACGGGACCCGCTGCTGCATCGCGGGGTCCTCGGCCACGGCGGCCTGGCTCCGGTGCGGCGAGAACGGGCCCTCGCGGCCGATCAGCGCCCAGGCTACGCACCACACCACGCCGATCAGCGCGAGCGACAGGAAGGCCGCGCGCCAGCCCCACACCGCGACGATCAGCGCCAGCACCGGGGCGATCGCGATCTTGGCGATGGAAGCGCCGGAGGACAGCCACGCCGACGGGAAGCTGCGCTTCTCCTTCGGGAACCACTCGAACGCCCCGGCGTTGGCCATCGCGCCGGCCGGGCCTTCCGCCGCGCCGAGCCCGATGCGGCTGATCAGCAGCGTCACCGCGCTGGCCGACACCAGCACCGGCACCATCGTCAGCGACCACAGCGCCGCCAGCGCCAGCAGCACCCACTTGGTCCGCACCCGGTTGCCGATGAACCCGACGAGGAGCCCGGTGATGCTGAACAGGAAGAAGAAGGCGCTTCCGATGAAGCCGATCTGCGACGAGGTCAGGCCCAGGTCTTCCTTCAGCGGCTGCGCGGCGATGCCGAACACCGTCTTGTCGGCCCAGTTGACCACGATGAACAGCACCAGCATGCCGGTGATGGCCCAGGCCATCACCGGCCGGTACTCCGGTGGCGCGGCAGTACCGGGGGTTGCTTCATGCACTCTGCTTGCGGACATGCGCACGTGGTCCCTTCGGCGGAAGCGGATTGCGGTGCGGAATGCCGGGCGATGGGCGCGCGGCGGCACCGGAGGATCACTACCGCCGATTGAACGAGACGCACGTCACAGGGTCAAAGAGCTGGGCGCTAACGCACCGATAGGCAGCCACTATGGACAGTGGTGCCACCAATTCGATGAGAAACCCGTTACCGGTCAACTTATTTCGCGGAACGAAGCAGTTCAAGAGTCCCGATGGATCCGGACGCGAAACCACCTCATGTGTCTACATAGGACAACACGTCGGGTCGCCACTGCCGGCCGCGCACCCGATCGGACGCCGCGTCGCTGAGCCGTTCGCCGCAACCTGCTGGTCGCCCGGAATTCGTGGTCCGGACCTCTACTGGTGGTTCACAAGGTCGTCACCTTCCGGAAAGGTCGGGGCCCAGCATGGCCAGACCGGCATGGAGGTGACGGAAGTTGGGCCCGGACGCCCAGAGCCGCGGCGAGCGCTTCACGGCGGTGACGACCGGCGTGCTGGCCGCGCTGCTGCCGCTGCTCGCGATCAGCGGCGACGCCCTGATCGACCCGGCAACCGGTCCCGCTCGGGCCGCACCGGAACTCCCGCCGGACGTGGGGACCAACGGCCGGCTGCCCGTCGACGACCGGCTCAGCCCGGAGTTCCTGGACGAGGTGCGCACCGAGCAGGACCTGGCCGCGCACGCCGAACCGGCCGACCGGGTGCCGGCCGGCCCGCTGGGCATACCCGCACCGGTGCTGGCCGCCTACCAGCGCGCCGAGCGGACGCTGGCGCGCACCGATCCGGGCTGCGGACTGCACTGGTCGGTGCTCGCCGGGATCGGGCGCATCGAGTCGAACCACGCCCGGTCCGGCCGGGTGGACGTCAACGGCCGGACGCTGTCGCCGATCCTGGGCCCGCAGCTGGCCGGCGGGCCGGGGGTGGCCGCCATTCGCGACACCGACGGCGGGCGGCTGGACGGCGACCGCGCGTGGGACCGCGCGGTCGGGCCGATGCAGTTCATCCCGTCCACGTGGCGCAGCCACGCCGCCGACGGCGACGGCGACGGAGCCCGCGATCCGCACAACGTCTTCGACGCGACGCTCGCATCGGGCCAATACCTGTGCAGCGGCGGCGGAAATCTGCGCGACCGAACGCAGCTGGCCGCCGCCGTGTTCCGCTACAACCACTCCGAGTCGTACGTCCGCTCGGTGCTCAGCTGGGCCGACGCCTACGCCCGCGGCGTCATGCCCACCCCGAGTGACACGACGACCCCGGGCGACCCCGTGCTGCTCGCGTTCACCCCGCCGCTCCCAGGCGCTCCCCCACCGCCGGGCGCACCGCTGCCGCCAGGCGCTCCCCCACCCGCCGCCGGAGCTCCGCCCGCGCCGTCCTGGACGCCTCCGCCACCCTCACCACCAGGCACGACACCACCACCGCCGTCCGAGCCGCCGCCACCACCGCCACCGCCACCGCCGTCGTCGGAACCGCCGCCATCGGAGCCACCGCCGTCGTCCGCGCCTCCACCGACGAGCTCGGTGCCGCCGCCGAGCAGCTCGCAACCACCGCCCAGCGGCGAATCGACCACGCCGCCGAGCGCATGACGAGGCATGCTGGGCGCATGGGAATCCCGCTGCGCCCCTGGGCCGCCTCGCCCGCCGGAACCGGCACGCGGTGGTCGCACTACCGGGAATTCGGCCCTGCGAAAGAGGTTTCGAGCACCGTCTCGCTCTGCTGGCAGGGATTCGCCGGGTGGGACCGGGAGTTGCGGATCCTCCCGGACGGCTGCGCCGACCTGGTGTGGGACGGGCGCAGCCTCGACGTGGTGATCACCGCCGGAGCCCCGGAACGCCGCTGGCTGCCGGGAACCGCCCGGACGCTGGGCCTGCGGCTGCGTCGCGGCGGCGCTGGCTCGCTGCTGGGCCGCGGGCTCTCCGAGCTCCCGGCCGGGACGACGAGGCTTGCCGAGCTGTGGGGCCGGCGAGCGGGGCGGGCCGAAGAGCTGCTGGCAGCGTCGAAGTCCTTCGAGGAGCGGCGAAACGTGCTGGAGGCGCTGGTCGCCGAGCGGCTGCGAGACGTCCAGCCGGATCCACGGGCCATCGCCGCGGCGCACGGTCTTGGTACGGCTGGGGCGAAACCCGCGGACGTCGCCGACGAGCTCGGCATCAGCGAACGAGGACTCCGACGGCTCCTGCGGCGCGAAACCGGGTGCGGCCCCAAGCAACTGCAACGCATCCTCCGCTTCCAGCGGTTCCACCGCCGCCTGCCCGCGCTGGCGCGCGGACGCACGTCGCTGGCGGTCGTCGCCGCCGAGCTCGGCTACGCCGACCAGTCGCACCTGGGACGCGAATGCCGCCTGCTGTCCGGCTCTTCGCCCGCTGCGCTGGTGCGCAGCTGGGCCCGGCAGGACGCGTTGGCCGAAAAGTTCCAGACGGCGCGACCCGGAACGGCCAGGATCGGGCCCCGTGACAACCCGTTCCGAAACCGCTGAACCCTTCCGCACCACCATCTCGGTCCGCAGCGACGACCTCGACGTCAACGGCCACGTGCGCGGGCCCGCGTACCTCGCCTACGGCGACCACGCCCGGTGGGCGTGCCTCGCCGCCGCCGGCGTCGACCGCGAACGACTGCGCGCCCAGCACGACGTGGGCCCGGTCAACCTGGAGACCACCGTCCGCTTCCACCGCGAACTACGACCGCTGGACCAGGTCGAGGTGACCTGCGCCTTCCGGTGGGGCGAGGGCAAGACGTCCCGCGTCGTGCAGGAGCTGCGTGCCCCGGACGGCACCCTGGTCGCGGAGGTCGAAAGCGTCTCCGGCCTCCTGGACCTGACCCGGCGCCGCCTGGTCGCCGACCCGGCCCGCTACTGGCGCGAGCTGGCCACCCGCCCGGAACTGCTGGGCCTGTGAACCACTTCCGCAGCGGGTTTCCGCTGATCACTGCGGGAAACATCGCCCCGGAAGACCGTCGCGCGCAAAACCGCGGGAACTCCCTTCAGCAGCACCCGAAACCGCGGGCCGGCCTCAGCGGGAACGCCGGGCAAGCTCGGGGTTTACCGACGGGGAACGGTGTGGCAGGCTGCTGCAAACGCTTGCAGTGGCCTGGCTGCCGCCCGTCGTCGCCGGTTGTCGCCCGTCCAGGGCCGCTCGGCGCTCCGGTCGGGCCTGCGCGGGAGGAAACGCCATGAGCACCGTCCACTCAGGTCACCGGCTGCCGCCGTGGGGATACGTCGCCGCGGGCACCGCGGTCATCCTCGCGACGTACCTCTACCTCCTGATCGAGCGACCGTCGAGCCTGCACGAGAGCGGGCACGGCAGCTCCGCCGCGCTGATCGCGCTCGGCGGCTACCTGATCGGCTCGCTGCTGGTCATCGCCGGCGCCAGCGCCCGGCTGCCGACCTCCACGGTGGCGATGCTGCCGGTGGCGATCGCGATCAACGTGGTGATCGGGCAGCTGGTCAACATGCTGGGCCTGCCGGTGTACCTGGACTCGATCGGCACCGTGATCGTCGGCGCGCTCGCCGGGCCCGCCGCGGGCGCGGCGACCGGGGCGCTGTCCAACATCATCTGGGGCCTGACGATCTCGCCGCCGCTGCTGCCGTTCTCCGTCGCAGCCGCGGCGATCGGCGTGCTGGCCGGGCTGGTGGCGCGCATCGGCGCGTTCCGGCGGCTGTGGACCGCGCTGCCTGCGGGCCTGATCGCCGGTGTCGTCGCCGGGGTGCTCTCCGCGCCGATCGCGGCGTTCGTCTTCGGCGGCGGCGGTTCGCCGGGACGCACTGCGTTGCAGGCCGCTTTCCAGGCCTTCGGCAACAGCCTGCTGGACGCCGCGACGCTGACCGGGCTGGCCACCGATCCACTGGACAAGGTGGTCACCTTCGCGGTCGCCTTCCTGATGCTCGCCGCGCTGCCGGCGAGGTTCCGGGAACGCTCACCGTTCGTCCGCAGGCACGCGGTGTTCGGGCGGCGCACCGCGGTGCTGGAAGGACTGGCGCGATGACCTTCTACCAGTTCGGCGAGTCCAGGCTGCACCGGCTCAACCCGATCACCAAGCTGGTGTTCGCGATCGTCGTGATCATCGCCGCGTTCGCCATCAACGCGGCCTGGTTCGCCGCGCTGCTGTGGCTGCTGCTGGTCGCGGCGGCAGCCACGGCGGGCGTACTGGGCCGGTTCGGCTCGGTGACGCTGAAGTTCTTCGCCCCGTTCCTGCTGCTGATCTTCCTCGCACAGGGCCTGTTCTACCCAGGCGAAGGGCCGGTGCTCGCCGAGCTCGGCCCGCTGCAGGTGCAGCAGGACGGGCTGCTGTTCGCCACCCAGACCGGGCTCAGGCTGCTGGTGCTGGTCGACGCGTTCCTGTTCCTGCTGCTGACAACGCATCCCGGCACCCTGATGACCGCGCTGGTGCAACGCGGACTGCCGCCCAACATCAGCTACGTGGTGTCCGCGACGCTGCAGATCATCCCCACCTTCCGGGCACGCGCGCAGCTGATCCGGCAGGCGCAGCAGGCTCGCGGCCTCGCGCTCGACGGCGGCCCGGTGCGCCGCGCCCGGACCTTGCTGCCGCTGGTCGGGCCGCTGGTGCTGGGCGCCTTCACCGACGTCGAAGAGCGGGCGATCGCCATGGAAGCGCGTGCCTTCGGCGGCCCGACTCGGCGCACCATCTTCGAGGTCATCCCGGATTCGGCCGGGCAGCGGGTGGCGCGCTGGGCGTTGTGGATCTGCGCGGCCGCCGCCCTGGCCGCCAACGCGCTTGGAGTGTTCTCGTGATCGAGTTCAACCGGTTCAGCTACGCCTATCCGACGAGCACCGCTCCGGTGCTGCGCGACATCGAGGTGGCGATCCCGGAGGGCCAGGTGTGCGGGCTGGCCGGCGCCGGCGGCGCGGGCAAGTCGACGCTGGGCTACGCCGCGGCGGGCGTGATCCCGCACGCGCTCGGCGGCGACTTCACCGGCCAGGTCACCACCGCGGGCCGGGTCGTGGCGGACACGCCGCTGGCCGAGGTGGTCACCGAGATCGGGCTGGTGCTGCAGAACCCGTTCAACCAGATCTCCGGCGCGAAGTACTCGGTTCGCGCGGAACTGGCCTTCGGGCTGGAGAACCTCGGCGTCGCGCGGGCGGAGATGGTCGACCGCATCGACGGGATGCTGGAGCGGCTGCAGATCACCCACCTCGCGGACCGCTCGCCGTACGAGCTTTCCGGTGGCCAGCAACAACTCGTCGCGTTGGCGGCGGTGCTGGTGATGCGGCCCCGGGTGCTGGTGCTCGACGAGCCGACATCGCAGCTCGACCCGGCCGGCAGCCGCCTGGTGTTCACGGCCCTGCAGGAGTTGCGCGACACGGGCATCACGATGCTGCTGATCGAGCACAAGCTCGAACAGCTGGCGGAGTTCGCCGACCGCGTCCTGGTCCTCGCCGAGGGCTCGGTCCGGCTCGACGGCGATCCCGAGGAGGTCCTGGCCGATCCGCGCCTGCCGGAGTGGGGCGTCGGCACGACGCGGTTCACCGACGCGGCCCGCCGCGCGGCCGAGCTCGGGTGCTGGCCGGCGGGCCGGGATCTACCGGTCACCCTGCCGACCGCCGTCGCCGGATTCACCGAAGTGCTGGGAGAAACCCGATGAGCATCGAGATCGATTCGCTGGTCTACCGCTTCCCGAGCGGCGTGACGGCGCTGGACGGCGTCTCGCTGAGCATCCGCGCGGGCGAGAAAGTGGCCGTGGTGGGCCAGAACGGCGCGGGCAAGACGACCTTGGTGCGTCACCTCAACGGCATGGTCAAGCCCACCGCGGGCCGGGTGGTGGTCGACGGCTGGAACACCGCGGACCACACCATCGCCCAGCTGGCGACCAAGGTCGGCTACCTGTTCCAGAACCCGGATCAGCAGCTGTTCGCCCGAACGGTCCGCCAGGACGTCGAGTTCGGGCCCCGGAACCTGGGCCACCCGCAGGCCCGCCGGGCGGAACTGGTGACCTGGGCACTCGAAACCACCGGCCTCACCGACAGTGCCGACGCGCACCCGTACGAACTGTCCCTGTCGGACCGCAAACGCGCCGCCCTGGCCGCGGTCCTCGCGATGGACACCCCGATCGTCGTCCTCGACGAGTCGACCACGGGCCAGGACCACAAAGCGGTCCAGAACATCGCGAAGATCATCGAAACCCTCCACACCCAGGGCAGGACGATCGTGGCGATCACCCACGACATGGACTTCTGCGCGGAGAACTTCGACCGGGTGATCTCGATGTCGGCCGGCCGAGTCCTGTCGGACGCCCCACCGGACCAAGCCTTCGCCGACGAAGAAGCGGTGCGGAACGCGGCCCTGGAATCTCCCCAGATCCTCCGCCTGTCCCAAGCCCTGGCGCTGCCCCCGACCACCTCGGTCACCACCTTCACCGAGTACTTGACCAGGTGAGGAGCAACGTTTCCGCACGCGACCGGCATCGCGACCCGGGCACTCATGCACGTGCTGCCTCGGGGTGGCCCTGTGAGCTGGGGATCGGGCGGGTTCTCTCCCGGCGGAGAAGGAATTCCACGATGGTCAGGTTGATGATCCAGCCCAGCCACTGGCCGATCGGGATCGTCATGTCCACTGCCGCCGGGACCGAGCCGCCGTACATCGCGCCGATGAACGGGAACTGGGCGAGCAGCAGCAACGGCACCACGATGCGCGACGTCACGGCCAGGAACGTCAACGCGTAGTTGCGCATCATCCACGCCCGGTGGGCCGCGAAGTCGCGCCGCCGCGCGGCCCGGACCGCCAGCGCTCCCGTGACCAGCCAGCCGACCGCCGGGATGAGCAGGCCGACCCTGGTGAGGGCGTGCTCGGCCAGCAGCGCCACCGGGATGCCGGTCAGGCCCGCGGGCAGCACCCCGGCCAGCAGGTAGGCCCGGCCGACCGCCCGGTGCAGCCGGCGGCGGGCCCGCAGCGCGGGGATGAACTGCAGCGGCCCGAGCACGAGCGCGACCGCCGCCGTGAAGATGTGCACGAGCAGCAGGATCCAGTGCGCCTCGCCGCGCACCTGGATCCGGCTCGCGTCCACGTCGAGGAGCACGTACGGCACGGCCAGCGCGGTACCGCCGACGACCGCGGTGGTCAGCAGCAGCCAGCCGCGCCGCGCCGATCTCCGCACGCCCGATTTCGCCGTCATCGTTCCGCCTTCCGTCGGGGTGGCCGCCGGAACCCCGGTTCCGGCGGCCACCGGAGATCAGCCCAGCTCGGCCAGCCGCTCGCGGTACTCGTCGGTGCCGATCTCCCCCTTGGCGAACCGCTCGGCCAGGATCTCCTTCGCCCGCTCGACGGCGGAGCGCCGCCGCGGCCGGCCGCGAACCGCCAGCCAGACCACCGTCGCGATCAGCGCGGCGACCAGCACCAGGAAGAACAGCCCGATCAGCCATCCCGGGCCGTGCGACCCGTGCCAGCCCGGATTCGGGCCCCACTGCACCAAGAACTCGGTCAACATCACTGCCACCTCCGAAACCGCTCCCGTTGGTCGGATCGAGTCTCGGCCCGGCGGGCGGCGCTGTCGTCGGTCACCGAGCGACACCCGGACTACCGCGCACGACGTAGCCGGCGTACGCAGCACCGCGGATCGGGTGTTGACGCCGCTTCTCCCCGGCGGTCACCATTGCGCCATGCGCATCTCGATGCGCATTGAGGAACAGTCCCGACGTCGCTTCCGGTCCAGGTGGGGAGTTGCCGATGAGGATCCTGCTCGCCGACGCGTTCCCGGCCGCGCACCTCGCGGAGCTGGCCGACCACGGCCACGACTGCGCCTACCGGCCGGACACCACCGCCGATCAGCTCCCCGACCGGCTCGACGGGTTCGACGTGCTGGTGGTCCGCAGCACCCGGGTTGCCGCCGCCGCGCTCGAACGCGCCGACGGACTGCGGCTGGTCATCCGGGCGGGAGCCGGCACCAACACGATCGACCGCGAAGCGGCGTCCCGGCTCGGGATCCGCGTCTGCAACGTGCCCGGGCGCAACGCCGCCGCGGTGGCCGAGCTCGCGTTCGCGCTGCTGCTGGCGCTGGATCGCAACATCTGCGACAACGTCGCCGATCTGCGGGCCGGGCGTTGGGACAAGAAGCGCTACTCGCGCGCACGCGGCATCTTCGGCCGCCGGGTCGGCGTCATCGGCCTCGGCCAGATCGGCCTGGCCTTCGCCGAACGCGCCGCGGCGTTCGGGATGGCGGTGCACGCCGTGGCCAAGCCCGGACGCGCGCCGGAGACGCTGGAGCGCGCGAACGCGATCGGCGTTCGCTTCGTCGACGACCTGACCACCCTCGCCCGCACCTGCGACGTGCTCTCCCTGCACGCGCCCGCGACCGACGCCACGCGGCACCTGATCGACGCCGACCTGCTGGCGCACGTGCAGCCTGGCACGATCATCCTCAACACCGCGCGCGGGGAGCTCGTCGACGAGGAGGCTCTCATCGAGGCCATGGCGGACAAGGACATCCGCGTCGGCGTCGACGTCTACGCCGACGAGCCGACGACGAGCACCGGGCGCATCGAGTCCCGGCTGGCCCGGCATCCGAACGTCTACGGCACCCACCACATCGGGGCGTCCACCGAGCAGGCGCAGCGGGCGGTCGCCGCCGAGGTGGTGCGGATGGTGGACGCGTTCGAGTCGGGCACGGTGCTGCACTGCGTGAACCCGCAACCCGCAACGCATTCCGGCGAACGCTCGTGAACGCCACCCGGCAGGACGGCGCCGGGATCACCGCCCGGCCGCCGCGCGTGCTGCTGCACGGCAGCGGAGACCCCGGGCCGGCGGTGGTGGTCTACCGGCTGGAGTCCGGCGGGCACCGGCAGACCGGTGTCGTCGTCGAGGTGTCGATCGACGACTACCGCGGCGGCCGGATCCGCCGCCACGAAGCCACCCAACCGGCCCGGGTGCGCGAGCTCGAAGAGCAGGCCGAGGCGACCGGGGTCGAGCGGATGCCGGTCATGCTCGTCCACAGAGGACACCTGTCGATCGCCGACATCACCGCGGAGGCTCCGAGCGCACGGCTGCACGACGGGAGCGCCACGCACACGGTGTGGGTCCGGCGCGACGAAGCGGGCGCGCGGGCGTTGTGCGACGAGATCGGCCGCATCGGCAACCTCTACATCGCCGACGGCCACCACCGGATGCTGGCCGCCGATCGCTACGCCGCCCGGCGTGGCCTCGGCTCCGGTCACCCGGGCGCCTTCACGCTCGCGGCGCTGTTCCCCAGCGACGAGATGCGCATCCTCGGCTACCACCGCTGCTTCGCCCTGGCGCCGGGCAGCACCGCGCGGGACGTGCTGGACCGCCTCGCCGAGAATCCGCTGACCGAGCGGATCGAGGAATCCCCGGCGGCGGACACGGAACCCGGCGTGGTGGCGGTCGGCCTCGGCGACCGGTGGTACCGCCTGCGGCTGCGCGCCTCGGGCGTTCTCGACGCCTTCGCCATCGAGCAGGAGCTCCTGCCGAAGCTGCACGACCTCACCGCGGGCGAGGCCGCGGCCGACAGGCAGCACGCGGTGGAGGCCTGCTGGTGCGGCGACCGGAACGCGTTCCGCCTGATCCCGCACCCACCGACGATCGATCAGGTGCTGAGCACCTCGGACGAGGGCCGGCCGATGCCGCCGAAGTCGACCTGGTTCGACCCGAAACCGACCGCGGAGCTGTTCCTCCGCCCGCTCATCTGAGCGAATTTCCGGAGCAGCTGGGCACCTTTCCATTCCCGCCGGGACACCGGATCGCGAAACTCCTGCCCGCACGGCAGATTCCGCATTACGATCACGCGCCGACCGCGTCGATCAGGAGGTTTCGCCGTGCTGGAGAACGCCGCGGAGGAAAGACCGCGAACGAAGCAAACCGCACGCCCGAACGGCGCACCGGCCGGGCGCCGAAGCCGAGTGCGGCCGGGCAGGCGGTCGTTGACCGCCATCGCCGGAGCCGCGCTGCTGGTCGTCGGGCTGCCGGGGACCGCCTACGCGGAACCGCCCGCGGCGCTGCCCGCGAGCTTCGACGAGGCCGACGGCAAGTGGCAGCCGGCCTTCGACTACGACGGCGACGGCTGCTACCCCACCCCGGCGGTCGGCCCCGACGGCGCGATCGCCGAGGGCCTGAAGCCCTCCGGCGCGCTCGACGGGAACTGCCACGACCAGTCGGACCTCGACAACACCAACTCGTACTCCCGCGCCAAGTGCGACGACAACGGCTGGTGCGCGTACCTCTACGACCTGTACTTCGAGAAGGACCAGGCGCTCGGCGGCGTGGACGACATCTTCGGCCACCGGCACGACATCGAGCACGTCGTGGTGTGGGTGCGCGACGACGAGGCGAAGTACGTGTCGACGTCGGCGCACGGCAACTACTCCACGCGGCCCGCTTCCGAGGTCTCCTGGGAGGGGAGCCACCCCAAGATCGTCTACCACAAGGACGGCGCCAGCACGCACTGCTTCCGCCTGGCGGGCCGCGACGAGCAGCCGGAGAACCACTACGGGTCCTGGCAGTACCCGGACCTGGTCAGCTGGAACAACTTCCCGCCCGGCATCCGGGACAGGCTGACCGGGGCCGACTTCGGCTCGGCGAGCCTGGCGATCAAGGACGGCGCCTTCGAGCAGAACCTGGAGAAGGCCAAGCCGGCAGAAGTCGGGTTCAACGCCTACGAGTGATCACCGCGGCGGCTGGAGGATGGCCTCGGCGAGCGCGTCCGGGGCCTCCTCCGGAATCCAGTGGCTGACGCCTTCGAGCTGCACGAACCGGTACGGCGCCGCCACGTGGTCGCCGCACCGCAGCGCCCCCGCCCGGCCCAGGGCCCCGTCCTCGGTGCTCCACACGTACGTCGTCGGGACGGTCACGGACGCGAGTTCGTCCATGCGGCCCATCGCCCGGTACCAGTTCAGGGCGGCCGTCAGCGCGCCCGGCTCGCCGAGCACCCGGATGTGCTCGTCCACCAGCTCCGCGGGTACCCCGTCGCTGAACACGGCGCGCAGCCGCTTCGCGCCGTCGGCCAGCAGCACCTGCTCGGCCTTGCCCTCCTGCCGGAAGAGCTTGATGTACTCGGAGCGGCGCTGCTGGTCGGCGTCGTTGCGCAGCGCCCAGCCGAAGGCGGCCGGATGCGGCACGGACACCGTGGTCAGCGTGCGGACCCGGTCCGGGTGCCAGCCCGCGAGATGCCAGGCCACCACCGAGCCCCAGTCGTGGCCGACGACGTCCACTTCGGACAGACCCAGCGCGTCGATGATGCCCACCGCGTCGGCGACCAGGTGGGCGATCCCGTACTGGTCGGCGCCGTCGGGCCGGGCACCGGGCGAGTAGCCGCGCTGGTTCGGCGCGATCGTGCGCAACCCGGCCGCGACCAGCCGCGCCGAGACGAGGTCCCAGCTCCGCGCCGTCTCCGGGAAGCCGTGCAGCAACAGCACCGGGCGTCCCTGCGCGCCGCCGGCGAGGGCGACGTCGAAGGTCAGCGGTCCGACGTCGATCCGTTCGTGGTCGCCCGAAACATCCTGCGTCATCAGCCGTCGCTCCGAGTCAGGTTCCGCATCCGAGGGCGCCAACATACCATCCGGTCGGTACGCTCCGCCAGGACCGCCGGCGTGACTGTCCACTAGGGACTCACCGTGCCCCGTTCGGCTCGTGAGCGCTGTGGAGCGCCATAGCCCTCCAAAACGCTCACGAGCAGCTCACCCCGGGAGCACTCCCCCGCGCAGTTCCCAGCGGCGGGTGATCGGGTTCCGGGCCCACCGGAGTTCGGTCTCCTGCTCCCACGGCTGGAGCGCGTCGAGGTGGCGGGCCCACAGCCGGTTCTGGGTCGCGAAGTACCGCCTGATCCCGGCCAGCCGGTTCTGCTGCTTGCTCCGAAGTGGCGTGCGCATCGTGTTCATCCCCGAGAAGAGGTCCGTTCGATGGCACTCAGTTTCCGATGGACCAATTCCTGCCAACAGTGGCAGCGATGCCGTTGTGCCGCAAAATCCTGCCAGCTATCGTTCAGGCATGCTGCGTTCCGTGGCAGCGGTCGTCCTGGACGGCGCCGCTCCGTTCGAACTCGGCGTGCTGTGCGAGGTTTTCGGCCTCGACCGCACCGCCGACGGGGTTCCACCGATCGAGTTCCGGGTGTGCGGGCAGCGCCCGGGAGAGCCGCTGAGCACGTCGGTGGGGATGAACATCGTCCCCGGGCACGGGCTGGAAGGACTGGACGGGGCCGATGTCGTCGCGGTCCCGGCGGGCCGGATCCGGGACATCTACCCGGCGGAAGCGCTTGGGGGCCTGCGAGACGCCGTCGCCCGTGGCGCCACTGTGCTCTCGGTGTGCTCCGGCGCGTTCATGCTCGGCGCGGCCGGGCTACTCGACGGCCGACCCTGCACGACGCACTGGTACTACGCAACCGAGTTCCGCCGCAGGTTCCCGACCGCCCGGCTCGACCCGGACGTGCTCTACGTCGACGACGGGAACGTCGTGACCAGCGCGGGCACCGCCGCCGGGATCGACGCGTGCCTGCACCTGGTGCGCCGCGAGCTCGGTTCGGCCGCGGCGATGAAGATCGCCCGCCGGATGGTCGTCCCGCCGCAGCGCGACGGCGGGCAGCGCCAGTTCATCGACCTGCCGGTGCCCGAATGCTCCGGCGACAGCCTGCAACCGCTGCTGAGCTGGCTGCAGGAGAGCCTGGACGACGAGCACACCATCGCCAGCCTCGCGGGACGGGCGCAGATGTCGCAGCGCACGTTCGCGCGGCGATTCGTCGCCGAAACCGGGACGACCCCGAACCAGTGGCTGGCCACCCAGCGGGTGCTGCACGCCCGGCGGCTGCTGGAGGACACGCAGCTCGGCATCGACCAGATCGCGCGCGAGTGCGGGTTCAGCACGGCCGCGCTGCTGCGCCACCACTTCCGCCGCATCGTCGGCGTCACGCCGCGCGACTACCGGCGGACCTTCTCCCGGCCCGCAGAGGTGGGTTGAGCGCTCAGCGACGGGTGGCGCAGGCGATGCAGGTCGTCACGGCCGGCAGCGCCTCCAGGCGCTCCGGCGCGATGGGCTTCCCGCATCGCGCGCACACCCCGTAGGTGCCCTTGTCCAGGCGGGCTGCGGCCCGGTCCAGCTCGTCGAGCTCGTGGCGGGCGTCCGCGAGCAAGCCCCGCACCTGGGCGCGCTCGTACGCGAGCGTCGCGCCCTCCGGATCGTGCTCGTCGTCGGTGCCGGTCCACGTCGAGACCTCGCCGATGGACTCCAGGTGGCGCTCCAGGGACTCGACGCGCGCCAGCGCGCTGGCACGCTCCTCGGCCAGCAGTTCCGACGCCGTCCGCGGCCCGGGCGGGGACGGCGCGTCCTGCGACGTCCGCTTGTTCATAACGAGGTGAACGCCGCCGCCCGGCCGCCTATTCCGCCGGTTCAGTCGTTGCGATCGCCGCTGTGCGCCGGTTCCAGGGCATCGGTGGTCTCCGCCGGGGCCTTCGCCGCGGAGCGGGAGCGGAGCAGGCTCGCTGCGGTCGTCACCGCCAGGGTGAGCACGATGAAGCCCAGCGAGGCGGCGATGCCGATGTCCGGGACGGCGAAGCGGATCTCGTCGATGTGCGAGCCGTGCAGCGCCTCGATGATCAGCTTCAGCCCGATGAAGCCGAGGACCACCGCGAGGCCGTAGCTGAGGTAGACCAGGCGGTCCAGCAGCCCGCCGATGACGAAGTAGAGCTGCCGCAGCCCCATCAGCGCGAAGGCGTTCGCGGTGAAGATGATGAACCCGTCCTTGGTGAGCCCGAAGATCGCGGGCATCGAGTCGAGCGCGAAGATGACGTTGGCCAGCCCGAGCGCGGTGACGACCACGATCATCGGGGTGAACATCCGCCGCCCGTCGACGCGGGTGGTCAGCTTGCCGCCGTCGTAGGACTCGGACGTGGGCAGCACCCGCTGCAGCGCGCGGGTGATCGCGTTGTCCGGCTCCTCGGGCTCATCGCCGGCGCCGTCCCTGGCGACCTTGATCGCGGTGTAGACGAGGAACGCGCCGAAGATGTAGAAGACCCAGTTGAAGGCGCTGAGGGCGGCGACGCCGGCGGCGATGCACAGGCCGCGCAGCACCAGCGAGAGCACGATGCCGATGAACAGCACGCGGTGCTGGTGCTCCTTCGGCACGGCGAACCGCGACATGATGATGACGAACACGAAGAGGTTGTCGACCGAGAGGCTGTACTCGGTCACGTAACCGGCGAAGAACTCCGCGCCGCTGGTAGGCCCGGCGAAGACGAACAGGATCGCGCCGAAGACGGCCGCGAGGGCGACGTAGCCGGCGACCCACAGGCTCGCCTCCCGGACCCCGACCGCGTGCGGACGCCGGCCGACGAACACCAGGTCGCCCACGATGAGAACGGCCAGCGCCGCCAGGGTCGCGATCCACACCCACACCGGGAAGTTCACCGGCACGTCACCTCCGTGCGCCAACGCGCGCCGGGACCGGACGCGATTCCAGCCCAGGCGATTTGCATGCAGTATACTGTATGAGCTCATTGCTGAACGGAACCACTGCGGCAATTCGGCTCAGGAATCGAGAAAACTGCCCATCCGGAGCAAATGTTCAAGAAACAAGGGGAATTCCGCGTCAACCGAACGAATCGGCCGCGACGGCACGATTCCGGCATTCGAGCTCATCCCCGGCTTTTCTATGCTCCACATGGGACAGAAAGTTCGTCCGCACCGGTGGATCATGACTGCCCGCACGGATGGCGTCAACGTCGGCCCGGCCACACCACCGGCCGTCCCGGGAGCCCGGCTCCCCCGGATGCCGGCGGCAACGCGCGGGAATCCAGCGCCGCGAACCACCTCCCACAACGCTCGACCAGGTGGCGCAGCTCGAAACAGGTCGCGGCGGCCAACCGGCCGATCACGTCCGCTCCCACGATCGCCCAGCGGAACGCGGGACCGCACCCGCCGGCGTGCGCGACCCGACCGGTGCCCTGCCACAGCCCGGTGCCCGGCGGTTCGACCTCCACCCAGGCACGCCCGCCGGGCCGCAACAGCTGGTGCACCCGGCGGAGCAGCGCCCGTGGATCGCCGCCGATGCCGATGTTGCCGTCGACGAGCAGCGCCTCGCGCCAGTCACCTTCGCCGGGGACCGGGTGGAACACGTCGCGGCACAGCGCCACGGCATCCCGGCTGATCGTGAGGCGGACGGCGAGCCGGGAGGTGTCGATGCCGAGCGCCACCACCCCGCTACCGGTGAGCGCCGATGTGAGCCGCCCCGGGCCGCAGCCGATGTCGAGCGTCGGGCCCCGGCACGTGCGCAGCAGGTACCGATCGGCGGCGTCGGGCAATGCGGACCAGCGTTGCCCGGGCAGCGACCGGGCAACACCGTCACTGGTCAGCAAGGTGCAGCCGCCACGGCGCAGGGCGACGTCGAACTCACCGCTCATCGGAGGCAATCCTCGGGCGCGCCACCGGCTCGGGGAGCTCGCACGGGAAGGCTTGCCGTGAAACGGGAATTCGGCACCGAATCCGCGACGCGCAAGGCGTCTTCCATGGTGTCCACATCGGCCAGTCGCGGCAGCGCGGCCACGCGCAGGCCCGCGGCGCGCAGCGCGGCCAGCGTTCGTGCGCCCGTGTCGGCGCGAGAGGTGGGCACCCTGCGCAGGAGTTGCGCATCGGCGCCGGACCGGAACCCGGCCACCCACCAGCCGCCGTCCTCCGCCAGGCCGAGTGCCGCGTCCGCGCTGCCGAGCGCCTGGCACGCCTCGGTGAGCAGCTCGGGCGTCACCTGCGGGGTGTCCATCCCGATCTGCACGATCGGAAGGCCCGGATGCGCGGCGGCGGTGTCGGCGTGCGCGGCGGCCAACCGGGCGGGGAAGCCCTCACCGCGTTGGCCGAGGACGGTCCAGCCGCGCAATGCGTTGCGCAGCGGGACCGAACCGACGGCCGCGTCCAGGTCCCCGGCCATCGCGATCACCGGCCGGGCGCCGGGAGTGCTCCGCACGGCGTCCATTGTGTCCAGCAGGCTCGCGGCGGCGATGCGGGCCGCTTCGGCGTGCGTCGCCGGCGGGCACAACCGCGTCTTGACCAAGCCCGGTACGGGAGCTTTCGCCACCACGAGGAGCGCCGTCGGGCTCACCACAGCACCCCCGCCATGTCGCGGACCGCGCGAACCGTGCCGAGCACGGAGCCGGAGACCTTCGACCGGGTTCCGGACGCGCGGGGCCGGTACGCCACGTCCAGCTCGCGCACCCGCCAGTTCGCCTCCGCCGCCTTGCACAGCAGTTCGAGCGGATACCCGAAGGCGCGGTCCGCGATGTCGAGCCGCAGCAGGTCGGTTCGCCTGGCGGCGCGGATCGGGGCGATGTCGTGGACCGGCAGGCCCCGGCGCCGCAGCAACCCGGCGATCACCGCGTTCCCGGTCCTCGCATGCCACGGCCAGGCTTCAGGCGACACCGGAACACGGCGTCCGGCCGCCAGGTCCGCCGTCCCCTGACGCACCACGGCGACCAGCGATGGCAGCACGCCCGGGTCCAGCGAGCCGTCGCAGTCCAGGAAGCAGACGAACTCCGATGTCGCGGCCGTCAACCCGGCGTGCACGGCTGCGCCGTAACCACGCCGGGGCTCCCGGACCACCACCGCGCCGTGCGCCGCCGCGACCTCGGCCGAGCCATCGGTGGAACCGTTGTCCACCACCAGCGGGCGGAATCCTGGCGGCATCGCGGCGAGCACCCCTGGCAGCGCGGCCGCCTCGTCCAAGCACGGCAGCACCACGTCCACATCGTCCATGCCAGCCAGTGAAACTCACCGCCGATGGCCCGGAAACTCTTGCCGAGCTTAAGGAATCATTACGGACGAGAAGTTCTTACGAGGTTCTGACGGATCGCGCCGCCGAGTTGGCCGACGAGTCCGGCGGGATTACCTTCGCAGTGGTGCGACTCCTCCCCCGACGCGCCGAAGCCCGGCCGGCGCGCGCCGATCTGATCGCGTTCGCCATCGCCATCGCCGCGATCGCGGCAGGGGCGGTGGCCGGTTTCCTGCTGAACCGAGCGGGCGCTCCGCTGTACGCCGACGCGGCACCGCTGTTCGGGTACTGGCTACCCCGCATCGGTCCGGGCACACCTCTCGCGCTGGCCACCGCGGGCGCCGTCATCGCCTGGGGCCCCGCGCTCGCCGCGCGCCTGCCCTGGGGCAGGCTGCTCGCGGCCGCATACCTCACCGCGCTGCTGTGGACCTTCTCGCTGGCGATGATCGACGGCTGGCAGGGCGGCCTCGCCGGCCGGCTCACCGACTGGACGGAGTACCTGCACGACGTCCCGCGCGTGACCGACATCGGCGGCATGCTCGGCTCGTTCACCGAGCACATCCTGGCCGGACAGCCCGGTTCCTGGACGGTCCACGTTTCCGGGCACCCACCGGGTGTTCTGCTGTGCTACGTCTGGCTGGAGCGGGTCGGCCTCGGCGGCGGCGCGTGGGCCGCGATCGTGACGGTGCTGCTCGGTGCACTCGTGGTGGTGGCGGTGCCGACCACCGTGCGGGCCCTGGCCGGAGCCACGGCCGCCCGGGCGGTCGTGCCGTTCGTGGTCCTGTTCCCGGGTGCGGTGTGGGCCGGTGTTTCCGCCGACGGGATGTTCGCCGGGATCGCGGCCACCGGAGTGGCGCTGCTCGCCATCGCATCGGTGCGGACCGGGCCGGTCGCCTGGCTCGCCGCGGTTCTCGCCGGTGTCCTGCTCGGGTTCGGGCTGTTCCTGAGCTACGGCCTGGTGCTGATGTTCCCGTTCGTGTGCGTGGTGCTGCTGCGCACCCGCGGGGTTCGGGCGTTCCTGCTCGCGGCGGCCGGCGCTGCCTGCGTGGTCTCAGCATTCGCGCTGTACGGGTTCTGGTGGCTGGACGGCTACCATCTGGTCATCCAGCGTTACCAGCAGGGCGACTTCGCCCAGCGGCCGTACGGCTACTGGGTGGGCGGCAACATCGCCGCGCTGCTGATCTCGGCCGGCCCGCTGGCCGCGGTGGCGACCCGGCGGGCGGTCGCGGACCGGGGCGCGGCGGCGTGGCTGGTGCTGGCCGCCGCGACGGCCGTCCTGGCCGCCGACGTCTCCGGGCTGAGCAAGGCCGAGGTGGAGCGGATCTGGCTGCCGTTCGCGGTGTGGTTCGCTGTCGGGGCCGCACTCCTACCGGCCCGGCACCACCGCTGGTGGCTGGCCGGGCAGGCGGTGACCGCGTTGGCGGTGAACCACTTGATCGCGACGAACTGGTGAGCCGATGAAGCACGAGGCCGAGGCGCGACGGGTGGTCGTCGTCGACGACGACCACGCAGTCCGCGACGTGCTGCGCAGATATCTGGAACGCTCCGGCTACGAGGTCGACCTCGCCGAAGACGGCGAGACGGCGCTTCGGCTGTTCGCCGAGCGGGAACCGGATCTGGTGGTGCTCGACCTGATGCTGCCCGGCGTCGGCGGGCTGGAGGTGTGCCGCCAGGTGCGGGCACGCGGCCAGGTCCCGGTGGTGATGCTGACCGCGCTGGGCGATGAGTCCGACCGCGTGCTCGGGTTGGAGCTCGGTGCCGACGACTACGTCGTCAAGCCGTTCAGCCCACGTGAGCTGGTGCTGCGCGTCGGCTCCGTGCTTCGCCGCGCCCGCGCCGCGCCCGCCGATGCCCGCGAACCCCTGGTCGACGGCGCCCTGCGGCTGGACCTGGAGGCACGGCGCGGCACGCTGGACGGAGTCGAGCTGGCGTTGACCGGCCGCGAATTCGACCTGCTGGCGTTCCTGCTGCGCAATCCGGGCCGGGCCTTCACCCGGCCGGAACTGCTGGAAGCGGTGTGGGGCTGGAACTTCGGCGACCACTCGACCGTGACCGTCCACATGAGACGACTGCGGGAGAAGATCGAGCCGGACCCGGCGCGCCCCAACCGGATCAGCACGGTCTGGGGCGTCGGCTACCGGTACGACCCGGCAGGCTCGTGAGCGGCAGTGGTCGCGCTGACGGCCATGAGCACTCACGACGGAGCGGGAGGGACTCGCGATGGACGTGATCACCGAGCTCAGCCACGTCGCGCCGTACGCGATCGGCCTGTCCCTGCCGGTGGCGCTGGTGGGCGCCGGCCTGCTCTACGTGCTGCGGCGGCGCTCGCTGGCCACCGCGTTGACCGTGCTGGTCCTGACCCCGCTGCTGGCCACGCTGGCCGGGGTCCTCGGCGTCACCGGGTTCATGTTCGGCCCGCAGCTGACGACCGTCGTCGTGATCTGCACAGCGGTCGCCGTCGTCACCGTGCCGGTCGCCGTGCTGCTGGGTCGCAGCATCGCCCGGCGCAGCGTGTGGGAGCGGGAGGCCCGGGCCCGGGAACGGGCCGCCGAGGCGTCGCGGCGCGAACTGGTCGCGTGGATCAGCCACGACCTGCGCACCCCGCTGGCGGGAATCCGGGCGATGTCCGAGGCGCTGGCCGACGGCGTGGTCGACGAGCCGTGCGAGGTGTGCGACTACGCCACCCGGATCCGGACCGAGGCCGAACGCCTGTCCGGCATGGTGGAGGACCTCTTCGAGCTGTCCCGGATCACCGCCGGCGCGGTGCGGCTCGACTTCTCCGCCGTCCCGCTGCAAGACGTCGTCAGCGAGGCGGTCGCGGCGGAGAACCCGCTGGCGCAGCGGCGCGGGATCCAGCTGCGGACCGAGACCAGCGACTGGCCGGTGGTGTCCGGCAGCGATCCCGAACTCGCCCGCGTGGTGCGGAACCTGCTGTCGAACGCGATCCGCCACACCGCGCCGGAGGGCCCGGTCGTGCTGGCCGCCGGCCGCGACGGCGCGCACGCCTGGCTCCGGGTGGACGACGCCTGCGGTGGGATCGCGCCCGACGAGCTGGAGCGGGTCTTCGACGTGGCGTTCCGCGGAACCCGGGCACGCCGCGACGAGGCGGGCGCCGGGCTCGGCCTGGCGATCGCGCGCGGGCTGGTGCAGGCCCATCACGGCACGATCGCCGTCCGCAACCACGGGCCCGGCTGCCGCTTCGAGGTCCGGCTACCGCTCGCCCCCGCCGATCGCGGCGGGCTCCCGTAGCGGCGCGTGCGCGAAAGCCCGCACGCCGGCGGCGAAATCGACCGATGCCCGGAATCCGAGCACCCGCGCCGCCTTCGCGGGATCGGCCACGATGTGCCGCACGTCGTTGGGCCGCGCACCGCCCACGATGCGTGGTGCCGGGCCGCCGCAGGCCCGCGCGAGCTCGTCCGCGAGGTCGCCGATCGTGTGCGGCCGGCCGGAGCAGATGTTGAGCGCGTCCAGTTCTCCTTGCGGCGGTTCGGTTTCCACCGCCGCGACGTTGGCGGCGGCGACGTCGGTGACGTGCACGAAATCCCGCCGTTGGCGGCCGTCCTCCAGCACGACCGGCGCTTCGCCGTTGTGCAGCGCGGAGCGGAACAGCGACGCGACGCCCGCGTACGGGGTTCCGCTGGGCATCCACGGCCCGTAGACGTTGTGGTAGCGCAAAGCCCGAACGCCACCGCCGGTTTGGCGGGCCCACGCCGCGGCCAGGTGCTCCTGCGCGAGCTTGGTCGCCGCGTACGTGCTGCGCGGGTCCAGCGCGGCGTCCTCGGGAACCAACTCCGGTTCGAGCGGGGTTCCGCAGGCGGGGCATCGGGGTTCGAACTGCCCGGCTGCGATGTCGTCGGCTCGCCGCGGGGCGGGCCGGACCAGCGCGTGCCGCGGGCAGCGGTAGCGTCCCTCGCCGTAGACGACCATCGACGACGCCAGCACCAGGCGGCGCACCCCGGTCGCGTGCATCGCGGCGAGCAGCACCGCGGTGCCGAAGTCGTTGTGCGAGGCGTAGTCGGGCATGTCCGACGGATCGACGCCGTGGCCGACCATGGCGGCCTGGTGGCACACGACGTCCACGCCGTCGAGCAGCTCGCGCACCACGCCGGAATCCCGCACGTCGCCCCGCACCAACCGGTGGCGCGAGCGGGGTTCGGCGCCGTGCGCTTGCGGCAGGAAGACGTCGAGCAGCACGACTTCGTGCCCCCGATCGGCCAATGCGTCCGCGACGGCCGCCCCGATGAACCCGGCCCCGCCGGTTACCAGAATTCGCACGCCCCGACGGTAAGGCCGGACGGCGCCGACCGGCGGGCCGAAAGCCGCGACGTCATGATTCCGTCAGATCTTGCCATTGTCTTACGAGGCCGATCAGCCCGTGGCGAGGACGGCCCGAGCCGCGTCGAATGGAGGCATGACCTCGGTACCGATCCCACGGCGGCGCGCCGCCGCGATCGGCCTGCTCGCCACCGCCGCCGCGCTCGGCGCGGGGCACCTCGTCGCAGGCCTCGCCGCCATCCCGTCGCCGTTCATCGCCGTGGGCGGCGCGTCGATCGACCTGACGCCGGGGCCGGTGAAGGAACTGGCCATCGCGGTGTTCGGCACCGCCGACAAGCTGGCGCTGCAGACCGGGATGGTCCTCGTGATCGCGACGCTGGCGGTCGTGGCCGGGCTGCTGTCCCGGCGGAGCTGGTGGCCTGGTGCGGTCGTGATCGGCCTGTTCGGTCTGGTCGGGGTGGTCGCGGCGATGTCCCGGCCGGAGGGCGGCGTGCTCGCCGCGCTGACGTCCGTGGTGGTCGGCGTCGTCGGGTTCTGGTGGTTGCACCGGGTCGCGCGGCCCGGTGCCGAGGCCCCGGCCGAGGTGGACGCGAGCCGGCGGAAGTTCCTGATCACTTCGTCGCTGGTGGTCCTCGGCGCGAGCGCCGCCGGCATCGTCGGCGGCATCCTGCAGCGCGGAGCGGACGTGATCTCCTCGCGGCTCGCGGCCGCCGCTCGCATCCCGAAGGTCCCGGAGCCGCCCATCCCGCCCGGCGCGGACTTCGTCGCCTCCGGCACCCCGACGTTCCTGACGTCGAACCGGGACTTCTACCGGATCGACACGGCGCTGACGGTCCCGCAGCTCCGCGCCGAGGACTGGCGGCTGCGGCTGCACGGCATGGTGCGGCGCGAGCTGGAGCTGACCTACGACGACCTGCTGCAGCGCCGGGTGGAGGCCCGCCCGATCACGCTCACCTGCGTGTCCAACGAGGTCGGCGGCCCGCTGATCTCCACCGCGACGTTCGTCGGTGTGCCGGTGCGTGACCTCCTGCTGGAGGCCGGGGTGCGGCCCGGCGCCCAGCAACTGTTCACCACCAGCGTCGACGGCTACACGGCGGGCACGCCGCTGGACGTGCTGCTCGAACCGGACCGGGGCGCGCTGCTGGCCGTCGGCATGAACGGCGAGCCGCTGCCCGCCGAGCACGGCTTCCCGGTCCGCATGGTCGTTCCCGGGCTGTACGGCTACGTGTCGGCTACCAAGTGGCTGGTGGACGCCGAGGTCACCACCTTCGACCGGCAGCACTACTGGGAGCGGCGGGGCTGGGCCCGGCAGGCGCCGATCAAGACCGAGTCCCGCATCGACCGCCCGCGGCCGGGGAGAACGGTGCCCGCCGGTCCGGTGGTGCTGGCCGGAATCGCCTGGGCGCAGCACACCGGCATCGACCGGGTGGAGGTCCGCGCCGACGGCGGCGAGTGGCGGCCCGCCGAGCTCGCCGCCGACGTCAGCCGCGACACCTGGCGGATGTGGCGCGCCACCCTGGACCTCCCGCCCGGCGACCACGTCGTGGAGTGCCGGGCGACCGACCGGACCGGCACACCGCAGACACCGGAACACCGCTCGGTCGTCCCGGACGGCGCAACCGGCTGGCACGCCGTGCGATTCACCTGCACCGCATGACGGCTAGCCCAGGAGTTCACGGGCCAGCGCGCCACCCCACCACCGCTCTACCCGGTCGGGCGACCAGCCGCGTTCCTCGGTAAGGGTGCCGTAGACGTCGATGTTGCACAGAGCCGCGTAGACGTCGACGGCGGATTGCACGTCCAAGCCCTGCCGAAGGGTGCCGTCCGGCCAGGCGGAGAACGTCTGAACGCGGGTCTCATCGCCTCGTCGGCGACCGTCGCGATAGGCCGCCGCCAGCTCTGGCTCGGTGCGCCCCGCCTCGCGCAGCAATGCGATGACGTCGCCCGCGCGCTCGAACAGCCGCCTGTCGTAGGCCGCCATGGCCGCGAGCTGCCGCGCGGGGTCCACCCCGACGGCTTCCAGCTCCGCGAGCATCTGCTGCACATCGGCCGACATGTCCGCCGCATCCGCCAGGGCCCGGGTCAGCCCCGCCTTGTTCCCGTAGGCCGAGTAGACCGTCGGCGCGGAGACTCCCGCCTCGCGCGCCACCTCTCGCACGGTCGTCGCAGCCCAGCCCCGGGTGACGAACAGGTGGCGGGCGGCGCGGGCGATCTCGGCCCGCGTCTCGTGCGCTTGCGCGGTGCGGCGCAACGAGTCGTACCGCCGTCGGCCTGGCTCTGCGGTCATGATCGCCCCCGAACTTGTCGTTCCCTATATTGATTATATGGATCGTAAAACCAATTCCTTCACGCGGGTCGGCGGCATCGCCGGCATCGGCTTCGCCACCACGATCGTCCTCGCCAACGTGATCGCCGCACCCGCCGGCCTGCCGCTGACCGGCGCCGACATCGGCGAGGTCAACGCGTTCTTCGGCACGCAGGCCGGCATCGTCGGGATCTCCTCCGCGCTCACGCCCGCCGCCTGGGTGCTGGCCACGTTGTTCGGCGCGGGTGCCGTCGCCGCGCTGCGGCAGTCCGAGCACGACCGGGGCGACGCATGGTCACTCGTCGGGCTCGCCGGCCTGATCCTGCAGAACGCCGCATTCGCCGGGGTCATCGCGATACGCCTCGCGCTAGGTGCGACGACGGCACAGGACAGCTCCGCCAACTCGGGACTGTGGGCGTTGCACGACGCGTTGTTCACCCTCAACGGCACTTTCCTGGCACTCGGTCTCCTCGGCCTGTCCATCGCCGGGCTGCGCGCCGGTCTCGTCCGGCCGTGGCATGGCGCGTTGGGCCTGATGTCCGCCGCGCTGCTGTTCAGCTCCGCAACCCTGACCCCCCTGGTCATGGTTCACGGCGGCGTGCTCGGCCTGCTGGGCTTGGCCGGCTGGCTGATGTGGGTCGCCTGGATCGTCATCTATGGCATCAAGCTGATCGGCCTCACCCCGGCACGTGCTCACGCCTGACCGGCCCGGCACGCCGCGACCTCGGTGGCGGGCGCCGGTTCCCGCTCGCGCTCGGCGAGCATGGCGTAGATCGCCACGGACAGCGCAGCGCAGATGGCCGCGCTGGACCACAGCACGACCTGCCAGGCCCCGGTGAAGCTCTGCGCGACGAAATCGAAGAACTGGGGCCGGATTCCGGCCGGGAGCATCGACATCGGCCCGCCGAGGTCGCCGGAGTTCACGCTGTTGGCCAAGGCTTCCGGCGTGCCCGGGTAGAAGGGCGACCACCCTTCGCCGAGCCGGGTCCCCAGCAGGTCGACCAGGGCCGAACCGGCCGCCGCGATGACCACGGCCTCGCTGCCGAGCCGGAGGGTGTTGAGGAAACCCGCTGCGGCGCCGGTGGATTCGGCCGGCACCACGGTCAGCACCGCCCCGTCGACCAGGCCGAAGTTCAACCCGAGCCCGACGCCGAGCAGGACCAGCGGCCCGGCCAGCGCGGCGACACCGACATCGGGCTGGAGGACGGCGGCCAGCCATCCGACACCGATCGTCAGGCACGCGAGGCTCAGGGCGAACACGGTCCTGGTGGCGAGCCCGATCTTGATCAGCCGGCTCGCCAGGACCGGAGTCACCAGGATGGGCAGGGTCATCAACAGCATCGTCGCGCCCGCTGCCTGGCTCGTCGAACGGTTGACGACCAGCAGGTAGTTCGGCAGCAACGGCAGCAGGATCACGAAGGCGAACGTGGCCACCACGGGGATCAGGCACAGTGCCACGAATCTCGCGCTGCGCAGCAGCGCCAGATCGAACATCGGATGCCGCTGCCGCCGCTCGACCAGCACGAACAGCACCATCAGCAGCACCGATCCGACGAGCAGACCCAGCACGCCGGGGCTTGCCCAACCCCACTGCGGTCCTTCGACGACGCCGAACATCAGCAGGAATAGGCCTGCGACGAACGTCGCAGTACCCGACCAGTCCACTTTGTACGCTGTGGCACCGCGAGATTCCCGCAGGAACGGGACGGCGAGCAGCACCAACAACATCAGCAGTGCGTGCGAACCGAAGAACGACCGCCAGCCGAGGTTGTCGGCCAGCAGCCCGGCCGCCACCGCGCCCAGCGCGAGCCCTGCACCGGTGGTGATGCCGACGGCGGCGAACACCCTGGTGCGGGCCGCTCCCTCGAACGTCGTCGCCAGGATCGAGCTGCCGCTGGTCAGCAACGCGGCAGCGCCGACACCGGCGATCCCGCGGGCGAGGTCGAGCAGGTAGATGTCGGTCGCCACCGCGCTCACTAGCGATGCGGCGGCGAACAGCGCCGCGCCCGTGGTGAAGACGCGGCGGCGTCCGAGCAGGTCGGCCAGCGAGCCGCAGGCGAGCATGAAGCTGGCGAAGGTCAGGTTGTAGGCGTGCACCGCCCACTGCAGCGCGTCCAGCGACGCACCCGTCTCGGCGCCGATGTGCGGCAGCGCCACGCCCGACCCGGTCACCGAGGTCGGCAGGATCAACAGGGTCAGCAGGATCGCGACCAGCGCGATCCCGGACCTCGCCCGGACACCCACGAGGGCACTCATTTTCCTTGCAGTTCCTTCAGGTTCGCGAAGACTTGGCACGATCAGTTGCGCGCGACGGGGAACGAGCCCACGAGGCCGCCGTCGACGAGGAGATCCTGGCCGGTGATGTAGGCGGCATCGTCGGAGGCGAGGAACGCCACCGCCGCCGCCACGTCGTCCGGGTGGCCGAGCGAACCCAGCGGCACCTCGGCGGCGTTGCGCGCCTCGGCTTCGGGATCCTGGTTCGCGGCCCGGTACATCTCCGTGTCGATGTAACCGGGGCTGACCGAGTTGACCCGGATGCCGCGCGGCGCGAGGTCGGCGCCCAGCGTGCGAGCGAGGTTGTGCACCGCGGCCTTGGTCGCGGAGTAGATCGAGGCGATGGGCAGGCCGCGCTGCAAGGTCCAGGAGGCGTTGATGACGATCGCGCCGCCGTCGCGCATCAGCGGCAGCGCCTTGCGGATGGTGAAGAAGACGCCCTTGAAGTTGACGTCGACGGTGCGGTCGAAGTCGGCCTCGGTGAGCTCGGTGCTCGGCTTGAAGATCCCGACGCCGGCATTGGCGAACACCGCGTCCAGCCCGCCGCGCCACGTCTCGATCCGCCGCATGAGGAGGTCCAGGTCGTCCTGCGAGGTCACATCGGCGCGGACGGCGAGCAGCCGCTCCGCGTCGAGCCCGGCTGCGGCGGCGTCCAGGCGCGCCTGGTCTCGACCGCTGATGGCGACGTACGCGCCTTCGTCGAGGAGCCGGCGTGCGGTGGCGAGCCCCATGCCGCTGGCGCCGCCGGTGATCAGGACCGTCTTGTTGGTGAATCGCTGCATGCCAACGATCCTCAGGTGGCGCAAGCGCTCCCGGGAGTGTCGGCCGAGCCTGGGTCTGGCACCACCAGTCTCAGCGCGCCGCCGGTTCGGCCAGCAGCTCCGCCAGCCGGGCCTCGGTGCCGGTGTCCGGCTTCGGCGTGTGCAGCAGCAGCCGGTGTCCCGGCCGATCGGGCAGCGGCAGCGAGTTGTACTCGAAGACCAACTCCCCGACCGCCGGGTGGTCGACGACCTTGATCCCTTGGGTCGCGCTGCCGATCCCGTGCTCCGCCCAGATGTCGGCGAACGCGGCGCTCACCGCGCACATGTCCTCGGCCAACCGGCCGAACTCCGGGTCGTCCGGGTAGCGCGCGGCATCCGCCCGGAACTGGCCGACGATCTGCCGCGCCGCGTCCTCCCAGTGGCAGATCGCGGCCCGGTAGCGGGCGTTGGTGAAGAAGCTGACCAGGCAGTTGTGATCGGTCCGGCCGTACCCGAACACCGCTTCTGCGGCGCGGTTGACGGCGACGAGGTTCCAGTGCCGGTCGATGGCGTAGGCGGGGCGCGGCAGCCAGCCGTCGATCACCCGCCGCAGCTCGGGCGCGACCTGCCGGTCCACCGGCGGCGCCTGCGGCGGGTTGAGCCCCGCCAGCAGGTAGAGGTGTTCGCGCTCGGCGATGTCGAGCCGCAGCACCCGCGCGATGGCGTCCAGCACCTCGGCCGACACGTTGATCTCGCGGCCCTGTTCCAGCCAGGTGTACCAGGACGCGCCGACGCCGGCGAGCACGGCGACCTCCTCGCGGCGCAGCCCCGGCGTGCGCCGTCCGCGCCCGGCGGGCATCCCCACGTCCTCGGGGGTCAGGCGAGCCCGCCGCGAACGCAGGAACTCCCGCATCTCGGTGCTGCGCCGCCGGCGGGCTGCTGCGGGAAGCCGCGAAACATCCATCCGCCCATGCTAGGACCGGGTCGTTTCCCGGCGTCAGAGCAGGCCGAGCAGGATCGGGGCCGCGTTGGTCGCGCCGTGGACGACGAGGATCGGCCACATCAGACGGTACTTGCTCCACATGTACCCGAGGAACAGTCCCAGGACGCCTTGGTTGGCAACCGCGGACGCGAGGTCGACGGGCAGATCGCCGGTGCCCTGGATGGCGATGTGCCACGCCGCCCAGAGCAGCGACGCGAGCACGATCGCGGCCCACCGGCCGAGCAGGATCTCCCACCTGCTCTGCAGCCACCGCCGGTAGAAGACCTCTTCGAGGAAGCTGTTCACCAGGAAGACCACGAGGACCGTGACGATCAGCGTGACGAGGTCGACGGTGAACGCGAAGTCGCTCGGCGGCATCGCCAGCGGACCCGTGTAGCTGAGCACGAGCCAGGCCACCACCGGGATCAGCGGGCCCCAACCACGCCACGACTGCCGGAGTTCCGCACCGCTGCGGCGCAGCACCCGGAAGGTCACCGCCGGAACGACGAGCAGCAACACCAGCTTCAGCACCAGGTGCGCCGGTTCGCCGCCCCCGGCCGACCAGAGCAGCACGGCGAAGAGCACAGCGGCAGCCGTGAGAACCGACGCCTCGATGCGGAGCGTTTTCCCCGCTGCCGCGGACAGTCCGGTCGGCGCACGCTGGACGTCCGGCGGAACCAGCCGGACGAGCACGATGCCGACGAGCACCGGGATCCACCGGTGCCAGAGCGGAATGGTGTCGTGGTGGTCGGCCGAGAACCTGATGCCGGTGTTGCCGGTCAGGAACAGCAGGAGGACCGACCCGGCGAACACGGCCAGCCCCACGACGAGCACGACCGTCCCGCCGGGCGCGGCAATCCGCCTCGATTTATTTAGCACAGTTGTACTTTAACGGAAACAGCACAACTGTGCTATAAAAACGGCATGCCGAAGCTCGTCGACCACGACCAGCGGCGCGCCGAACTCGCCCGCGCCGTGTGGGCCGTGATCAGCCGCGACGGCATCGAAGGCGCCACGGTGCGGAAGGTCGCCGACGAGGCCGGCGTCTCCATCGGCGGGCTGCGGCACTACTTCGACAGCCAGCGGGGACTGCTCCGCTTCGCGGCGGAAGCGGTGGCCACCAACGCCGGCGCACGCCTCGCCCGGCATCGGCGCGACGAACAGCCCGGCATGCGGCGGGCTCAGCTGCTGCTGGAGGAGCTCCTCCCCCTCGACGACGAGCGCCGCGTGGAGGTGGACGTGTGGTCGGCCTGCCTGATGCGGGCGCGCGTCGACCGCTCGCTCGACGGGCTGCGCAAGACGGCGTGGGAGGGCGAACGGCACGTCTGCCGGATCGCGGTCGCGGACTGCTGCGCCGTGCCGCCCCCGGTCGCGATCGGCGACGAGCTCCCCGACGCCCGGCTGGAGCGGTGGGCCAGGCACCTGCACATCTTCGTGGACGGCCTGACGTTGCAGGCCGCGACCTATCCGCGCGAACTTCCGGCCGCCGCGGTGCGCCGCATGCTCCGCGCTGAGCTGGAGCTCGTTTCCGGCTCCGCGCGGGCGGAATCCCGGAAGAGCTGAGCGTCCACAAGAGACCGTCAGCCCGCGAGGCCGTCGAGTTCGGCCGCGTTGCCGCCGCCGCTCTGGGCCAGGTTGCGCAGTTCCTGGAGGGCGACCGACAGCATCGACACGTCCGGCTCCGCGGCATCCTTCAGCAGCACGAAGGTCTCCCGGTACATCCGGACGTGGTCGGGGTTGCCGTCCAGCCAGGCGTCGACGAGCCGGCCCGGTGGCGTCGATTCGTCCGTGCCGTGCAGCGCGGCGGCGGTGAGCCTGCGGCGCTGGGTGAGCAGGTCGTCGCGCAGCGATGCCTTGGCCAGCATGGTCCAGTGCGAGTCGCTCGCCTGCTCCGCCGCCTGTTCCTTCAGCCAGTCGAGGTCGAGCCGCTCGCCCAGCGCGAAGTACACCCCGGCCGTCCACTCCAGGTCGCGGCCGGATGCCCACGAGATCTCCGCGATGTCCATGCCCGAGCACAGCGGGTCGAGCACGAAGACCCGCTCGCACAGCCGCTCCGGGACGCCCGTCCCGGCCAGCGCGGCGATCGCCCGCTCCACCCGCCGCCGCTCCCGTCCGGTGAGCCGGCCGCGCAGGGCGTGGGCCAGCCGCAGCATCGCCGGCCGGAACCGCCGTACCTCGGCCGCCGTGTCGATCTCCCGGCGGTTGCGCAGCAACCACAGCGCCACCTGCTCGACGACCTCGCGGACCGCACCCAGCAGCCGCAACTGGGCATGAGCGTGCCGGGGCAGCTCCAGGGCGTCGATCTCCGCCCAAATCGCGGGCAGGTCCAGCAGGTCGCGCGTCGCGACGTAGACCCGGAACGGCGCGCTGAGGTCACCGGTGAGCTGCATCAGGCGGCGCAGCACCCCCGATCCCAGCCGGTTGATCATCTCGTTGGCCAGCACGGTCGTGGCGATCTCCCGGCGCAGCGGGTGGGCCTGGATCTCGTCGGCGAACTCGGTGCGCAGCGCCGCGGGCAGGTACTCGACGGTCCCGGCCATCACGTGCGGATCGTCCGGCACCGCCGAATCGAGCACCATCCGGTGGAACTGGTTCTTGCTGTGCGCGAGCAGCATGGCCAGCTCCGGCCGGGTCAATCCCAGCCCCAGGGCCCGCCGTTGGGCGATGACGTCGTCGTCCGGCAGCGACTCCAGCGCCCGGTCGAGGAAGCCCTCCCCCTCCAGGAATCGCATCAGCTGCAGGTTCCGGTCCAGGGTGTTCTGGCCGAGCGCTTCGCTGACGCTGATGGACTGCGCCTGCCGGTAGTTGTCGGCCAACACCTGCTCGGCGACCTCGGCGTCGATTTCGGCGAGCAGCCGATCGCGGCGCTGCGACGGGATCCCACCGGCCGAGTCCAGCAGGATCTTGAGGTTCACCTCGCGGTCGGAGATGTCGACGCCTGCCGAGTTGTCGATGAAGTCGGTGTTGATGCGGCCGCCGCGCAGGGCGAACACGATCCGGGCGGGTTGGGTGAACCCGAGGTTGCCGCCCTCGGCGACCACCCGCGCCCGCACCTGCTCCGCGTCGACCCTGGCACCCTCGTTCGCCCTGTCGCCGACCTGTGCGTTCGACTCCGCGGCGGCCTTGACGTAGGTGCCGATGCCGCCGTTGAACAGCAGGTCGACCGGCGCCCGCAGGATCGCCCGGATGAGCTCGTCGGCGGGCAGCGATGCCACGTCGACGTCGAGGACGCGCCGGACCTGCGCGGTCAGCGGGACCGACTTCGCGCTGCGGGCGAACACCCCGCCGCCGGGCGAGATCAGCGTCGGATCGTAGTCCGCCCACGAGGAGCGCGGCAGGCCGGACAGCCGGCGGCGCTCGGTCCAGGACGCCGACGGGTCCGGCGCGGGGTCGAGGAAGATGTGCCGGTGGTCGAAGGCGGCGACCAGTTTCACGGTGCGCGACAACAGCATCGCGTTGCCGAACACGTCGCCGGACATGTCGCCGATCCCGGCCGCGGTGAACTCGTCACGCTCCGGGTCCACGCCCAGCTCGCCGAAGTGGCGGCGCACCGATTCCCAGGCGCCGCGCGCCGTGATGGCCATCTCCTTGTGGTCGTAGCCGCGCGAACCGCCCGACGCGAACGCGTCGCCCAGCCAGAACCCGTACTCCGCGGCGATCGAGTTCGCCAGGTCGGAGAACGCCGCGGTGCCCTTGTCCGCGGCCACCACCAGGTACGGGTCGTCGGAGTCGTGGCAGACCGTGTCCGCGGGCCGGAGCACCGCGTCGCCGCGGCGGTTGTCGGTGACGTCGAGCAGCCCGCGGACGAACATCGTGTAGCAGTCGCGCACTTCCGCGGCCACGGCCTCCGGGTCGGTGCTCGGCGGCGGTCGTTTGACGACGAACACGCCCTTGGCGCCCTGCGGCACGATGACCGCGTTCTTGACCATCTGCGCCTGCAGGAGGCCCAGCACCTCCGCGCGGAAGTCCTCCGGCCGGTCCGACCAGCGGATGCCGCCGCGGGCCACCTTCGCCGCGCGCAGGTGCACGCCCACCACGCGCGGCGAGTAGACGAACGTTTCCACGGCGGGCCGGGGCTCGGGTAGGAAGGGCAGCTTGTCCGGGTCGAGCTTGAGCGTCAGGCGCGGCTTGGCACGGCCGTCGCGCCCGCGCTGGAAGAAGTTGGTCCGCACCGCCGCGAGCACCACGGTCCGCACGGCGCGCAGCACCCGGTCCTCGTTGAGGTGCACCACCGCGTTGAGCGCCGCCTCGACGCGGGAGTCCAGCGCGGCCTGCCGTCCGGGGTCGGCGACCGCCGGGTCGAAGCGGGTCCGGAACAGCGCCACCAGCAGCCTGGTCACCTCGCGGTGCGTGAGCAGCGTGCGCTCCACGTACGACCGGCTGAACGTGACGCCGCCCTGCCGCAGGTACGCGTGGATCGCGCGCAGCAGCACCACGTCCCGCCAGCCGATCCCGGCCTTCAGCACGAGCTGGTTGAAGCCGTCGTCCTCCGCGTCCCCGCACCACACCGCGGTGAACGCGGCCGCCACCAGGTCCCGGGCCACCGGGTCGGCCAGCAGCGCGGAATCCCTCGGCAGCAGCTCGAACTCCTCGACCCGGACAGCGCCGCGGCCCGCCGGGCGCACGTCGAACGGCCGGTGGTCGGCGATGCGCAGGCCCATGTTCTCCAGCACCGGGAACACGTCGGCGAGCAGCGCCGGACGCGGGCTCGACCACAGCAGCGCGAACCGGGCGTTCGCGCCGGAACCCAGCAGCGGCAGCATCGTCAGCCGGGGCCCGGCATCGGGCTGGAACTCCTCCAGCGCGCCGACGTCCAGGGCGGCCTGGGCCGCGGAGAACACGTCCTGGTACCCGGCGGGAAACGCCTCCGCGTACCGGGCGAACAGCCGGCGCCCTTCGGCGGAGCCGTACCGATCCGCCAGCTGGACGCGGAGCTCGTCCTGCCACGACTCGGTCGTGGGAACGACCACCGCCACCACCCCCTCGACGAAACGAGGGCCGCATCGACGGTCCTGGCCCGAGTCTAGGCCGCCGCCACCGGGCCCACACCGCGCCGGACACCACCCGCCACGGCAGCCCCTGCCGACGCTCGCGCACCCGCGGGCCTGTTCATCCACATCGGACGGCTCCGGGCAGGCCCCGGCCCGCCGAACGGATCAACCCCACTGCGCCGGCCGAGCGGCGCCGCAGAAGCGCGCCCGGACACCGGCGCGACCCGCGATCAGGCCCTCCCCGGCCGACTCCTCCGATTGATCGATGACTAATGGTAGTTCACTTGAGCCGAATAGCGGTCGGCCCGTAGATCAAAAGGACATGCCGCCGACATCGAGCCGATCGAGAATCTCTCAAGGTTTTCTAAAACAATGTAAAAATTCCTGGTATATACCAGTGACAGGTCGCCCATTAGCATGAAACCGCTGTTCATGAGGATTTGAAGAAATACCAATTCACCGACAAATTGGACAAAAGAAGTTCGATAACCACAGTCACGCAAAACGGTCACCGAGATTTTTTCGCAATTAAAGCGTGTGAAGTTTCCCATACTTAATGACGATGCGCGGCGGATAGCGCGACCCTAAGTTGTGATCGCGGACCAACGCGGCATTCGCCGCGACGTTTCTCCGCGAGACCGGGAGAAGTGACCATGTGCGCAGCACCGATCCGGGATGCCGAAGGAGCACCCGGACGATTCCCCGAAGACCGGACGGAAGGCACCGCCGGTGACGCACTGCTGAGACTGGGCCGCCTGGTGTCCAAAGCGGACACCTCCGCGGACCTGCGCGCGGTGTACCGCAGGGGCGGCCGCGAGGGCGACGCCTTCTACCGCGACCGGTGGAGCCACGACAAGGTGGTGCCCTCCACGCACGGCGTGAACTGCACCGGCTCCTGCCGGTGGAACGTGTACGTCAAGGACGGCATCATCACCTGGGAGGCGCAGGACACCGACTACCCGAGCGTCGGCCCGGACCGGCCCGAGTACGAACCGCGCGGCTGCCCGCGCGGCGCCTCGTTCTCGTGGTACTCCTACTCCCCCACCCGCATCCGCTTCCCGCACGCCCGCGGCGTGCTGGTGGAGATGTACCGCCAGGCCCGGCGGGAGACCGGCGAGCCGGTCGCCGCCTGGAAGTCCATAGTGGATGATCCGGAGCGTCGGGCGCGCTACCAGCGGGCGCGAGGCAAGGGCGGGCTGGTCCGCATCACCTGGGACGAGGCGGTCGAGATGATCGCCGCCGCGTACGTGCACACCATCGCCGCGCACGGCCCGGACCGGATCGCCGGTTTCTCCCCGATCCCGGCGATGTCGATGGTCTCGCACGCGGTCGGCTCGCGGTTCATGGCGCTGATCGGCGCGCCGATGCTGTCGTTCTACGACTGGTACGCGGATCTGCCGGTCGCCTCGCCACAGGTGTTCGGCGACCAGACCGACGTGCCCGAGTCCGCCGACTGGTGGGACGCCGCGTACCTGATGATGTGGGGCTCCAACGTGCCGGTGACCCGCACCCCGGACGCGCACTGGATGACCGAGGCCCGCTACCGGGGCCAGAAGGTCGTGGTCGTCTCGCCCGACTACGCCGACAACACCAAGTTCGCCGACGAATGGCTCGCGCCGCACCCAGGAACCGACGCGGCGCTGGCGGTGGCGATGGGGCACGTGGTGCTCAAGGAGTTCTTCGTCGACGACCCGACACCGTTCTTCACCGACTACGTGCGGCGCTACACCGATCTGCCGTTCCTGGTCAGCCTCGTCGAGCGCGGCGGCGGACTCGTGCCGGGCAAGTTCGTCACCGCCGCCGACCTCGGCCGCGAAGGCGGGCACGAGGAGTGGAAGACGGTGCTCCTCGACGACGCGACCGGCGAACCCGTGGTGCCCAACGGATCCATGGGATTCCGCTGGAACGACGGCGAAACCGGGCGGTGGAACCTCGACCTCGGCACCGTGACCCCGCGGCTGAGCCTGCACGGCCACGACGCCGAAGCGGTCGAGGTGATGCTGCCCCGCTTCGACGCCCCGGACGGCACCGGCGCGGCGGTCACCCGCGGCGTCCCGGCGACCCGGCTGCGCCCGGACGGCCCGCTGGTGACGACGGTCTTCGACCTGCTGCTCGCGCAGTACGGGGTCGGCCGCGAGGGCCTGCCCGGCAGCTGGCCGACCGGCTACGACGACGCGGACCAGCCCGGCACGCCCGCCTGGCAGGAGCAGATCACCTCGGTGCCCGCCGCGCGGGCTGCGCGGATCGCCCGCGAGTTCGCCGACACCGCGATCCGCTCCAAGGGCCGGTGCATGATCCTCATGGGCGCGGGCACCAACCACTGGTTCCACTCCGACGAGGTGTACCGGACGTTCCTGACCCTGCTGATGCTCACCGGCTGCCAGGGCCGCAACGGCGGCGGCTGGGCGCACTACGTCGGTCAGGAGAAGGTCCGGCCGCTGACCGGCTGGGCCACGCTGGCGTCCGCGGCGGACTGGCAGCGCCCGCCCCGCCAGATGATCGGCACCGCCTGGTTCTACCTGCACACCGGGCAGTGGCGCTACGACGGGCTCACCGCGGACGCCCTCGCCTGGCCCGGCGCGGCCGGGACGCTGGCCGGCGCGACGGCCGCCGACTGCCTCGCCCGCTCGACTCGCGCGGGCTGGATGCCGTCCTATCCCACCTTCGACCGCAATCCGCTGGACCTCGCCGACGAGGCCGAGGCCGCCGGGCTCGAACCCGTCGAGCACGTCGTGCGGGAGCTGCGGGAGGGCCGGCTCGGTTTCGCGGGCGAGGACCCGGACGCGCCGGCGAACTGGCCGCGGGTGCTGACGGTGTGGCGCTCCAACCTGCTGGGCTCGTCGGCCAAGGGCAACGAGTTCTTCCTCAAGCACCTGCTGGGCACCGATGCGGCGGCGCGCTCGACCGAGCCCGCACAGCCGCCCGCCGAGGTGCACCGCGCCGAGGCGGCCGAGGGCAAGCTGGACCTGCTGCTGTCGCTGGACTTCCGGATGACCAGCACCACGCTGTTCTCCGACGTCGTGCTGCCCGCCGCCACCTGGTACGAGAAGCACGACCTGTCCTCGACGGACATGCACCCGTACGTGCACTCCTTCAACGCCGCCGTCGACCCGCCGTGGCAGTGCCGCACCGACTTCGACGCGTTCCACGCCATCGCCGCGAAGTTCAGCGGGCTCGCCGAACGGCACCTCGGCGTCCGGCGGGACGTGGTGGCGACCGCGCTCGGCCACGACACCCCGGGCGAGGCGGCCCAACCCGGCGGCGTGCTGCGCGATTGGCGCAGCGGCGACGTCGACCCGGTTCCCGGCCGCACCATGCCGACGCTCACCGTCGTCGAACGCGATTATCCCGCGGTGGCCGCGAAACTCGGCGCGGTCGGCCCGCTGCTGGACAAGCTCGGCACCACGACCAAGGGCTACACCGTCGAGGTCGGACCGGAGCTGGCGTGGCTGGCCGAGGCCAACGGGGTCGCGTCCGGCGGACCGGCCGCCGGCCGCCCGCGGCTGGACACCGACCGCCGGGCCGCCGACGCCATCCTCGCGCTGTCCGGCACCACCAACGGCCGACTGGCCAACGAGGGATTCCGGGTGCTGGAAGAGCGGGTCGGCCGCGACCTGACGCACATCTCGACCCACCACACCGGACACCGGGTGACCTTCGCCGACACCAGGTCCCGGCCGGTGCCGGTGGTCACCAGCCCGGAGTGGTCCGGCGACGAGTCCGGCGGGCGGCGCTACTCGCCGTTCACCATCAACGTCGAACAGCTCAAGCCCTGGCACACCCTCACCGGTCGCCAGCACTTCTTCCTGGACCACGACTGGATGGCCGAGCTCGGCGAGCAGTTGCCGCTGTACCGGCCGCCGCTGGACCTGCACCGCCTGGCCGGCGAACCCCGGCTCGGCCCGGGCGGCACCGCCGAGGTCGTGGTGCGGTACCTGACGCCGCACTCGAAGTGGTCGATCCACAGCGAGTACCAGGACAACCCGATCATGCTGACGCTGTCCCGGGGCGGGCCGACGGTCTGGATGAGCCCGGCGGACGCCGCGGCCATCGGAGTCGCCGACAACGACTGGGTGGAGGCCGCCAACCGCAACGGCGTCGTGGTCGCCCGCGCGGTCGTTTCGCACCGGATGCCCACCGGCACCGTGTTCATGTACCACGCGCAGGACCGGACGGTGAACGTGCCGAAGAGCGAGACCACCGGCCGGCGCGGCGGCATCCACAACTCGCTGACCCGCGTGCAGATCAAGCCGACGCACCTCATCGGCGGCTACGCGCAGCAGTCCTTCGCGCTGAACTACCACGGTCCCACCGGGAACCAGCGCGACGAGATCACCGTCATCCGCCGCCGCAACCAGGCCGTGGAGTACTGACGCGAAGCGTCGAAAAGGAGTACTGATGCGCGTCATGGCACAACTGGCCATGGTGATGAACCTGGACAAGTGCATCGGGTGCCACACCTGCTCGGTCACCTGCAAGCAGACCTGGACCAACCGGGGCGGCGTCGAGTACGTCTGGTTCAACAACGTGGAAACCCGCCCCGGGCAAGGATATCCGCGCCGCTACGAGGACCAGCGGCAGTGGCGCGGCGGCTGGGAGCTCGACCGCCGCGGCCGGCTGAAGCTGCGCGGCGGCGGGCGGCTGCGCAAGCTCGCGACGCTGTTCGCCAACCCGGACCTGCCGGAGCTCGACGACTACTACCAGCCCTGGACCTACGACTACCGGATGCTGCTCGAAGCGCCGCTGGGCGACGACACCCCGGTGGCCCGCCCCAACTCGGCGATCACCGGGCGCCCGACGAGCGTCCAATGGGGACCGAACTGGGAGGACTCGCTGGGCGGCACGCCCGAGCACGGCGAGGCGGATCCGGTGGTGGCGAAGCTGCGCACCGAGCTGGGCACCCGCATCCGGTTCGAGTTCGAGCAGTCGTTCCTGTTCTACCTGCCGCGGATCTGCGAGCACTGCCTCAACCCGTCCTGCGTCGCGTCCTGCCCGTCCGGCGCGATGTACAAGCGCGCCGAGGACGGCATCGTGCTCGTCGACCAGGACCGCTGCCGCGGCTGGCGGATGTGCGTTTCCGGCTGCCCGTACAAGAAGGTCTACTTCAACCACAAGACCGGCAAAGCCGAGAAGTGCACCTTCTGCTACCCGAGGATCGAGGTCGGCCAGCCGACGATCTGCTCGGAGACCTGCGTCGGGCGGCTGCGCTACATCGGCGTGCTGCTCTACGACGCCGACCGGGTCGGCGAGGCGGCGGCGGTGACCGACGAGCACCGGCTCTACCCGGCGCAGCGCGATCTCTTCCTCGACCCGGACGATCCGGAGGTGGTGGCGGCGGCCGAGCGGGCGGGCATCCCGCACGACTGGGTCCAGGCGGCGCGGCGCTCCCCGGTCTACGACCTGATCTGCCGCTACCGCGTCGCGCTGCCGCTGCACCCGGAATACCGCACCATGCCGATGGTCTGGTACATCCCGCCGCTGTCGCCGGTGGTGGACGCCGTCGCCGAGACCGGGTTCGACGGCGAGGACGCCGGGAACCTCTTCGGCGCCATCGACGCGCTGCGCATCCCGATCGAGTACCTGGCCGAGCTGTTCACCGCGGGCGACATCGGCCCGGTGCGCGACTCCCTGCGGAAGCTCGCGGCGATGCGCTCCTACATGCGGTCGGTGAACCTGGACGAGCCGCCGGACGAGGGGCCGGTCCGGGCGGCCGGGCTGGACACCGCGGAGCTGCGGTCGATGTACCGGCTGCTGGCCATCGCGAAGTACGACGACCGCTACGTCATCCCGACCGCGGGCATCGGCGACGCGCACGAGCTGGAGGCGCTGGCGACGACGTGCAGCCTGGACACCGACGGCGGCCCCGGCATGGGTGGCCTGCGCTCGGGCAGCACCGACCTGGTCGTGTGGGACGAGGGCGGGCGTCCGGAGGGCATGTTCCCGACGCTGCGCGGGGAGAAGTCGTGAGGCGCCGCCGACTGGACGCCCGGTCGCGCGCGCTGGTGCGCCAGATCGCCGCGTGGTGCCTGCACTACCCCGACGCCGAGCTGGCTGGGCGGATGGGCCTGCTGCGGGAAGCCCTCGGCGAGATCGCCGGAACCGACCCGGCGCAGCACCTGCGCCGCATCCTGGATCACCTCGCGGGAACACCGGCGCAGGAGGCCGAGCAGCACTACGTCGAGGTGTTCGACGTCAGCCCCCGCCGCGGCCTGTACCTGACCTGGTACGTGCACGGCGACACCCGGTTGCGCGGCGGCGCGCTGGCCGAACTGGCGGGCGTCTACCGCTCGCACGGCTACCGCGTCGGCGGCGGTGAGCTGCCGGACTACCTGCCCGCGCTGCTGGAGTTCTCGGCCGCCGAGCGGCGCGAAGGCGAGCGCCTGCTCGGCCGGTTCCGGCCGGCGATCGAGGTGCTGCACCGCAAGCTGGCCGAGCTCGGCACGCCCTACGCCGCGGCCGTGCAGGCCGTGCTCGACGTCGTGCCCCAGCAGCGCGAACGCGACGTCGTTCCCGCGCAACCGCCGACCGAGCAGGTCGGTCTGCAGCCCTTTTCGCTCACCCTCCAGGAAGGCCGCCGATGACCAGCCCGATCGATGTGGTGCTGTGGGCCGTGCTGCCGTACGTCGTGCTCGCCGTGTTCGTCGGCGGCGCGGTGTGGCGGTACCGGTACGACAAGTTCGGCTGGACGACCCGGTCCAGCCAGCTGCACGAGTCCCGCCTGCTGCGGATCGGCAGCCCGTTGTTCCACTACGGACTGCTGTTCGTCGTCGGCGGGCACGTGCTCGGCCTGGTGGTGCCGAAGTGGCTCACCGAGCTGTTCGGCGTGACGGAGTCGAACTACCACCTGGTGTCGCTGGGCATGGGCACGTTCGCGGGCTGCGCGGCGCTGGCCGGGCTGCTGGTCCTGCTGTGGCGGCGCCTGCGCAACCACGCGGTGCGCGCCTCGACCAGCCGCAGCGACCTGTTCACCTACACCGCTTTGACGGCCACGATCTGCCTCGGCCTGTGGACGACCGTCATCGACAACGGCGTGCGCGGCACGTACGACTACCGCGAAACGATCGGGCCGTGGTTCCGCGGGATCTTCCTGCTGCAGCCGCACCCGGAGCTGATGGCGCACGCACCGCTGGACTACCGGCTGCACGCGCTGCTCGGCCTCGCCCTGTTCGCGCTGTGGCCGTTCGGCCGGCTCGTGCACGCCTTCAGCGCACCGGTGCACTACCTGTTCCGCCCCTACGTGGTCTACCGCAGCCGCAGCGGCGACCGCGTGGGCACCAGGCAGGCGCCGCGCGGCTGGCAGCGGCT
Organism: Saccharopolyspora sp. NPDC045839; assembly: GCF_056431645.1. NCBI lineage: Bacteria > Bacillati > Actinomycetota > Actinomycetes > Pseudonocardiales > Pseudonocardiaceae > Saccharopolyspora > Saccharopolyspora sp. NPDC045839. The sequence goes on from NZ_JBWKKH010000020.1 coordinate 74,373, forward strand.
GTAGCGCGGATGATCTGGCAGCGCGTGCCGCCCGAATCCGGCGCGGCGGTGATGGGCCTCGGGGTGATGTCGGTCGCCGGCCACCTGGCGGGTTTCCCCGTGCTGTCGGCGGTGCTGCTCGCGGTGGCCGCGGTGCTGTGGGCACTGCTGGGCGCGGCGTTCCTGGCGCGGTTGGTCTTCGACAACGAGCGATGGAGGTCGGAGGCCGGCCGGCCCGGCGCCCTGACGTGCGTCGCCGGGACCGGTGTCCTCGGACTCGCCCTGGTCCTGCACGGCTGGCCCGCCGGCGGGATCTTCCTCGTGCTGACGGCGCTGCTGTGGTCGGGCCTGATGCCCCGGGTGCTGCGCGGCCTGGCCACCCCGACGGTCGGGGTGAGCTTCCTGGTCTGCGTCGGCACGCAGTCGCTGGCGGTGCTGGCCGGTCAGCTGGCCGCCGACGCGCGATCTCCGTTCCTGCTCGCGGTTTGCGCGATCTCGGCGGCGGTCGGCCTGGCGCTCTACGTCCTGGTGCTCGTCCGGTTCGACTTCCGGCAGGTCGCCCGCGGAGCGGGTGACCAATGGGTCGCCGGCGGGGCGCTCGCGATCAGCACGGTGGCCGTCGCCAAGCTGCACGCCGCGGTGCGGGAGCTGGCCGCACCGGCCGAGCTCGCCACCGCGGTGCGCGCGATCGGCATCGCGCTCTGGGCGATCACCATGTGCTGGTACGTGGTGCTGGCGGTGGCCGAACTGCTGGCGCCGCGCCTGCGCTACGACTTCCGCCGCTGGGCAACGGTCTTCCCGCTCGGCATGACGTGCGCGGCGAGCTTCGGCACGGCCACGGCGACGGGCATGGTGTGGATGGCCGACGCCGCCCGGATCCTCCTGTGGCCGGCCCTGGCGGTCCTCTGCCTGACGACCTGGGGCACCGTTCGCCACCTCGCAAGGCCGAAGCCTCGCCTGTGATCGGCCTCTGGAGCGGCGTTCCTGCAGGTGCTCCGGCCGTGAGTCTTTTGTGTCGCTATGGCAGCCCAAAAGACTCACGGCCCCGGGACCAGCGCAAACACCGATCGCAAACTCCAAACGAGACTGTTCCCGGCCGTGATCGGCGCTTTTCGTGCTGGCAAGGCGTAATCCATGACGGCGTCACCGGGAGCTCGTATGCTGCCGACTCGTGACCGCCTCTCGCCGGAGCAATGTCGTCATCGCCCTCGCCGCAGCGCTGATCTCGCTGCTGCCGCACGCCGCGCAGGCCGCGCCCCACCGCGGCATCGACGTCCTCGACTTCAACATCCACACCGGCATCGGCGCCGACGGGCGGCTCGACCTGGCCCGCACCGCCGAGGTCATCGCCGGCGCGGACGTCGTCGGCCTGCAGGAGGTCGACGTGCACTGGGCGGCGCGCAGCGGGTACGCCGACCAGGTCGCGCAGCTGGCGCGGATGACCGGCATGCACTCCTACTTCGCGCCCATCTACGACCTCGATCCGGAGCCCGGGCGCACCGAGCGCCGCCGGTACGGCGTCGCGCTGCTGAGCCGGTTCCCCATCATCCGAGCCGAGAACCACGAGATCACCCGGCTCTCCACGGTGGATCCCGAGCCGGTGCCGAAGCCGATGCCCGGCTTCGCCGAAGCCGTTCTCGCGACTCCCGGCGGGCCGACCCACGTCTACGTGACGCACCTCGACTACCGGCCCGATCCGGCCGTCCGGCGGACGCAGGTCGCCGAGACGATCCGCATCCTGGACCAGGATCCGCCACGCTCCCGGCAGGTCCTGCTCGGCGACTTCAACGCCGGGCCCGACGCGCCGGAGCTGGCGCCGCTGCTGGCGCGCATGCGGGACGGCTGGGCCGCCGCGAACGGGCCGGGCGGCGGGCTGACGTTCCCCGCTCTGGCGCCCGAGAAGCGGATCGACTACGTGACCTTCGCCGGGCGGCTGCGCGCGACCCGCGCCGAGGTGCCCGACACGCAGGCCTCCGATCACCGGCCGGTGCTCGTGACCATCGCGGGATAGGCCTTCCTGCTCTTCCCGCCCTGCCGCGGCGGTTGGGAGACTCTGCTCCCGAACGCCGACGACGTCGGGAGGGAGCTGGGGGCGATGTCCGACGTGCGTTTCGAACTCAACCACCGGGAGCGCGCCGCGCTCCAGGCGGTGGCCGCGGGGCGGGTGAAGATCACCTGCAGCTGCGAGCCCGATCTGTTCATCGACGGCGTGGCCTTCTGCGATCAGCAGACGGCGCACCGTCTTGTGCACCAGGGGCTGATGCGCCCGGCCGCGCCCGGCGGGCCCGGCGAGCTGGTGGCCGCCGAACTCACCGGGCCCGGGATGGAGAGGCTCGGTATGGCTGTTCCAGGGTGAGCGCGTGGAGCAGTTCGACGGTGCGCTCGGCCGCCGGGTGCTCCGCGATCGACTTCTTGACCGCCACGCTGATCCGCCGCATCGGGGTCGGTGACACCACGGGCACCGAGCACAGCCCGGCGGGCAGGGTTCCGATGCCCAGCACAGGGATCACCGTGATGCCGATTCCCGTTGCCACGAAGGGGATCGCGGTCTGGTAGTCGTGCGTCTCCACGACGAACCGCGGGGCGAAACCTGCCTCCGCGCAGGCCGCGAGGAGCACCTGGCGGCAGGCGCCCTCGACGATGTCGTTGTCGACCCAGCTCCGCTCCGCCAGCTCCGCCAGCGGCACCTCGGCGCGCTGCGCGAGCGGGTCGTCGTCGCGGACGACCGCGAGGTACGGATCGTCGATGAGCCAGTGCACGTCGACCAGCTGGGAGTGCTCGGTGTCCGGGTACTCGACGAAGATGTCGATGTCGGGTTCGGCGTCGACGATGTCGGTCATCCGCAGGTCGAGCCGCAGTTCGGGGAACTCGGTGCGCAGTGCGGCCACGAGCGCGGGCAGCCAGGTCGCGCCCGCGGAACCGAAATAGCCGATCGAGAGACTGCCGACCCGGCCGGCACGCAGATCGCCGACGACGCCTTCGACCCGGCTCAGGGCCTGGAACAGCGGTTCCGACTCGGTCGCGAGCGTGCGGCCGGCCTCGGTCGGTTCGATGCCCCGGCCGACCCTCTCGAACAGCCGGAGCCCGGTCTCGCGCTGCAGCGAGGCGAGCTGCTGGCTGACCGCCGATGGCGTGTAGCCGAGCGCCTCCGCGCTCGCGCGGATCGATCCCGTTGCGACAACCGCCCGCAGCACGCGGAGCCGAGGTACGTCGAGCATCCCCCGACTGTACAGGTGAACTTAATCATTGTGCAGAATTAATCGCTTGTCCTTGCCAATCGGGCTGGCGACGATAGCTGACGTGACCGGACAGCTCCAGATCTCCGAAACCGCCCCGGCCGGGGCACAACGCGGCAAGGCCGCCGCGGCCGTCATCGTGACCGTGCTGCTGTGGGCATCGGCGTTCGTCGCCATCCGCGGCATCGGCGAAACCCTCTCCCCCGCGCCGATGGCGCTGATCCGGATCGCGGTCGCCGCCGCCGCGCTGACGATCCTGGTGCTGGTCCGGCATCGCGGCTCCGCGCCGGTCCCCCGCAACCGCCGCACGCTGACGCTGATCGCGGTGTACGCGGTGCTGTGGCTCGCCGGGTACACGGTCGTCCTCAACGCCGCCGAGCGGCACATCGACGCGGGAACCGCCGCGCTGCTGGTGAACATCGCGCCCCTGCTGATCGCGTTCGGCGCGGGGCTGTTCCTCGGCGAGGGCTATCCCAAGGCGCTGGTCGCCGGCTCCGTGGTGGCGCTGGGCGGCCTGTCGATCATCGCGCTGGGCTCCTCCGGCGACCGGGACTGGCTCGGCGCGGCGCTCTGCGTGCTGGCCGCCGTCCTGTACGCGGCGGGGGTGCTCGTCCAGAAGGCCGCGCTTCGCGGGGTGGACGGCACGATCGCGATCTGGCTCGGTTGCCTCGTCGCCACCGCGGTGCTCCTGCCGTGGACCCCGCAACTGATCGCCGAACTCCAGGCGGCGCCCGCCGGCGCGATCCTCGCCTCCGTCTACTTGGGACTGTTCCCGACCGCGATCGGCTTCACGACGTGGGCCTACGCCCTCCACCGGATGCCGGCGGGCAGGCTCAGCGCCGCGAGCTACGCCGTACCGGTGGTGTCGATCCTGCTGTCCTGGCTGCTGCTGGCGGAGATCCCGACGGCATACGGCCTGATCGGCGGAGTGATCTGCCTCGTCGGAGTCGCCATCGCCCGCCGCTCCCGCGGCTAGCGCCGAGAACGCCGTTTTCGCGCGAAACCGGCGGCCCTCGTGAGGACGCGGCGCCGGTTTCGCGCGAAAACACCGCTTCCCACAAACCAAAAAAAGACGGCGTCCAGGGGCGTGCGCGAGGAGCTCCCCCGTTCAACATCCCCCCCGCACG
>NZ_JBWKKH010000020.1:78724-172754 GCF_056431645.1 Saccharopolyspora sp. NPDC045839
ATTCGCCGTCCCCCGCCGCTCCAGCGAGGAGCGCAGAAACCGTGTTTTTCGCGAGAAACCGGCGGCCCTCGTGAGGACGCGGCGCCGGTTTCGCGCGAAAACGACGACCCACCCCCGCGCGTTGGGTGACGCACAGCCTCGTTGACAAAGTGACGCCATCTGAGCAACTGTTCAGTTCGGTGGGGCCCGGGCACGCCGGGCCGGGTGGACGGGAGTTTGCGGCATGACCGATGGCGGCGCACCAGCGGCCGGGACCGGGTTCTTCTCGTCCGTGGACGACGTGTCCGCGAAGCTGGCCGAGGCCGGCTACCTCGCTTCGACCGCCGTCGCCACCACCGTGTTCCTGGCCGACCGGCTCGGCAAGCCGCTGCTGGTGGAAGGCCCGGCCGGGGTCGGCAAGACCGAGCTGGCGAAGGCCGTCGCGCAGGTCGGCGGCGCTCGCCTGGTCCGGCTGCAGTGCTACGAGGGGGTCGACGAGGCCCGCGCGCTCTACGAGTGGAACCACGCCAAGCAGCTGCTGCGGATCACCGCCGGGCGCGACGAGACCTGGGACGAGGCGCGCACCGACATCTTCAGCGAGGAGTTCCTGCTCGCCCGGCCGCTGCTGACCGCCATCCGCGGCGACGAGCCGACGGTGCTGCTGATCGACGAGACCGACAAGGCCGACGTCGAGGTGGAGGGCCTGCTGCTGGAGGTGCTCAGCGACTTCCAGGTGACGGTGCCCGAACTGGGCACGATCACCGCGGCACGCCGCCCGTTCGTGGTGCTCACCTCCAACGCGACCCGCGAGCTCTCCGAGGCGCTGCGCCGCCGCTGCCTGTTCCTGCACATCGACTTCCCCGACGCCGAGCTGGAGCAGCGGATCGTCCGGCTGAAGGTGCCCGGGCTCGACGACGCGCTGGCGGATTCGCTGGTCGAGGTGGTCGGCGCGCTACGCGGGATGGAGCTGCGGAAGGCGCCGTCGGTGGCCGAGACCATCGACTGGGCCCGCACGCTGCTCGCCCTCGGCGCCGACAGCCTGGACGAGGCGATCGTCCGCGACAGCCTCGGCGTGATCCTCAAGCACCAGGACGACGTCCACAAGGCCACCGAGAAGCTGACCGTGGGATGACCGAGCCGATCAACGGCCTCCCCGAGCGGCTGACCGGGTTCGCCCAGGCGCTGCGGTCCCACGGCATCCGCATCGGGCCGGGCGAAACCGTCGATGCCGCCGCCGCGCTGGACGTGCTCGGACTGGCCGACCGGGAGCGCATCCGCGAGGGCCTCGCCGCCGCGCTGCTGCGCACCGACCGGCAGCGCTCGGTGTTCGACGCGACCTTCGACCTCTACTTCCCGCTCGGCGTCGGCCGCCCCGAAGGCACCGGGGACGAGCAGGACCTGGAGCAGCGGCTGGTCGAGGCGCTCGCCGCCAACGACCGGTCGGCGATGACCCAGCTCGCCGGTGAAGCGGTGGACGCGCTCGGCCGGTTCGGCTCGGGCGACGGGCCGCAGGGCTGGTCCGCGCACCAGACGCTCGACCGGCTGCAGCCGCAGACGCTGCTGGCGCGAGTGCTCGCCGCGATGCGGGCCGGTGAGGCCGCCGACTTCACCGACCGGCTCGACCGGGACGAGATCCGGCGGCGCATCGAGGACTTCCGCAACCGGGTGCGCACCGACGCCCGGCGCCGCTCGGCCGAACTGCGCGGCACGGAGCAGATCGCGAAGCACGCCATCGCGCCCAGCGCCGACCAGATCGACTTCCTCAACGCCGGGCGCGAGCAGCTCGCCGACCTGCGCCGCGCGGTGCAGCCGTTGGCCCGCAAGCTCGCCACCCGGCTCGCGGCGCGGCGCCGGCAGGCCGCTCGCGGCCGGATCGACCTGCGCCGGACGCTGCGTCGTTCGCTGTCCACCGGAGGCGTGCCGCTGCGTCCGGCCTACCAGCGGCGCAGGCCCGGGCGACCGGAAATCGTGCTGCTGTGCGACGTTTCCGGGTCCGTGGCGGGTTTCGCGAACTTCACGATGCTGCTGGTCCAGGCGCTGCACGACCAGTTCAGCAAGGTCCGGGTGTTCGCCTTCGTCAACCGCACCGACGAGGTGACCGGCCTGATCACCGGTGGCTCGGCCGACCCGGTGGAGCTCGGCCGCCGCATCCTCACCGAGGCGGCGGTGACCGGCTGGCACGACAGCAGCGACTACGGCGCCGCCCTGGGCGAGTTCGCCGAACGCCACCTGGACGCGGTCGGCCCGCGCACCTCGGTGCTGGTACTCGGCGATGCCCGCACCAACGGCTGGGACCCGAACCTGGCCGCGCTGGGGCAGGTCGTCGACCGGGCGCGCCGCGTGTTCTGGCTCAACCCCGAGCCGACGCCCCGCTGGTCGACCGGCGATTCGGCGGCCCACGCCTACGCCGGGGTCGTCGAGATGCACCAGTGCCGCAACGCCCGCCGCCTCAGCGAACTGGTCGCCCGCCTCCTCCCGGTCTGAGAGACCGGAACTCGGAGACCGCAATTTCCAATGAGGTTTTCCAACCTCAGTTTGCGTGGCGGCGCGGGTGGCGGAACCTCAGAGGCTCCCTGGACTGTGGATGCCCCTCCTGATGTATGCCCAATACACGGCGGAGGGGCCGTCCTCGCCGGGAGAACCCCGGAGGGGTGAGCACAGTGAACCCGCGGCGGTGCCAGTGTCGTAGGTGGGCTATGCGCCTACGGCGCATGCGAAACCTCATCGACGTGCGGCGTTGCGACCCGCGGCTGCGGGCCGACCCGGAAGTCCGCAATTTCAATGGAAATCGAACCTTCGATTTCAATGGAAATTGCGGTCGGCCCGGAGCGGCTCGCTGGGTGGCGGGGCCGTCACCCGCGCCGCCGGCCAACAGGAGTCTCGAACGGCCTTTGCGAATCCGCCCCGGGTGAGCGGATCCAGGTGCAGGTAGAACCGCTGCCGGTCGGCGTCGAGCTCGATGCCGTACCGGCGGGCGAAGGTCTCGTCCGCGACGGACGCGCTGCTCTCGTCGGGCCACGTTTCGCGAGAATTGGCCAGCAGCAGCGCGATGTCGGCGTAGGGGTCCGCCGTGCCGAGCCTGCCGAGGTCGATGAAACCCGCCACCTCCAGCGCGTCCGGGTCGAGGATGATGTTGGGCAGGCACAGGTCTCCGTGGCAGACCACGGTCTCCGCGGCTTCCTGTTCGAGCCGCTGCGGCAGCTGCGGGGCCAGGTCCGCGAGCAGCGCGACGGGCTCCTCCTGCTGCTGTTCCACCGGCAGGAACTCGGGATTCACCGCGCCGCGGGCGACGACGTCCTGCGCGATCGCGAACATCTTCGACAGGTCGCGGCTGAACGGGCAGGAGTCGGCGGGCAGCTCGTGCAAGCGTCGCACGGCATCAGCGATGGATTCCCAGGCGCGGGCGAGGGTTTCGGCCGGAACCGCGTTCGCGGGCACGCCCGCCACCGCGCTCGTCACCAGGCACGCACCCTCGTCGCCGGCACTCCAGTCGAGGACGCGGGGCCCGGGAATCCCGTTGGCGCAAAGCCAATCGGCCTTGTCCCGTTCCTGTTCGAGCTCTCCGGCCTGGTCAGCCGCGACGCACTTGGCGTAGCGCGAGCCGTCCGCGGAGCGGAAGGTGCCGGCACCCGACTCCCCGTCCAGGACGGGATGCCACTCGTGGCCGGCGGGAAGCACGGTGCGCAACGATTCGGACATATGCCCGACCCTATCGGAGACCGGAAATGCGGTGTCGCGTGGTCGAATCCGGGCTGGACAGCGATCGAGAGGCGCTAGCTTGGTCCGAGGATGCTGTAGCAGGGAGCAAGGATGACCGAAGTTCCGGCGGAACTCACCGAAGCGATTGCCACGCTGCGCGAAGAGCTGCAGGGCGACCTCAGCGATGAGCAGCGCTACTACGCCAGCGTCCAGCTGGTGGAACTGCTGCTGCAGCGCGACGAACTGGACGGCGCGGAGCCGACCGAGGCGATCGAAATCGCCGACTGGCTGGCCGGGGCGTTCGACGAGGACTCCCCCGCGCGCATCCCGCCGCTCTACGACCTCTGCCTGGCGCACCTGCTGCGCGCGGCCCACCGCGGCGAGGACGATCTGCGCGCCGCCGCAGGATATTGGCGGCAGCTGCGGTCGCTGCTCACCGCGGAACACCCGGGGCGCGCCGAGATCTGCGCCCGCAGCGCGCTGATCATCGCCGATGCGGTGGTCCGGCTGGCGGACCCGGCCGATTTCGCCGCGGCGATCGCGGATCTGGACATCGCCATCGGCGAGCTCCCGGACGGCGACCTGCGGCGCGGTGCCGTGCTGACCCGTGCCCAGCTGTGGGCGGCGAGGTTCCGCTTGCTGGGCGGCGACGCCGCCGATCACCGGCGCGCGGTCGCGACGTTCACCGAATCCCTCGCGTGGCCGGAGGTCCACCTCCGCGATGTCTGCCACCGCGAGCTCGCCCTGCTCTTCCTGCTCAAGGACCTGCCGGCCGCCTCGCGCCGCGCGGAGCTCACCGACGAACAACTCCGGCAGCTCCTCAACGGCCGGCCGAAGTCCGAACTCCGCGCCGTGCGAGCGCATCTCGACGCGCTCTCCGCCGACCTGATCGCGATGCCGGACATCGCCGCCGCACGGGTCGGCGTCGTGCTCGCGCAGGGAGCCGAGACCACACCGCACGACTGGGACGTCCTGACGGCGGACCTGGGCACGCTGATCGAGCACGCCCCGGACGGCGATCCCGGCAGGTACCGGTCGGTCGTGCTCCGGGCCGCGTTTTCGTCGGACCCGCGACCGGCCACGTCGGTCCCCCGGCTCGCCGAGCTCGACGAAGCCATCGTCGCGCTGCGCCGGAAGGTGATCTCGGACATCCACGCGGAATCCGTCAGCGGCGACCTGCTCGGGATCTCCGCGCTGCTGCTGGAACGCGCCGCCCTGACCGACGGCGACCCCACCAGGACGATCGAGATCGCCACGAGCATGGCGGCGATCCACGAACACGAGCCGGGCGCGCAGCTCATCCCGCTCTACCAACTCGCGCTGGCGCACTCGTTGCGCGGCGACCTGCGCCTCGCTGTGGATCTCCTGCGCGAGCTGCGCCCGCAGCTGACCGCCGGTGCCCCGGGCAGCGCGGAGATCTTCGCCCGCAGCGGCATGATCATCGCCAATCTGGTGGCCGATTCAGACGAGCTGGGCCACATCGACGAGGCGATCGCCGACCTGGACGTCGCGCTGTCCGGTCTCGCCGACGGCGAACTCCGCCGCCGTGCGGCGATGGCCCGCGCGACGATGCAGCTCGCCCGGTTCACCATGCTGGGAGGCGGCGAGGACGACCGCCGGAGCGCCATCGCGACGTTCGAAGAAGCGTTGCAGCGCATCGATATCAGCACCCACCTGCGCGACACCTGCCACACGGGGATCGCGTTCCTCGCGCTGTCGAAGAACCTGCCCGCCGAACACCGCCAGCAGCGGCTCGGTGTGGACCAGCTCGACGAGATCGTCGACTACCTGGACGAAGCCGAACTCCCCACGGCCCGGCGGCACCTGGCCGCGGTGTCGGCGGACGCGTCGAGCCCCGAACTCGCGGCGCTGCGGCTGCTCGTCTGGGCGAGGAACACCGACGAGAAGCAGGATCTCGCCGCTGCGCTCGACGACCTGGCCACTGTCTCCGAGGACGCCGCGGACGGTGCGCTGACCACGGCGGAGCTGGAAGCCATCCGCGCCGTCAAGTCGGCACTGGCGGGCGACGATGCCGACCGGTTGATCAGTGCCGCCACGGCGGGCCTCCCGTTCGAATCCCCGGTCCGCCTGCTGGTCACCATGCAGCGGCTGTCCGCCGAGGGAGTGCCCGGGTTGAGCGCCGAGGAGATGGCCGAGCTGGTCGGCTGGCAGGAGCAGCAGGTCAACGCGATGCCGAACGACGATCCGGAGCGCGCCGAGGCGCTCGCCGGGCTGGCCGGGGCGCTGCTGACGCAGGCCCGGCGCGACGGCGAGGTTCCCGCCGACGCGCTGGCCCGGATCAGGGCGATCGCCGAGGAAGTGGTGCGCGAGTACCCGTCCGACAACATCGCCGCCGGGTTCAGCCACACCCTGCTCGCCTTCGACGAGAAGGCGGAGGTGGACCTGGAGTCCGTGGAGGAGACGCTCGGCCACATCCAGCGCGCCACCGAACTCCTGCCCGCCGAGCACGAGATGCGGATGGACTTCGGGCCCACCCTGGGCAGCATGCTCCTGGTGCGCTTCGCGCTGACGGGCAACCGCGAGGACGTCGAAGCCGCCGGCTACTACGCGCCGGACGGCAGCTCGCTCGCCAACCTGGTCAGCGACGTGTCCGCCCGGGTCGCGGAGAGCTCCATCGGCGAACCGGACGTCGTGCTCCGCGACCTGCGCCCGGCCCTGGAGGGGTTCGTCCCGGAGGACCGCATCCGGTGGATAGCCAGGATCACCGCGTCGGTGCGGCTGCTCGGCATGGTTCCCCTCTACAGCGAGCTCCTGCCGACAGCGGAACAGCTGGACTCCCTCGCCGACCGCGTCGGCGCGGTGACGGCCGGCCTCGAACCCGAGGATCAGGCGCGGGTGTCCGAGGGCATCGCCCTCGTCCGCGAGCTGAGGCGGCGATCCGCCGGTCGCTTCACCGGGAAGGTCGACCTCGACGGCGCCCGCGAGGCCCTGGACGCGGCCCGGCGGCTGCCGCGGACCCGGGCCGATTACGCCACCGAGAACATCGGCGCCGCCAGCCTCTGCATGAGCTTCGGCCTGGTCTCGGGAGATCTGGAGCTGGCGGACTACGGGTTGGAGGTGCTCGCGGAGGTCGTCGAGGCTCCGGTGCGCCCGGCGCACGACCGGCACCTGGCGATGCGGCTGCTGACGTTCGGGCGGCAGGCCCGCTTCGCGCGCGGCATGTCGCCGGACGCCCTCGACCCCGCCATCGAAGGGCTGGAGCGGCTGGTGGCCGACTTCCGCTCGGGATCCAGCGATTTCCTGGCCGGCGACCTGGATCTGCTCGCGATGAACTACCGGCACCGCGACGATCCGGAGCGCGGCGACCAGCAGCGGGCGATCGAGACGAGCCTGGAAGCGCTTCGGGTGCGCGCCCGCGGCGTTCTGCTGCAGTCCAGCCCCGGCCGCGCGATGCACGCCGCGGCGGATGCGGCCGGCAGGGCCGTTCGCACCGCGCGCAGGTGCCTCGACGCGGAACGACCGGAGTCCGCGATCCGGGCGCTGGAGCTGGGACGCGGCATGGTGCTGCACGCTGCCACCACCGCGGCGAGCATGCCGGAGTTGTTGCGCGCCAACGGAAGTCCCGATCTGGCGGACCGCTGGGAGGCCGAGGTCGACCGGCGACAGCCGTGGGACACCCATGCCGAGTGGACGGATCCGACCAAGAGCCCGCTGCCCAGCGACCTGCGCCACAAGGTGTTCCGCGCGCTCGAAGGCACCGATGCGGACGACGAACTGGTCTCGGCCACGGCGGTGGCCGACATCGGCGCGGAGCTGCGGGCACGGCGCACCCGGGCGCTGGTGTACCTGATCGAAGGGGAGGCGGTGCTGGTCACCGACCGCGGGACCATCCACCGGCTCCCCTGCCCGCAGCTGTCCGAGCACCACGAGGCGGCCCGGCACTTCGACCTGCTGCAGCGAGAACTCGCCAGCGTCGGCGCGGCGGCGCAGCAGCCGTGGCAGGCCGCGCTGGAGGCTGTGTGCGACTGGGCGTGGGAGGCCGCGCTCGGGCCCCTCCTGGAGTGGCTCGACGATCCCGGCACGCCCCGGATCGTGCTGGTGCCGACCGGGAAATTCACCGTCGTGCCGTGGCACGCGGCCCGCCGCCGGGCACCGGCCGGCGACATCCGCTACGCCTGCCAGGACGTCGTCATCGCCTATGCCGCCTCGGCGCGCCAGTTCGTGGAGGCCGCCCGCCGGCACCCGCGGCCCTGGCCGCACAAACCGGTCCTGGTGCGCACGCCCGAACTGCACTGGACGCGCCACGAGCTCGGGCACATCCACGACGCCCACTACCCGGACGGCAGCTACCTCGGCCGCCCGGGCCCGCGCCGCCGCTCGGTGCCGACGCCGGAGGACGTCCTGGCCGCGCTCCCGGACGCGTCGCTGCTGCACCTGAGCTGCCACGCCGATCAGGCCGAGATCCCGGTCGAATCCGCGTTGCGGCTCGGCGCCGGCCGGGCCCTGCCGGTGCGCGACATCCTGCGCCAGCACCACGAGAGCGGACCGCACGCGGCGCTGGTCGTGCTCGCGGCGTGCGCCAGCGACCTGACCATCCGCGCGCACGACGAGGTCCTGACCCTGGCCACGGCGTTCCTCGCCGCGGGCGCCAGCGGCGTGGTCGGCACCAAGTGGGAGATCGACGACCTGGCCACGGCGACGTTCATGATCGTGTTCCACCACCACCTGAACACGAACCGCCCAGACCCGGCGGAGGCCCTGCGCGCCGCCCAGCTGTGGATGCTCGACCCCGACCGCCGACCGGTCCCGGGAGCACCGGCGGAACTGACCGAGCACTTCGCGGAAATCGACCCGACGCCACCGATGCGCTGGGCGGCATTCACCTACCACGGCCGCTGAACGTCCACTATGGATCACCATCGGCGATGGCAGAATTCACGAGTGCCGTCGCCCACCACCTGGTCACAGCCGACCGGCTCGTGCGAAGCAGCGGATAGGATGGCGCGGTGTCTGCGCTGAAGTGGGACGACCTGCTGATCGGGGAGCCGGGCAGGCAGTGGCGAACCGTCTCGACGGACCGGCGAGTGCTGGTCGTCGTGCACAACGTCACCGCCGCCACGCGGCTGCTCGACGTGGTCCCGCTCTGGGCCGGCGACCCGCGCATCCAGACGGTGTTCACCTGCATCGGATCCAGCGCTTTCACCACCGGCACCGCGGAATTCCTCGCCGGTCGCGGGATCACGCCGGTCGACTGGGAGACGGCCACCTCGGACTCCTTCGACCTCGCCGTGTCGGCCAGCTACGGCGGACCGCAGCACGAAATCCACGCGCCATTGATCATTCTGCCCCACGGAATGGGATACAATAAATTCTTGGAATCCAAGAATCCAAGAATCCAAGAATCCAAGAATCCAAGAATCCAAGAATCCAAGAATCCGGTTTTCGGTCTTTCCGATGCGTGGCTGCTGCACGACGGTGAGCTCGTCCCGTCGGTAGCGGTGCTGTCGCACCACGAGCAGCGCGACCGGCTGGCGCGGTACTGCCCGGCCGCCCTCGAAGCGGCGCTGGTGGCGGGCGATCCCTGCTTCGACCGGATGCTGGCCGGCCGCCCGCTGCGCGACGCCTACCGGCACCGCTTCGGGATCCGGCCGGAACAGCGCTGCGTCGTCGTCTCGTCGACCTGGGGCCGCGCTTCCTTGTTCGGGCAGCACCCGGCGCTGGTGCTCCGCCTCGCCCGGGAGCTGCCGCTGGACGAGTACCGCGTCGTCGTCGCGCTGCACCCGAACATCTGGCACGGGCATTCGCCGTGGCAGGTCCGCATGTGGCTCGCCGAGTGCGCCCGCGCCGGAGTGGTGGTGCTGCCGCCGGAGGAAGGCTGGCGCGCGGCGCTGGTCGCCGCGGATGTCACCATCGGCGACCACGGTTCGGTGACGTTCTACTCCGCCGCGCTCGGCACACCGGTCCTGCTGGCGGCCTGGCCGGAAGATACGGTCGATGCGGCTTCCCCGATCGCCGCCCTGCTGCGCGCGGCACCGCGGTTCGACGAACACGCCGCGCTGCGGGAACAGCTGGAGGACACGATCGGCGACCATTCGGCCGCGCGATACGCGGACATCACCGAGCTGGTCACGTCAGCTCCGGGAGAGTCGGCCGCTTTGCTGCGCGCCGAGGTCTACACCCGCCTGGAACTGGAAGAACCCGCCGCTCCAGCCGATTCCGCGGCCGTCCCACTGCCCGCAGTGGACGTCCCGGCGGTCGGCAGCCAGCTGGTGCGGCTGCGGCTGGACGAGCACGGCGCGTCGGCTGTCCGCTTCCCCGCCGCCGCGTTGGACTCGATTCGCGACGGGATCCTGGTGACGGACTCGGCCGAGCCGGACCGCCGCTGGCTGGAGCTCGCCGAGGTGCTCGTCGACGACGACCGGCACGACGATCCCCTGTCGTGGATCCGCTCGTCGCTGGCCGGGCTCCCCGGCTGCCTGCTGGGCGCGGCCCGGGACCGCGCAGGTGCGTGGATCGTCACCGGTGCCGACCAGCCGGTGGTGCGCTGGCGCGGTGCCGATGACCTCGGGCCGGTCTGCGCCGCCCTCGTGCACGCCTGGCTGTGTGCCGGCAGATCGTTGCACGAACTACCCGAGCTGACCCGAATCCGGCTCGGCCGCCGCGTCGAGCCGGTCCGGCTCGAAGTCCGCGCTCAGGACTGATCCTCGTCGAGCCGGCCGTGCACCCGCTGGGCGAGTTCGGCGAAACCCCGCATCCGGCACAGCGCAACGGCATCCATGAAGTGCTGCCGCGCAGCCGCTGCATCGCCCGCCGCATGCGCGTTCTCGCCGAGGAAGAGCAGGATCTGCCCCCGGTCGAAGTGCTTGTGGTGGGCGGTCATGTACGCCAGGGCCGAGGTCAGGTCCGCTTCCGAGTCGGCGTACCGGCGGAGCTCGATGAGCCGCTTTCCGCGCCACATCCGGGTTTTCGCCGCGTTGTAACCCTCACCGAGTGCCTCGAACGTGCTGAGCGCCTGGTCGAGCAGCCGCACACCGGCCTCGGGCTCATCGACGGAGCCCAGGTGCATCCGCGCCAGCGCCGTGCGCCGCGGAACGTCCAGCACCTCAGCCATCTCCATGTTCCGCCGCAACGCGATCCGCGCTTCGCCGTGGTCGCCCTGGTCCCGCTGGCTGATGCCGAGCGACTCCACGGCGGTGGCGGCCAGGTCGACGCGCTCGCTCCGGCGGGCCAGCTCCTCTCCTTCGGCGAACAACGTCGCCGCCTTGTCGTATTCGCCTCGGGTCCGGAAGGCGAATCCGCGCTGGACAACGGCGAGTCCGGCGGCAAAGGTCAAGTCTCGCGCGACTGCCACCTCGGCGGCGTTCTTGTTGAGCACGTCCATGTCCTCGACGTACTTGGCCTGCTCCTGAAACGGCCACAACGCCACGGCCAGCTGGCAAAGCCGCTCGCTGCCGCTGCCGTGAAGCCCGCGGGCGACGGCGAGCACGTTGGCCCGCTCGGCGTCCAGCCAAGCCCATCCATCACCGCTGGAGTCGGCCAGTTCGCCGAGCAGTTCCGGCCACAACTTTTCCAGCCAACCGCGCTTGGGCTGTACCGCGTGGCCGGCGGCGATGGCCCTGCGCAGGTAGAACTCGTCGAAACGGGTCCGCATCGCGGCGTCGGGGAAGCGCGCGCGGGAATGCTCGCGGACCAGGCTGTAGGCGAAGTAGCGGTCGTCGCCGACTTCGCGGACGAGATGCGCCGCGCACAACCGGTCCAGCGCATCCTGAACGTCGTCCTCGTCGAAGGCGACGGCGGCCGACAACGCCGCCAGGCTCACATCACCCGTTCCGGGATGCTGCCCGAACGCCGCGTACACCTGCTGGGCATGCTCGTCGAGACGCCCCACAGCGGTGTTGAAAACTGCGAGCACCGACAGGTTCTCGTCGCGGGACAGCGCAGCCAGGCGCCTGCCTTCCCGCGAGAGTTCGCGCACCCACCGGGCCACCGGCCGGTCCGGGAACTCCACCAGCAGCGAAGCGGCAACGCACAGCGCGGTGGTCTGGCCTTCGCACAGGCCGATCAACTCGTCGACCCGCTCAGATTCCCGGGCCAGATCCCGGGTCTCGCCGACGATCCGGAACACGAGCAGCCGCGCGGAGTCCGCCGACAACGGGTCGAGCGGAACGAACTCGGCTCCAGCTCTCGCCCGCAACGCGCCCAGCGAACGCGCCTCGGTGACCAGCACGGCCGAATTGCCCATCCCCGGCAGCAACGCGCGGACCTGAGCAGCGCTGATCGCGTCGTCGATCACGACCGCCACGCACTTGTCGGTGCTCCACGACCGGTAGAGGGCGGCACGACCGTCCAACGTCGCCGGGATCTGGTCCCGCGCGTAGCCCACGCCGAGAAGCCAGTTGTGCAACGCCTCGCTCTCCAGGCCTGTTTCGCGCGTTCCGGCAGTCAAGGAGGCGTAGAACAAGCCGTCCTGGTAGTGCGTGCCGTGCTCGTGGATCCACTGGTAGGCCGTCGCGCTCTTACCGCCGCCGGGATCGCCCCGGAGCACGACGAGGCCCGGCCGCTCGTGGTCCCGGGCCTCGCCGGGCCGGAGGAACTTGGTGATCTCGGCCAGCTGCCGTTCGTTGTTCGTGTAGAACCGGCTCGGCGGCGGGACCTGCCGTGGCGGCGCCTGGGGGCTGCTCGGCGGGTAGAAGTAGATGTCGCCGTGGAAATCGCGCCCCTGCACGACGGCGTCCGCCGCACCGTCGAACCGATTGCCGCCGTCGGCCATCGTCCGCTCCCCTCCCACCGAGATCACCCGGGCCAGGGTAACGCTTCGTGATGGCCGACATCCGGCATGTCACGGACTTTCCTGCGGCGGCCGTCAGAAGTCGACGGCGGTGCGGTCGTCGACGCGCGCCACCGATTCCTGCGCGAACCGCTTCTTGTACTGCTCCCGGATGCCCTCGATCTTCGGGTCGTTCGCGTCGTGCTCGGCGACCGGGTAGAGCAGGACCAGCTCGAACGACTTCTCCCGCTCGATCACGCCGTGCGCGTCGCGGTACTGCCCGTACCCGTCCTGCACCGTCAGGCCCGCCGGGAACTGCGGCGTGACGACCTCGTCGACGAACGCGTGGAACTGCTCGTCCGACACCGGCTCGCCGCCGCCGGGCATGGCGGTGCCGAAGAACAGGCTGGTCTCCAGGTACGCCGCCCCGGCCCGCTCGGATGGCGCCCCGTCGCCGAGGGCGCCGTAGGCCACCGGGCCACCCACTCCGATGAGCCCAGCGGCCAGCACCGCGGCGGTCAGGCGAACAGGCGACTTGATCATCCGGGCTCTCCATCCACAGTGGATAAACGGGTCGGCTGGAGGATATCGGCCCGGATGCGCGGGCGCACCGCGACTATTCGGCCTTCGCCAGGAAGGTCTCGATGCTGGTGGCGAGGGCGACCGGGGTCTCGTCGATCGCGTAGTGGCCGGCGTTGCGCAGGACCTCCAGCTCGCACCCGGGGTACGACCGCTGGAACGTCTCGCGCATCGTCGACTCGCCGAGCGCCGGGTCGTGCTCGCCGACGATGACCTTGACCGGCAGCTCGCGGCCGTCGATCTCGGCCTGGAAGTCGGCCTTGGCCCACGCCGACAGGTAGTCGCCGAAGGCCCGCGGATCGGAGGAGTCCAGCGAGTGGCGCACCATCGCGTCCAGCCACACCCCGGTCAGCCGGTTGCCGGTGGTGAAGTCGATGATGGCCCGCCGGTTCCCGGCGTCGGCGGCGGCGCCCGAGAACAGCGCCCAGCCCTGTTCGTCGAACGGCACACCTCCGGCGGGCACCGGCGAAACGCCCACCATGGCGCGAACCCGATCGGGTGCGTCGGCCAGGACTCGCTGCATGACGGCGCCGCCCATCGAATGGCCGATCAGCGAGAACCGGTCGAAGCCGAGCTCGTCGACGAGCGCGAGCACGTCCCCGGCGGCCTCTTCCAGCGTGTGCGCACCGGGTTCACCGACCCGGGCGCCGTACCCGCGGTAGTCCGGGAAGACGTACCGGAAACGGGTGCCGTCCAGGTGCGGCTGCAGCGGCCGCCATGCCCGACCCGAACCGAACCAACCGTGCAACGCGATGACCGGGTGCTCCCCGACGCCGACTTCCTCACGCCCAGCAGGCATTCCCACCTCCAACGGAGAAGTTTCCGGCCACCAGCATGGCGCACCGGTCAACCTCGGGTGGCCCGGCGCGCCGTCGGCGGATTCAGCTGGCGGGGTGGGATTTCCGGCGTTGCCGCAGCACTCCGGCGGTCACCGCGACGGCCGCCACCGCCATGGTGAGCAGCAGCGATCGCCGGGTCGACGGGTCGAAGGCCAGCAGGGCGAACAGCGCCACCAGCGCCGCGATCACGCCCCACGACAGGTACGGGTAGCCCCACATGCGCACCGGGAGGCTGCGGCCCTCGCGCGCCGCCCTGGCGCGGCTGCGCAGCTGCGTCGCCGCGATGCACAGGTAGAGCAGGATGATCACCGAGCCGCTGGAGTCCACCAGGAAGTCGAAAACCGCCCCCGTGCTGACGAAGTAGTTCGCCCCGGCGGTGATCAGCCCGGCCAGCGCCACCAGCAGCACCGCCGGAACCGGCACGCCCGCGGAGTTCGAGCGCGCGAGCAGGCGCGGTGCGTCGCCGTTGCCGGCGAGCGCGAACATCATGCGCGACGCCGTGTAGATCCCGGAGTTCAGGCAGGACAGCACCGCCACGAGCACGACGATGTCCATGATCAGCCCGGCGTGCGGGATGCCCAGCCGGTCGAGGACCGCGGAGTACGGGCTGTCGGTGATGCCGGCTTCGGCGTGCGGCAGCAGCGTGACGATCACGGCGACCGAGCCGATGTAGAAGACGAGGATGCGGACCACCGTGGAGCGGATGGCCTTGCGCACGGCCTCCGCCGGGCGCTTCGCCTCGCCGGCGGCGATCGTGACGACCTCGGCCCCGTTGAAGGCGAAGGTCACCACGAGCAGCGCGGGCAGCACCGCGTACCAGCCGTTCGGCGCGAATCCGCCCCGCTCGAACAGGTTCTGGCCGCCGGGCGCCTCGACGCCGGGCAGCAGTCCGGCGATCGCCAGCACGCCGAGCACCAGGAACCCGACGATCGCGATGACCTTGACCAGGGCGAACCAGAACTCGACCTCGCCGTAGGCGCGCACCGCGACGAGGTTCGAGGCGGTCAGCACGACCATGAACGCCACGGCCGCGGCCCAGGCCGGGATCGCGGGCACCAGGTCGTGGAGCAGCCCGCCGCCGATCACCGCCTCGACGCCGACGGTGACGCACCACGCGTACGCGTAGAGCCAGCCGATGGCCAGGCCGCTCCAGCCGCCGAACTCGCGCGTGGCGTAGCTGGCGAACGAGCCGGTTCGCGGTGCCGCCACGGACAGTTCGGCGAGCATCCGCATGACCAGGATGACCAGCAGGCCCGAGAGCACGTAGGCGACCAGCGAGGCGGGCCCGGCCTTGTTGACGACGCTGCCGGTGCCGACGAACAGCCCGGCTCCGATCACGCCGCCGATCGCGATCATGCTCATCTGCCGGTCGCCGAGAGCGGCCCGCAGGCCCGGCGAGGATCCGGGATCCCCGCCGGCTAGCGGACGGGCCCGCCGGAGGGAAGTCGCTTCATCGGTCATCCCGCCTCCAAAGCTCGTTCGATCGATCGATCGAGAGGTGCGTCGCACCGTAGTTCTCCCCCGATGCGGGGTCAAGAGGAGCGCGACGCGGGCGAACCGGCCCGTCGGCGGTACCGTGCAGGTCGGGCTGATCGATCAATCGACCGAGGAATCCGGAGCACGACGAGATGAGCGCACAGGTCCGCGCGGGCGACGACACCCAGCGCCAGGTTTGGGAGGCCGCCGTCCGGCTGTTCGCCGCACAGGGCTTCCACGGCACCGGCATCCGGGAACTCGCCGAGGCCGCCAGGCTGTCCTCGGCGACCCTCTACCACTACATGGGCACCAAGGAAGACCTGCTCTTCTCGATCATGAAGGCGTCCCTGGACCGGCTGATCACCGCGGCCGAGCGGGTATCGGCCGAAGCCGCGCAACCGCAGGCCGTCATCGCCCGGCTCGTGCACGTCCACGTGCTCACGCACGCGCTGCACCGCGACGAGACCACCGTGGTGGACAACGAGATCGGCGTCCTCGGCCCCGAGCGCCGCGACACCATGGTGCAGATCCGCGACCGCTACGAGGACTTCTGGCGCGACGCGATCGCCGACGGCTGCCGGCGCGGCGTCTTCTCGGTCCCCGACGAGCGGTTCGCGCGGATGGCGGTGCTGGAGATGTGCTCGGGCGTGGCGAAGTGGTACTCGCCGTCCGGCGAGATGGACCTGGACTCGATCGGCGCGGCGCACGCGCAGCTGGCCCTGCAGCTGCTGGGTGTCTCGGCGAAGCGCGCCGCGGCTACACCACTGCCGGATGCCGCCGAGATCCACGGTCTCATCGAGGAGATCTGGCAGATCCGCCTGCCGTCGATGCGAGCCCGCGCGCCTCGGGACTGACCGGAGCGACACCACGCGTGGCCCGGGTGGCGGCATCGCCACCCGGGCCACGCCCGTTCCGGGCGGTCTTGCGGTCTCGCCGCGACGATCCTACGCTGTCGACCGATCGATCGATCGACAGAGCGCGAGGAGGCGGCGTGACAGGCAGCACCGGGACCCCACCCGCGATCGGCTACCGCTCGCGGGTGCACTTCGACGAGCTGGATCCCAACGGGCACCTGCACAACACCCGGTTCGCGCTGCACGTCGAGCGGGCGACCACGGCGGCGTTCGCGGCCGCGGGCTACGACACCGGGACGATCGCCGGCCGGCACCCCGACCTGCACTACGTGGTCCGCGCCTTCCAGATCGAGTTCCACGCGCCGGTGACCGGCGCGGGCGACCTGCTCGTCCGGCTGCGGCTCACCGAGCTGGGCCGGACCAGCGCGATCTGGACCTTCCACTGCGGACGGGAACCGAACGCCACCGGCACCCGGACCATCGTGAAGGTGGGCGCCGACGGACGGCCGCAGCCGTGGTCGCAGCGGCTGCGCTCCTGGCACGCGACCCAGCTGCACGGCCCGCGTTCACCCGAGAGTTGAGGAGGAAGCCGTTGTCCGAAGTCCAGTCCGGCGGTGCCGTGGTGGAGACCGAGATCGCCGGCGACGTCGGCGTCATCCGGCTCAACCGGCCGGAATGCCTCAACGCCGTCAACACCGCCCTGGTGGAACAACTCGTCACCGCGCTCGGCGCGATCACCGACGCGGGCGTCGGCGCGGTGCTGCTGACCGGGCGCGGCCGCGCGTTCTGCGCCGGCCACGACCTCAAGGCGCCGCCGGAGGATCCGGCGACCGTGCAGGCGCGGCTGGACCGGATCCAGGACGTCACGCGGCTGATCCGCGACTGCCCGGCGCCGGTCATCGCGGCGGTGCAGGGGCACGCCGTCGGCGCGGGTGCGGAATTCGCCCTCTGCTGCGACCTGGTGATCGCCGCGGAGGACGCCCGGTTCCGCTTCCCCGAGGTCGGGCTCGGGCTCAGCGTCACCGGCGGCATCTCCAAGCTGCTGCCGCTGCTCGTCGGCCCGCTCAAGGCCAAGGAGATCCTGCTGTTCGGCGACACCATCGACGCCGCCGAGGCGAACCGGCTCGGGCTGGTCAACACGGTGGTCCCGGGCGACGCGCTGCTGGAGACCGCGCACCGGTGGGCGGCACGGCTGGCCGAGCGGCCGCGCGCCACCTTGGCCATGGCCAAGGAAGCCTTGGACGCGGGCATCGACCACGCCCTCGAATCGGCGCTGCGACTGGAGATCCGGCACGCGATCCGCACCGAGGAGCTCGCGGCCGACCGGACGGGAGACGCCCGATGAACGCCGAAACCCTCGTCGACCTCGTCCGCGACGCGGCCCGGCGCTGGCCGGATCGCACCGCGTGGACCTTCGACCAAACCGGCCACGAACTCACCTTCGCCGAGATCGACCGCCGCAGCGACGCGCTGGCCGCGCTGCTGGCCGGATCGGGCGTGGCGGCGGGCGACCGCGTCGCGGTGATGATGGACAACCGCCCGGAATTCCCGCTCGGCTGGCTCGCCGCGGCCAAGCTGGGCGCGGCGATGGTCCCGGTCAACAACCGCTACCAGGAGTACGACGCCACCCACGTGCTCGCGCACTCGCAGGCCCGGGTCGTGCTGACCACCGCCGAGCACGCGGATCTGCTCGCCCGCGTCCTGAAGGCCACCTCGGTGCGGCAAGTCCTCGACGTCGACGCGATCGACCTCCCGGCCGCCGAAGCGCCCCGGTGCGCGCCGCCGACACCGGAGGCGCTGGCGAACATCCAGTACACCTCGGGCACCACCGGCGCGCCCAAGGGCTGCGCGCTCCCCCACCGCTACTGGACCACGCTCGCGTCCGGCCTGGTCGACGGCTTCCCCGGCATCGACGACCGCGACACGATCCTCACCGCCCAGCCGTTCCACTACATCGATCCGCAGTGGAACGTCGCGCTCGGCCTCGCCGCCGGGGCGCGGCTGGTGGTGCTGGACCGGTTCCACCCCACCACGTTCTGGGCGAAGGTCCGCGAGCACGGCGTCACGTGGTTCTACTGCCTGGGCCTGATGCCGAAGCTGCTGCTCGACCAGGACCCGTCGCCTGCCGACCGGGAACACCGGGTGCGCGCGATCAGCGCCTCGGCGATCCCGCCGAACCTGCACGCCGCGCTCGAACGGCGGTGGGACGTCCCGTGGTTCGAGGCGTTCGGCATGACCGAAACCGGCAGCGACATCCGGATGACCCCGCAGGACCACGACGCCGCGGTGGGCACGGGCTGCCTCGGCCGGGCGGCGCCAGGCCGCGAGGTCATGATCGTCGACGGCGAGGGCGCCCCGGTGCCGCGCGGCGAGGTCGGCGAGCTGGCCATCCGCGGCACCGGCCTGATGCACGGCTACTTCCGCGATCCGGAGGCCACCGAACGCGCCTTCCGGGCGGGCTGGTTCCACACCGGCGATCTGGCCCGGATGGACGACGAGGGCCGCGTCTACTACGCGGGCCGCACCAAGGACATGATCCGCCGCAGCGGCGAGAACATCGCCGCCGCCGAGGTCGAGCGCGTGCTGCAGCTGCACCCGGCGGTCGACGTGGCCGCGGTCCTGCCGGAGCCGGACGAGTTGCGCGGCGAGGAGGTGCACGCGGTGGTCGTCCTCCGCGGCGAGCCGTGCGATCCTCGCGAGCTGGCGGACTTCTGCGCCACCCAGCTCGCCTACTTCAAGGTCCCGCGCTACTGGACCTTCCGCGACCGGCTGCCGATGACGGCCTCGGAACGCGTCGCCAAGGCCGTCCTGCGCGCCGAGCTCCGCGACGAGGAGGCGGTCACCCACGACAGCCGAACCTGGTGATCTCCGCGGGTCAGCACTGCCCGCGGCCCCGTTGAGCGTTCTGTCCCCTCTGCCCACTGCGGCTCCGGGTCCACCATCCGGCGTACATTTGTTTGGTGCGCGCCGGCCTGCCCGCGCACGAACCGACAGAACGTTTCCGTCCTGGCCTGGCCGGGACCGCGGCACCGAGAAGGTTGATCGGGTGGTTGTCCCAACGGCTCGTCCGCAGCGCGCTGAGCGGCCGGGCCGCAGCAAGGCTGCAGGTCGATCGGTCGGCGCGGTCTGGCTGCGCATGCTCGCGGTCGGCGCCGCCGGCTTCGCGCTCTACGCGGGCTCTCCCCCGCGCGAGCTGTGGTGGCTGGCGCCGATCGCGTTCGCGGTGTTCGCGGCGGTGCTCCGCGGCCGCAAGGCCCGCGCCGGATTCGGCTACGGCCTGCTGTTCGGCTTCGCGTTCCTGCTGCCGCTGCTGGGCTGGCTGCAGGACTTCCTGGGCGCCGACTTCGGCCCGTGGCCGTGGCTGGGCGTGGCGGGTGTGCAGGCGCTGTTCGTCGCGCTCGGCGGCGCCGGGATGGCGCGTGTCAGCCGCCTGCCGGGAGCGCCGGTGTGGATGGCGGCGGTGTTCGTCGCCGCCGAGGCGCTGCGCTCGGCCGTGCCCTTCGGCGGCTTCCCGTGGGGCAAGCTGGCATTCACCCAGGACACCGGCCTGTTCCTGCCGCTGGCCGCGCTCGGCGGCAGCGCCGTGGTGTCCTTCGCCGTCGCGGTGGTCGGCGGTGGCCTGGCCGAGCTCGCCCGCCGCGCGCGCACCCCGCGCCGCTGGGCCGCACCGCTGGCCGCAGTGCTCGTGCCGGTCATGGCCGGCCTCGCCATGCTGCCCTTCATCGGCACCGACCCCAACGCCGGAACCGCCCGGGTCGCGATCGTGCAGGGCAACGCGCCCAATCTGGGGCTGGGCCTGCTGTACGAGGACGACGTCCTGCACGCCAACCACATCGCGGCCGCGCAGCAGCTCGCCGCCGACCAGGCGAAGGGCCCTCTCGACTTCGTCGTGCTGCCCGAGCAGGTCGGCAGCTGGGGGCCGAGCCAGACCGACCCGGACCTCTCCGGCGTCGCCGCGCAGCTCGGCGTCCCGCTCGTGGTCGGCGGCCTCGGCAAGGACCCCGACGGCGCCCTGCGCAACCAGGTCGTCCGGTGGGATCCGGCGACGGGCGCGGGCGACCGCTACGTCAAGCAGCACCTGGTGCCCTTCGCCGAGACGATCCCGATGCGGCCGGTGGCGCGGCTGGTGAGCCCGTTCGTGGACCGCTTCCGCTCGGACATGGTGCCCGACGACAAGCCGGGCGTGCTCGACGTCGGAGGCGTCCGGCTGGGCGTCGGGATCTGCTACGACGTCGCCTACGACGACGTGTTCACCGGCGCGGCCCAGGAAGGCGCGACGCTGCTCGCGGTGCCGACCAACAACGCCTGGTACGGCCACTCCGAGATGAGCTACCAGCAGCTGGCGATGTCCCGGCTGCGCGCGGTGGAGCACGGGCGGGCGGTCCTGGTGGCGGCGACCAGCGGCGTCAGCGCCGTGGTTCAGCCGGACGGCACCGTGACCCAGCAGACCGAGCTGTTCACCGCGCAGAATCTCATCGCCGAGGTACCGCTGCGCTCGACGCAGACGCTCGCCACCCGGCTGGGCAGCGCTCCGATGTGGACACTGGTCGTGCTGGGCGTCGGCGCGGTGGCGCTGTCCTGGTGGCGGCCCCGGCGGACCGCGGACGTCTGAACCCGACCAATACGAGTGCACGGCCGGCCGAGCGGGCCGGCTAGGAGGACATGGATGGCGAACCGGCAAGCCCCCGGAGCCGGTGACGACTCGGCCCTGGTGGTGATCCCCACCTACAACGAGCGGGACAACCTGGAGCCGATCGTGCGGCGGCTGTTCGCCGCGCTGCCCTCAGCGCATGTGCTGGTCGTCGACGACGGCAGCCCGGACGGCACCGGCGAGGTGGCCGACGGGCTCGCCGCCGACGACGAGCGGGTGCACGTGCTGCACCGGAGCGAGAAGGCCGGGCTCGGCGCGGCGTACGTGGCGGGCTTCGAGTGTGCGCTGGCGCGGGACTACGGCGCGATCATCGAGATGGACGCCGACGGCTCCCACTCGCCCGAGGACCTGCCCCGGCTGATCGGCATGCTCGGCCCGGACGGCACCGGCGCGGACGTGGTGCTGGGCTCGCGCTACGTGCCCGGCGGGCGGACGGTGAACTGGCCCTGGTACCGGGCGCTGCTGTCCCGCGGCGCCAACGTGTACTCCAAGCTGGCGCTCGGCGTGTCGATCAACGACATCACCTCCGGCTACCGCGTGTACCGGCGGGAGGTCCTGGAGACGCTGCAGCTGCACAACGTCGCCTCACAGGGCTACTGCTTCCAGGTGGACCTGGCGTGGCGCGCGGTGGAGGCCGGCTTCGTGGTCGTGGAGGTGCCGATCACGTTCGTGGAACGCGAGCTCGGCAGCTCGAAGATGGACGCCGAAGTGGTGCGCGAAGCCCTCATCAGGGTGACGAAGTGGGGCCTGCGCCGCCGCGGCAACCAGGCCGCGAGCGTCCTGCGCTCCATCCGCCGCTGACGACCGCGGGATCCGGGCACGTCGAAGCGCCCGGGACGGGATGCCCCAGGCGCTTCGTCGGGTCCTGGTCGCTCAGTGCCCGCGGCGTGCCCGCAGCAGGTCGAGGCGCTCGTTGAGCAGCTCCTCGAGTTCCGGGATGGTGCGCCGCTCCAGCAGCATGTCCCAGTGGGTGCGCGGCGGCTTGGCCTTCTTCTGCTCCGGCTCGCTGCCGTCGATGATCTTCGACTCGGTGCCGTGCAGGCGGCACTCCCAAGTCGGCGGCACCTCGGCATCGTCGGAGAACGGCACCTCGAACTCGTGGCTCTTGGGGCAGGCGTAGCGCACCGTCCGGCGCGGTGCGAGGTCGTGGTTACGGTCGGTCTCGTAGCTCACCGCTCCGAGCCGGCTGCCACGCAGAACGCGGTCGGCCATGACGGTTCCTTTCACTTCGGCCCGGGACCTGGCCCGAGCGGTTGTGCTCACCGTGTGCAACGACGGGGGACCCGCCGTATGTTCCCGGTGTAGTACTTCTGGTTGCCGTCGGTGACGTTGTTCACCCATCAACGACGGCTTTCTCCCTAGAGATGCAGTCGGTCTGCGTTCGTGACGCGTTATCCCACTCGCAATCTATAGGTGCGTTCGAACGGGTGATAGTGCCAGATGATGAGTCACTATGGCCAAGCTGGATCTCGGGAAAGTGACCATAGTGGGACGGAGATCACGACACGGACGGCGGACAAGACGCGAAAATTGGTAACTGAATGTAGCTATACTTGGTTCCCTGTTGTCACAACGCTGCGTACCGGCATATTCCGATCGTGCCGAAAATCCCGGCCACGCCTGTCACCAGCATGGAGCAACGCCGCCGCCTTGGCGAGGCGGGCGCGCATCGTCACCCGCCGCACACGCTGCGTATTCACCGAACGAGTCAGAGAACCTTCGGCGCCGGGTTGCCGACAGCCTCGATCGCCCGCCGCACCGGTACCAGCGCGACCAGCACCAACCCGACCGCGAAGAACACCACCAGCGACACGATGGCCAGCCGGAACGACCCGGTCGCCTGCCCGACCCCGGCGAACACCAGCGGGCCCAGCCACGACGTGGAGCGCTCCCCCACCTCGTACAGCGAGAAGTACTCGGCCTCCCGGCCGGGCGGCACCATCTGGCTGAACAGCGACCGGGACAGCGCGTTGGTGCCGCCGAGCACCAGCCCGATGCCCACCGCCAGGCCGTAGAACTGCATCTGCTGGCCTGCCTGCACGAAATACGCGGCGACCAGCACCACCAGCCAGGTGGCGAGGCTGATCAGGATCGTCTTCTTCGCGCCGATGCGCCGCGCCACCACCCCGTGCAGCACCCCGCCGACGAAGGCGATGAACTGCACGATCAGCAGCGTGATGATCAGCGAGTCCTGCGGGAGCTTGAGCTCCAGGTTGCCGTACTGCGCCGAGACCTGGGTGACCGTCGAGATGCCGTCGGTGTAGATCCAGTACGCCCCGAGGAACGCCAGCGTCAGCGGGAAGTGCTTCGCCTCCCGGAACGTGGTCATCAACTGCTTGAAGCCCGCGGTGACCGCGGACGGGCCGCGCACGGCCCCCTCCGGGGCGCGGTGTTCACGCAGCGCCGCCAGCGGCAGCAGCGTGAACACGGCCCACCAGACGCCCGAGGACAGGAAGATCAGCCGGACCGCGGTCTCCGTGCTCATGCCGACCGCGTCGTGGCCCAGGTAGATCACCAGGTGCATGGCCAGCGCCGCACCGCTGCCCAGGTAGCCGACCGCCCAGCCGCGCGTGGAGACGTCGTCCCGCTCGTCGACGGAGGCGATCTCCGGCAGGAACGAGTAGTAGACCACCACCGAGGCGCCGAAGCAGATGTTGGCGATGATGAACAGCACCACGCCGAGCTGCCAGTTCTGCCCGCCGACCAGCGCCAGCAGCGCCGTCATCGCCGCGCCGCCGAACGCGAAGATCCCCAGCATCAGCCGCTTGCTCTGCGTCCGGTCCGCGATCGCGCCGGTGATCGGCAGCACGACCACCTGCACGACGGTGGCCACCGACAGCAGGTAGCCCCACAGCGACCCGGCCGGGAACACCAGCCCGAACGCCGAGATGTCGCACTGCACCAGCGCGTTGTTCTGCGGGCAGGCGTTCAGGCCGTTGCGCGCGACGTCCGCCTTCGCGGCCTCGGTCGCCACCGAGGTCAGGTAGAGCGAGAGGAAGACCGTGGTCACCGAAGTCGGGAACACCGAGTTGGCCCAGTCGTACCAGCACCAACCCCGCTGTTCCCGGCGCCGCCGCCGCGCGGCGTCCGGTGCCAGGTCGCTGTCCATCACGCTCATCCGTTCGGTCCTCCGGCCAAGATCACTCGATTGGGGGTAACCGGACCTTACTGGCTCAACGAACGCGGTGGAGGTCCGTGCGGAGACAATGCGTAGTTCTGCTCATCCGCCGACCTCCGGCCGCGGCTCGCCGAACCGCTCCCGCAACACCTCCTGCAACACGTCCGGCCGGTCGGTGACCAGCCCGTCCACGCCGAGATCCAGCAGCTCCCGCATCTCCACGGCGTCGTCGACGGTCCACACGTGGACCTCCATGCCCCAGCGATGAGCCTGGCGCACGAAGCGGGAATCGATCAAACGCAGCCGGCCGAAGCCCGTCGGCACCTGCGTAGCGCCACCGACCACCGCCGACCGCAACGGCCAGCCGCCCCACCGCGAGCTCAACCACAGCAACCCGGCCGAACGACGCCCGGTCGAGGTCAGCAGCCGCGGCCCGATGGCCCGCCGCATCGCAGCCAGCCGGTGCTCGGCGAACGACGCCAGGCACACCCGGTCCCAGGCGTTGTGCCTGCGCAGCGTCCGCAGCACCGGCCCCACCGCCGAGTCCGCCTTGACGTCGATGTTGAAGAACATCTCCGGCAGCTCCTCCAGCGCGGCGTCCAGCCGGCACACCGGTTCCCGGCCGCCGATGAGCGCCGAGCCGACGGCCGACCAGGGCAGCCGCTCGATGAGGCCGCGGCCGTCCGTGGTGCGGTCCAGCGTCGCGTCGTGGTTCACCACCACGACGCCGTCGGCGGTCGCGTGGACGTCGGTCTCGATGTAGCGGTAACCCTTGTCGGCGGCGCGGCGGAACGCGGCCAGCGAGTTCTCCAGATCGTGCAGTTCCCCGAGGTGC
This sequence comes from Saccharopolyspora sp. NPDC045839, assembly GCF_056431645.1. Taxonomy (NCBI): domain Bacteria; kingdom Bacillati; phylum Actinomycetota; class Actinomycetes; order Pseudonocardiales; family Pseudonocardiaceae; genus Saccharopolyspora; species Saccharopolyspora sp. NPDC045839. The sequence continues at coordinate 103,483 of NZ_JBWKKH010000020.1, forward strand.
CACCCGCGGTGGGCGAACGCGCGGGGCCGGGGACCGGACAGGAAAGGATGCGTCACGCCCGCAACTCTGCCCGATCGGCGTGCCTGCACCGCGCAGGCGGGGCCATTGGCTAACGTGATCGATCGTGGAAACCTCCGACCCGCCGTCCCGCCGCCAACGCCAAGCCAGGCACTGCGCGTGGTGCGGACGGCGCGTCCCGGAGTCGGGCAGGCAAGGACGTCCCCGCCTGTACTGCGCGCAGTCCTGCCGTCAACGCGCCTACGAACGCCGCACCGCGGTGCAACGCGGTGGCCTCCCGGAAGACGCGGTGGTGCTCTCCGCCGCCGAGCTCGCGGATCTGCAAGACCGGCTGTTCCAGCTGCGCTGCGCGGCCGAAGACGTGGTCACGGCCGTCGAGGACGCCGCCGACCACGCCGAACTGCGCAAGCTCGCGACCCAGGTGGTGGCCGTGGCCGGGGAGCTCGAACGGCTGCGGTGAGACGAACGGAGCATTGTGCGGACCGGCCGGGGTGGCCAGGATGAGTTGGTCCCCAGCGGTGGCGAGGAATCGACGGTGCCCGCACGTCCCGTAGTCCGCGGCTTACGCCGCACCGACCTGATCAGCCAGGACCCGATAGCTTCGGCGGTCTTCTACCGGGCCCTGCTCGACTGGACCCCGGCGCCGACCGGCGCCGGCTTCGACTGCTGGGTGGGCAACCGGCGCTGCGCCGCGATGCGCTCCCCGCGCGGCCGCGAACGACCCGGCTGGCGCCCCATGTTCGCCGGCACCACCCAGGACGGCTCGCTGACCGGCCCCGACGACGCGGTCGCGCTCATCGCCAAGGGACGGGCCCAGCACGGGCCGTGGGCGCCGAGCCCGCGGCCGGGCGAGCCCTGCTGGATCGAGCTGTGCACGGCGGTCCCGGACCGCGCCGACGCGTTCTGGGCGGACATCCTGAGCTGGACCGTGCACGCGGACCAGTACCTCGCCCACGGCCGGCCGCTGGCGTCCCGCACGATGCGGCGACCGGCCGGCTGGGGCTGGCTGTGCTACTTCGCGGTGGAGGACGTCGAGGCGATCAGCGCCCGGGTGGTGGAGCTGGGCGGCGAAACCGTCGGCCGCGCCGATCACCCGCTGCTGGGCGCGACGGCGGTGGTGTCCGACCCGGCCGGAGCGACGATCGGCCTGGCCGCGGCCGACAAGTGGGGCTGACTGTGGCTAGCCGTCGGAGAGCTCGCCGAGCACCTGCAACGTCCGGTTGGCGCGCACGGACAACCGCTGCTCGCGCGCGGTCACGTCGATGTAGGTCTGGCTGGAGTTGATCGACGAGTGCCCGAGCAGCTTGGCGATCTCGGCAGCGCTCGCCCCGTCCTCGGCGAGCCTCGTCGCGAAGGTGTGCCGCAGCGCGTGCACCATCGCGCCCGGCTGCACCCGGTCGGAGACGCCCGCCGCCCGCAGGGACTGCCGCACCAGGTACTGCAGACCGCCCCGGCGCAGCGCCTCGCCGTGATGATCGACGAACAGCGGCTCGCCGCCGGGCAGCCGGTCGCCGAACCGCACCCGCCGCGACTCCAGGTAGCTCTGGATCAGCGAGTCCAGGGTGTCCTCGATGGGGATGGACCGGTTCTTGCCGCCCTTGCCGTGCACGTGCAGCCGGCGATCCCCCGCCCGGCCGGCCAGCGAGCCGACGGTCAGCTCCAGCAGCTCGGCCGAACGCACCCCGGTGCACAGCAGCGTGGCGAGCACGGCGAGATCGCGCTCCGGCCACGGATTCCGCGCCCGCCGGGCCCCGGCGGCCACCGTGCGCAGCAGCCGCTCGGGGGTGTCCTCGCCCTGCAGCGGCTTCGGCGTGGAGGGAGCGTTGCGCGGCTTCGGCACCACCTGCATCGGATTGCCGGACACCGCGCCCTCGATCACCAGGAATCCGAAGAACCCGTTCCAGGTCGACCAGGCCCGGGTCACCGACGAGGCGGACCGCGCCGCGGCGAACCGCGCGAACGCCGACCGCAGCACCGAGGCGGTGACCAGGTCCACGGCCAGCCGGTCGGCGCCGGTGCCGGTGAGCTCGACCAGCTCACCGGCCACCGACTCCAGGTCGCGGCGGTAGGCGCGCAACGAATTGGCCGCGAGCTTCCTGGCCTGCAGGTGCTCCAGGTAGATCTCGATCAACCGCGCCACGTCCACGCCGCACCTCCCCGGTGATCAACTCGGGTAGATGAAACCAGACGGCACCGACAATCAGCTGTTGCGGATGAACCGGTCGAGCACGCGGGTGCCGAACTTCAGCGAGTCCACCGGGACCCGCTCGTCGACGCCGTGGAACAGGGCTGCGAAGTCGAGGTCCGCGGGCAGCTTCAACGGCGCGAAGCCGAAGCAGTTCATGCCCAGCCGGCTGAACGACTTCGCGTCGGTGCCGCCGGACATCATGTAGGGCAGCGCCTTCGCCCCCGGGTCCTCGGCGAGCAGCGACGCCGTCATCACGTCGACGATGCGGCCCTCGAACTTGGTCTCCACCGGCGGCAGCCCGACCCACTCCCGCTCCACGTCGGGACCGAGGAGCTCGGCCAGCTCGCGGTCGAAGGCCTCCTCGCGCCCGGGCAGGATCCGGCAGTCCACGGCGGCCTCGGCCACCGACGGGATCACGTTGTGCTTGTACCCGGCGGTGAGCATCGTCGGGTTCGCGGTGTCGCGCAGCGTGGCGCCGACGATCCGCGACAGGTTCCCGAGCTTGGCGACGGCGCCCTCGATGTCGTTCTCCGGGAAGTCCCAGCCGGTGATCTCGGTGACGCCGGCGAGGAACTCGCGAACCGAGTCGGTCAGCACGAGCGGGAACCGGTGGTTGCCGAGCTTCGCAACGGCCTCGGAGAGCTTGGTGACGGCGTTGTCGTCGTGCACCATCGAACCGTGCCCGGCGCGGGCCCGCACCCGCAGCTTCAGCCAGCGGATGCCCTTCTCGGCGGACTGCACGAGGTAGGCGCGAACTCCGTCCTTGAGCGTGACCGAGAAGCCGCCGACCTCGCTGATCGCCTCGGTGCAGCCCTCGAAGAGCTCGGGCCGGTGGTCGACCAGCCACTGAGCCCCGTGGAAGCTCCCGGCCTCCTCATCGGCCAGGAACGCGAAGACGACATCCCGCGGCGGGGTGATGCCGTCGCGCTTGAGCCGCCGCGCGACGGCGAGGCTCATGGCCAGCATGTCCTTCATGTCGACGGCGCCGCGCCCCCACACGTAGCCGTCCTGCACGGCCCCGGAGAACGGGTGGACGGACCACTCGGCGGGATCGGCGGGAACGACGTCCAGGTGCCCGTGCACCAGCAACCCGCCCCGCGTGGAGTCGGCGCCGGGCAAGCGGGCGATGACGTTGCCGCGCCCCGGGTGGTCCCCGGACTCGACGTAGGTGACGTCGTACCCGACCTCGCTGAGCTTGGCCGCCACGAACTCGGCGGCGGCACGCTCGCCGACGAGAGTCTCGGGGTCGCCCGTGTTGGTGGTGTCGATGCGGATCAGGTCGCTCGCCAGGCCGACGACCTCGTCCTCGGCCCGCAGCAACCCAGCGTCGTGATCAGTGCCGGAGATACCCTCGTTGTGTGCGCTCACCAGGCATTTCTATCACCCGGCCGCAGAAGAGGGGGGTGCCGTTGGAGCGTGTTTGACCATGGGCTAATCTATGTACACAACACAGCGGGGAGGCCCGAAAGAAAGAGGGCCGAGCCGAAGATGTCCGAGTGGCGGAATGGCAGACGCGCTAGCTTGAGGTGCTAGTGCCCTACTAATGGGCGTGGGGGTTCAAGTCCCCCCTCGGACACATAATTACCCCATGGTAAGTGGTCTTTTCGCTGGTCAGGCTCGGTCGGATGTCACGACCGAGCCTGACTTGTTGTAGACGATGATCAGGTTGTGCTCTCGCAGGAGCCGGGCAGTCTCTTCGGGTTGACCATCGCAGGCGAGGACCGAGTTGGTGAGCTCGGATGCGAGCTCCGCGAGCAAGTGGTCTTCGCGGACATAGACACTCTTGGGTTGATCCGGTGTGCGCTGCTGGCTGCTGGTGTGTCCATGGCGGCACCGGTAGCCGGGACGATGGTTCGCCCAGTGCGCATCCATACGGCGATGGCAGATCCCGCACCGCAGGAGACCGGCGAACCGGTACGTATGGGTCGTACCGTCCCCGGCCGGCCGCGCGGACCGGATGGCCTGCACCGCCACGAAGTCAGCTTCGCTGACCAACGCCGGATGCGTGGCCCGTGTCGAGATCACCCACTCCTGCGGCGTGCTCCATAAATGCAGCTGCGAGTCCTCATCGTTCGCGGCGCGGCGGGCCTGCTGGCGATTCCACACCTGGCGACCGGTATAGCGCGGGTTCGCCAGGATCGACGCCACCGTCGGCACCGTCCACGCCTGGCCGGCACGGTGCGGATTTCGGTCCCGGTCAACTCCCGACGGACAAGGCACATGTTGATCGTTGAGAGCCCGAGCAATGCCCGAGATGCTCTTGCCCTCCCGACGTTGCGCGAACATCCAACGCACATACGGTGCCGTAGCGGGATCAGGTTCCAATCGCTGCATCCGCCGCCCCCACCGTGCGTGTGCCTGGTTCGGGTGCGGGCCAGCATCAACAAGCCGGTAACCATACGGCGGCCGACCACCAAGATAACGCCCCTGATCACGAACCTGAGCACACATCGCCGCCAGCACCCGATGCCGAGCCCGAAGAACCTCCCGCTGAGACTGCGCACCAAGCATCGTGATCAGCGCTTGGTGATCGGGATTGCCGGCCTGGAAGGGCCCGCCGGCCTCCGGGAACCACACCTGCACGCCGTGACGCTCAAAAAGCGGCAGCATACGGGCAAACTGATTGCCGCTGAAGGCACGCTCATGCTCACCGACCACGATCGCATCGAAACCCCGGTCCTGATCGCCGAGCGCCGCCAACAGAGCCGCAGCTCGCGGGCGCTGTGCCCACGGCAACCGACGGGAACATCCAGCGTCGAAGAACTCCGCCACAATGACACCGTGCCCGGCGATGGTGTGCTCTGCCGCCTCCCGTTGCCAGGACGCCGAGGTCACGCGGTGCTGGTGGCGGCGTGTGGAAGTACGACCGTAAAAGGCGAACCGAATACCGTCACTGTCACCACTGGGCCGGCGCCATGCCGTTCGGCGACGGGCGTGCTCGACCCAGGCGCCAAGCACATCCTCACCATCCTGGAGATGTGTAGTCGTCATGCTGATCACTTCCCGCCTGAGAGACCTTCTCCAGCGAGACGCGACAAGCAGTGGACAGTGACGGGCACACACGCTACTGCCACCCATTCAGCCCATCCGCGACCGTGCATCGGGCGAGGAGATCGCGCGCCCCACCCGTGCGCGCCTTTGGTTCCTCCCTTGCGCCCTTCAACCGCGTGGCAGTGCCCGCGTCAGATTCGTCTTGCCTTGGATAGCTCAGTCAACGTCGCGAGCAGCCTTCGACAAGACCCTCAAGCGCCTGAACTAGGCGTGAGTCAGTCGCGACACGGAGGACTCGGACAGAGTCACCTCCGTCCACCGACTCGAACGCTCAGCTGCCCCGACGCGCTCACGTTCGCTGATCCCCCGAAAAGAGTCTTTTTGTCACTCTGACAATAATATAGCGTCGGGTACGTGAACGATGAGAACTGGTCGGCCCCTGAGGTTCTGGTGGCGGTTGACCTGGTCATCCTGACGCTCCGCTCCTCTGCGCTCCAAGTGCTCCTCGTGGAACGCGGCATCGCGCCGTACCGCGGTCATCAGGCCCTTCCCGGCGGTTTTTTGAACAACGCCACCGAGGACATCGAGGAGGCAGCTCACCGCGAGCTGAACGAGGAAGCGAACCTCGACCGCACACAACTACACCTCGAGCAGTTGGGCGCCTACGGCAAGCCCGGTCGTGATCCACGCGGACGCGTGATCTCTGTGGCCTACCTCGCCATTGCCCCGAGCCTCCCGGAGCCGATCGCAGGCACCGACGCCGCGAGCGCTTCCTGGCAGCCGGTCGACGACGTGCTGAGCGGGCGCCTGAAGCTGGCCTTCGACCACCTGGAGATCGTCGCCGACGGCGTGGAGCGGGCCCGGGCGAAGCTGGAGCGGACAGCGCTGGCCACCGCGTTCTGCGCGGAGACCTTCACTATCTCGGACTTGCAAAAGGTCTACGAGACGGTCTGGGGAGTCTCGCTCGATCCGCGGAATTTCTACCGAAAGGTCCAGGGCGTTCCGGGCTTCCTCACGCCCGTGGAGTCGACCCGCCGAACGACCAAAGGCCGTCCCGCCCGCCTGTACACGGCCGGGACGCGAACCGCACTGCATCCGCCACTGATCCGCCCCGAACACCCGATGTCGGACGAGGAGGACCATTGACGAACGACCTGGTAGTGATACTCACAGCCTTCGATCTCGAGTATCACGCCGTCCGAGAGAGACTCGTCGCCCCTCAGCTGCACCACCACGACAAAGGCTCGCTCTTCGAGGTCGGCCGCCTGCGAGGCAGCGATTGCCGAATCGCGCTCGGGCAGTCCGGCAAGGGGAATCATCCGGCGGCAGTGTTCGCTGAAAGAGCGATACAGCAGTTCTCGCCGGCTGCGTTGTTGTTCGTCGGTGTGGCGGGCGCGTTGTGGGACAAGACGAAGCTGGGCGACGTCGTCGTAGCGACCCACGTCTACGGGTATCACGGCGCGACCAGTGAAGATGACGGAGCGAAGGCCCGGCCGCGAGCCTGGGAAACCGCGCACCTTCTCAACCAGCTCGCCCAGCACGTGGCCCGCTCCGATGACTGGTCCCGCGACCTGCCCGGCGATCACACGCCAAAGGTCCATTTCGGACCCGTTGCGGCGGGCGAGGTCTTGCACAATTCCCGCCACTCTTACGAGGCGCGCTGGGTCCGGGAACATTTCAACGACGCGTTAGCCATCGAGATGGAGGCGGCCGGTGTCGCGCAAGCAGGGCACTTCAACGCCGTGCCGGTCGGGATCGTGCGTGGCATCAGTGATCGCGCCGATGGGACGAAGAACAGTAGCGACGACGCCGACTGGCAGCCACGAGCCGCAGCCGGGGCCGCCACGTTCGCAACTCATCTCGCCAAGCAACTGGTCGCCGGGCAGGAGCGCATCGCGATGGAGAAAAAGCACGACGTCACGAGCCATACCACTGTGAACAGTCACGGCATAGCCGGCATCGTTGCCCGCGATGTCCAGAACAGCTTCGTCCACATGTCGGCCGGGCCGGAGTCCACCGCGACCGATCTGACAGCCGAGTTGCGTGGGCTGCGCGATCAGCTGGCGAGCGCACGGGCAAACGGTACCGTTGACGACGCCACCTACAAGGCGGCGAACGAAGAGCTCGAAAACGCCAGTCGGGCCCTCGAAACGAATGAACCCGAGGCCAAGAGCAGGGCCCTGCTGTCTCTGAAACGACTGCGCGGCCTGGTCGCCGAAGTCGCGGAGCTCGTGACCAAGATCGCCACCATTATCTCGGCGGTGAACGGCCTGTCATGAGTGAGGATTCGGAGACATCCACCACGAAGGTGAGCGTCGAGGCGGGATCAACGGCCGGCATCGTCGCAGGCGCCGTGCACAACTCGACCGTCTACGTGAGCACTCCGGCTGACCCGCCCATCCGGAAGTACGAGGTCGGCCGCAACCTTTTGGACGGCGGCGCGCCCGGCCAGGCCCGGGATCTCATCCGCGATGCCATCGCGCACGGCTTCGACTCCGCCGAGGTGCGTTTCCACTGGGTGTTGGCGCTGCTCAGCAAGCGATCCTACCGGGATCTCAACGCGCAGGAACGAGATCAGCTGGAACAGGCATCAAAGGACCTGCACTCCTTTCCGGAGAATGAGTGGAAGCTCGCCCTGTCTGCGGTGTGCAAGCTGCTGGACGCCACGGCAGGCCACAACTGCAACCCGGCAGCCGCGCTCGACGAACTACTCGCGACCCAACCGAAGCAGCGTGACAAGATAGTGCGCCATCTCGACCTGGTCCTAACGGGTGGGATGAAAGACCGCCTGTGGTCGGAGGCCCGGGTCGCGGCCAAGCAAGCTCAGGTGAGCAATGGCCGCTTCGACCGCGTGTGGGCGTACTTCCATCCCCTGCCGATCAAGCCGCGTCCACGGGCGGTGGCGCAAGTAGCCATTACCGATCGCGACCAGAGGCTGAGACTTCTCGGCGCTGCGGTGTTCGTCCTTGCCGTCGGCTACCTCGGATGGCTGGTGCTGCAGCGCGCCGCTTCATTACCTGTGATCTCCTATCCGCTTGCGCTCTTCGCCGGTTACGTCGCGGCACGCAACGCGCTGGAATGGCGCTACCGCAAGTTGCGCCTGAGAGCCAAGGAAAGGGTCTACTTCGGACTGGCGGAACGCAGGCGCGCTCCAGAAGGCGGGTTCGCCGACAAGGTCGACCACTCCTTCGATCGTTACTTCAACAAGTACGCGCCGCAAGAGGAGACCCGCCAGACATGGCTGGCTGCGACGGCTGGCATCCGCAACGAGCTGCGCGACGAGATCGCCGAGATCTATCGGGAGAGCAGGATCCCCATCGGCCGGGTCAACTGGCTGATCGCCTACCTCGTGCTCGATGTCCGCAAACGCTGGCGAGCGGGCACGTTATTCGACTTTCAACGGCAGTACCGAACCACACCGGTGACGAAGGCATGGTGCTTGCTGGCGCTGGTCGTGGCCATCCCGGCAGCAGTGATCGCTATGGCCGCGGCGTTCCAGACCGAGCCGCTACCCGCCGTCGTAGCCGCGCTCGCCGCGGTACTCAGCGGACGCATCGCAGCACAGCGTGGATTCCACATCATTGCTGAACGGCGACGGTACGCCGAGGAGTACCTGGAGCGAGAGCAGGCGTTCGAAGAACGTTTAGCCGCCTACCACCGGTGGGAGCAGAAGCTGAACTCCATCCGCCCGGACGAGGACGAGATGGAAACCTGGCTGAACTCCGACAAGACCTTGCTGCTCGACAAGACACTGCGCCACTACCGGCTGGCGTGGCGCGACATCATCGCCCACTCATTCCTGCAAACCCCCGCTGCCGGGACCAAACGTGCCCGGTTCCAAGGCTGTCCCTGGAGGTACTCCAAGTACGACATCCGGCTGTTCCTCATAACCCTGGACGGGGTTCGCGAGGTCAGCACTGAACTCAACTTCGAGACGGGCTCGTACAACGGCGAGGAACGAAGCAACTATCGCTTCGACGCCGTCTCCTCCGTCCACGTCGCCACCACCAGCACACTCAAGTACACCCTGGAGCTGACGCTGAGCAACGGCCCTACCAGGAACATCCGAGTCACAGAACCCGACGAACAGCAACCCACTCCCGAGGAGCACATCGACTCCTTCATCGCTCTCAACCTCGAAACCGCAGGGTTCACCCCCACCCTGCACATCCTGGAAGGCATCGCCGCAGAGGGTAAGAACTGGATCAACCACCATCCGCACCGCAAACCGCCCGCGGATCACTGAACCGCGTCAATCGCCCTCACGCGACGATATTGGAACGACGCCCCGGTCCCCTGGTGAAAGCTTGTTACCGGCTGGGCCGCTCCGGCTGACTACCCCGCCCGCCTGGGCCGATGCGGAAGGTCAGCTGGATTGGCCCACCCAGTCAGAGCAGCCTCGACCAGCACTTCGGACAGCAACGCGGTTCGGACTACTGATCGTCCGCGGCCCCAGTGCGGTTCGTGCGCTTGCCGTAGAGGTCTTCGCCGGCTTCAACGCTGTCGATCTCAATGCGGTCACCAGAGCTGTCGCCGCTGCTTTCCTTCCCGATGACCGTCCTACGCGCTTTCACGTTCGCGATCCTGATGTCATCACCACTGGGCATCGTCGCGTCCTGGTTACCGGAGCGTCTCGCCTGCATTACCAGTCCCCCGGCTACGGACAATGCGCCGACGACTGCTGAGACTCAGCTGGCGAACTCCCAGCTCTTCGCCGCGATCGCAAGCGTCACAGCCACTACGATCGCTGCGGCTCCGACCACCAACGCGACCCGCTTCAGCACTGCCATGACGATCAAGTCTGCCAGCGCGCCCATGGCCCGCATACAGCCAGCTGATCCCACTCGGATTCCGCGATGTCTCCAGCCAAAAGCTCACAGATCATTTGCCAGGCCCCGCCAGTAGACGAGGTCATGTCGGGTGGTCTGCGTGTCGGGGTGTTCCGGGCCGAGCACCTGCAGTTGGGAAGCTAATGTCGCTTCGAGCTCACGGACGGCCCCAGCCGCATCGCCGGCCTGACCCCGAAAGAAAGCGAGGCTGTGCTGGGTCGTCAACGTGACAGGGTTCTTCGGCCCCAGCATGACGTGTCGTTCCGCCAACAGCTTTTCCAGCTCAGCGACGGCTCCAGCCGCATCTCCTGCTAGGCCCCGAAAGTAGGCGAGGCTATGCCATGTGGCCATCGTGTCCGGGTCCTTTGGGCTGAGCACCCACCGTTGCGCAGCCAGCACCTCCTCTAACTCACCGACGGCCCCGGCCACGTCTCCGGCCTCACCCCGAGAAAAGGCGAGGCTATGCCGAGTCGTCAAGGTGATGGGATGGTACGGTCCGAACGCCCGTAGCTGGCTAGCCAACAATTCCTCCAGCTCGGCCACCGCCCCAGTCACATCCCCAGCCCGACCCCGGCAGCTCGCAAGTTCGTGCCGGACGGCCAAGGTGCCGGGGTGATACGGCCCAAACAGCTGCACCTGGTCAGCCAACAACTCCTGCCGCACGGCAACGGCTCCAACTGCATCACCGGCCCAGTCACGCCAACTCGCAAGATCGCGTCGGGTTGTCAACGTCGCAGGATCCGTTGGCCCCAGCACCTGCAGCTGGCCAGCCAACAACTCCTCCAGCTCAGTCACCGCCCCAGCCACATCGCCGGTCTGGGCTCGCCAGGTTGCAAGACTTCGCCGGGTCATCAACGTCGCAGGATCCGTTGGCCCCAGCACCTGTAGCTGACCAGCCAACAGCTCCTCCAACGCGACAATCGCCCCCGCTTCATCGCCTGCCTTGCCCCGAAAGAAAGCGAGATTATGCAGGACAGCCAGCGTGAGTGGGTCTTTGGGACCGAACCGCGTCATCGTGCTGGCCAGCACCACTTCGCACTCGTCAACGGCCGTGGCCACGTCTCCCGCCCTCCCCCGCCAACCAGCGAGACAGTGGCGAATGATCAACGTGTCGGTGTGGTCAGCACCCAGGACACGATCGGCTTGGTCATAGAGATGCTGGAAGTAGGTGACCGCACCGGAGACGTTTCCCGTTATTCCCAGGCTTCGGCCGACGCGAAAAAGCACCAGGTGTGCCCCATCCACGCTCCAAAGATGCTGTCCGCCGTGGTAACCAAGGTTCGCGGCGTTGTCGCGCAGAACCTGCTCGAAATCGGCGCCCGCACCGTCCCCCGGCCAGATATGGACGAGGGCGTCTGCAGCAAACTGTGTCAGTTCCGCCAGCGTATGATGGCCCGAAAGATCTTCACGGGTGGCGCGTTGCACAAGAGCGTGCACACGTAGGCCATGACGCCCGCTTCTGATGTCACGGGTCGCCAGGCTGAGACGGTGCAAGTTCCACAGCGCGTCCCAGACATGCTCGGCACGCACGGTGTCAGCCGACGTGATCGCAGAAAGATGCTGCAGGACAGAAGGCGCTGTGAAAACGCCCGGGGGTATGCCATTGGGGTCCAGTATCGAAGCCAACTCCAACAACGGACGCGCAAGTCCTGCCGGAGAGAGCTGATTGGCCGCATCGATCGACAGCGACCATGTCGCCGCAACAGTGGTGCGGTGCTCGTCCGGAAGACCATCGTGATCAGGAACTACATCGGCCAGCCGTCGCGTCTCATCGGCTAGTCGTCGCCGGTATTCCGCACACGTGATGTTGCGCATGGCAATGTAGGCAGCTGCCTGTGCCAGCGCCAACGGCAAAAACCCGAGATCCTGAGCGAGTTCGGCCGCCTCCGTGTCCCGGCCACGGGCGCCGAGTTTGACGCGGAGGTAGTTGAGCGCCTCCTGTGCGTCAAAGAGGCCGACATCGATGACATGCCGACCGTCGAAGGCAGATTCGCCGCGACGGCGGGTCGTCACGACGGTATGACCAGTGTCGGGTGGCCAGAGTCCGTTGAGGTCACGGGGGTTTTGCAGGTCATCCAGGATGATGAGCCATCGTTTGGAAGTGGTCGCCAACCACGCCTGAAACTTCTGGCAAGCCTGTTCGGCAGTGAGGTCTTTGAGTTTGCTCTGTTCGTCTGCGCCGACATCGATGGCTGCCCTGGCGTAGCCATTGACGACCGCTTCCCTGGAATCCGCTGTAATCCATACCAGCAGGTCCAGCTGATGGTTGTCCTTTGACTGGTGCCACTGGCGTAGAAACCGTTGAGCGAGTTGCGCGGCGAGCTGCGTCTTACCACCCCCTCCCAACCCTGTCAAAATATGGTGACGTGAGTGGCCCGACGTGTCACCAGGTGCAGGCTGGCTACCCACCGACGCTCCATCGCGTTCCACCGCCTGCGCGAGCTCCTCGCTCAACGTGCGCTGCTGGAAAGAGTTCGCCAGTGGGGGTACCACACCCACTAGTACCGGCCATGACACGCGTTGCGGGCCGCTCTGGTGCACAACCTGAGTACCGATGATGTCGCGACCGGCCCGGGTACGGGATTGCTTGACCTTGTCGCCTTTTCCGCCTTTGAACACGTGGGGCTCCGCAAACCTTCAGTGACTTGACCAGGACTCGATACGCTTGGCGACGACATCTCCCCTTCGTCGCCACAGTGCCCTGACATGCCGATGACGTCTTGGCCAGACGCCAGGGCAGTCTGCTCGATGTGAGCATCGAGCAGGACAGCGTCCGTACTACACCGCCGCTGCGAAATCGCTGGCCCGCACCACACGGCATCGTTTCTCGCGCTGGGTTACTGCTGTTGAGTCAGTTCAGGCTGGCGATGGTAGGAGAAGCCGCGCGGCGGCGGTGAAGGTCAGACCGGTCGACACGACACCCGCCAAGACTGCCCCGGCGCGTTCTTGTTGGTCAGCCAGGTCAGGAACCCCACAGCTTGCGCGCACATGACCGAGAACAGCCCGATGACGGCCCAGCGTTAGCCCACTCACGTTCGAAAACCCCTGTATCTGATACACGTGAAGTCTTAATTCTTCACCCCCTAGTGCGCTAGCGTAACCCAGAGGCGCCTGGGTGATCACGGTGGGTGACTGTGGCCGTATCGAGGGAGTCGGATCGCGACGCCTAGCTGTTGGAGGGGCTTTCAGGGTCTGCCGCGTGACGAAGAGTCCTTCATCGAGGCACGTGGAGCCTCAGATCTGCGGTGAGAGCTGATCCGACGCGCTTCGTCACGCAGCTCGTGGGGATCCTCACCGCCCCCGTGTGCGATCGAGGGGCAACTTCGCTGTTACTGGTCTACCAGCGCATTCAATGCACGAGTCCCCTTGTAGCGTCACGCCATTACGAATCGACCACTGTGGACTTTTGTCGACTTGACCGGCATTGAGGTGGACGTCCGCAGTTGTGGATCGACGGACGGCAGCTGAGCTTGCCAGGGAGTTCAGCTACGGTTCCGCGGCGAGGTACCCTGGTCAATTTTTCAGAAATCTCGAATGATTTTCAAATAATTGGAAGGTGGTTTGCACGTGTCGGGTTCGGCGACGTTGGAGAGGTTGTTGTCCGCGGTGTCGGCGGGTGGGCCGAGCTGTGCGGTGGTGTCGACGGAGTTGCGGCCGGCGGCTGGGCAGCAGGCGGCGATTTCTCCGGCGGTGTTTCCCGGCGATCGGCCTAACGACGGGCCGCAGTATGCGTTTGAACGGCGGTTTCTGGATGGGGTGCTGCGGTATGCGGTGCTGGTGGATGGGAAGGCCAGCCAGCTGAACCGGATGGAGGCCGCCCAGCAGCGGGCGCTGGAAGAGGGCGATCGGTGCTGGCGCGGGTGCCGCAGATCGTCGTGTCGTATCAGCGTGAGGACGAGGTGGAGGGAGGCGTGCCATCGGCCGCGATCGACTCGACCGGGTACCACCTAGTCGTCATCGTCTGCCTGTACGCGACCGCCGCTGCGCGTAGGGTGTCCAGGCGCAGTGTCAGCGGTTCGCGTCCGTCGAGCCGCATCGCGGCCGCGAGTCGCCGCATGATGTTCCAGGTTGCGAAGCGGAAGACCCAATTGGCTGCGACCGGCACCATCCCGTCGGAGCGGTAGTCGATGTAGTGCTCAACGGGCCGAGCCTTTTCCGGTTCTGGCAGCAGTGGGCTGAGGGTGTTGCGGTCGTCACCGCGTCGTACTTGCTGTTCCCAGGCTCGCGTTGCCACGCGAAATCGCTTGTCCAGAGGAGCATCGGTGACCACGAGCATGCGGCTGCCGGCATCGCGTTCAGCGTCGGTGAGATCGTTTTCGCCGAACAGGTGCACTGGTCTTCCGAACACAGCGCGCAGCGCGGTGGCCAGTGATGCGTGGGGCGGTCGGGTTCGTTTGCCGTTGCGCCAGTGCACGGGCAGGTCGTCCCACGCTTGCCGGAAATCATCCGTCAACGGGTAGGCGGTGACGGTGCCCAGCAGTCGTGTGAGCTGCTCGCGGGGCAATTTGTAAGACAAAGTGATCAGCATGAAGGGACTCCGCTGTCGTTCTTCTCGGAGCGAACAGCAGCGGGACGAAACCCGGTCCCGGGTACACCACCAGTGGCCGCGAACGGTCCCGCCGGAGACCTGGGACCAGGTGGCCGCAGCGGTCAAACGGCTCCGCGCGGCGATGCGGTGGCTCGACGAGCAGATCAGCGACACCGAGCTGCGGGAGCTGACCGCACCGTTCTTCCGGGTCGGCTGGGGACCGCATGGCTGAGTGAGGGGCGCCACGCCTGTCACGCCCTGTGGCGTAACCGCTGAAGATCGCTCGCGCCCGGGACCGAACTTCGCAAGTAGGCGTGGGCTTACGCGGTGTCAGGTCGTCATCGCGGATGCCGTGATCGTTTCGACTTTATCCTGGAAATGCCGGAATACTCGATTGGATTGTGTCACGAGCCTTCCCGCGCCTCACGCCAGACGCGTTCGAATTCCTCGACCTCGATCTCCCAAACCCTAAACTCTAGCTGGCCAGAAATCTCTCGCAGTGGCGGAAATGGGATCTCCGACAACCCGACGCTTGCAGTCTCATGAGCCTCATCAGCCCATTCGGATCTCCCATCCTCATAAAATTGCACCTTCCGGACCTCGTAACCGTCGTCACCAAGTTCACTCAGGTAGAGGATGGGCTCATCAGGGAATTCGTGATCCCATGCGACCTTAACGTAGCGCACCGCTAGTTCCTCCCAGATCCTCGGACGCGACCAGTGAGGTCCAGGGGCCCGCCGTTCGGAACGACGAAGACACCAGGCCTACCTTGAACCACTTCCAGCCCTCTGATGTCGATTTCGATGTAGTGCGTGAACTTACGTCCTGCCCATGGGACTCGCAAGAAGGCCGCGGAGAGCTGCCCGAGCGTCTTCGTGCCAGGCTTGATATCCGTCAAGTACTGACCGTCTCCGTAACGAGCGTCCTTCGGGTTGTTCGCCTTTAGCGAAGGGAACAACTTACCACTGCTAATGATGCCGTCGTGGCCTACTTCGTTTGTGTAGTGGTAGAGGGTGTCCGGGCTATTCCCAGACTCGACACACCCACCGTTTGTGTTGTGAACAAGGACTGGCGCGCTGCCTGCGAGAACTTGGTAGGTGTGAGTGCCGTCGATGGCGAGGTTGTGGACCCTCTGCAGTGCAGTCCACGTCTTGATGGACACGACCTGCAGCTGGGTGCCATCAGGGCCTTGCAGCTGGTCGCCCGCGACGAGCTCGCTGGCCTGGACCCAACGGTGCTTGTCCGGAGCCCAGAACGGATGTCCGTCGGTGGCTACCAGGACACCGGTCTCGTCGCCAATTGGGCCGTCGGTATCGATGGTGATCTCGACGAGATTCTTCTGCCCCTCGCCGGTGATCGTCGCGACCACCCGCTTGGCCGTGGTTTCACCGGTGACCGGGTTGGTGGCCAGGACCTCCTCCCCCTCGCGCACCTCCTCGATCGCCTTGTGCGAACCGTCAGCCATCAACACGCGCGTGCCGGGCACGAAGCTGTTCGGCTCGCACGACTCGACACCTTGTGGCCCAGCGCTTAGCGAGCCAGCCCCGAGAAGTGGCGTCGATCCAGCGCCGCCACCGCCCGGGCCGCAGCCGTTGTAGAGCAGGCTTCGGTTGTTGTTGTAGCCGTCGGTGCTGCGCCAGGTTTCGGTGATCTCGCAGCCGTCACCGCTGTAAATCGCCCGCGCCCGTGGCGGCAACGGAGCCGGACCTCCAGCAGCGGACAGCTCGTCCGGGACGAACGGTTCATCCGCGACGGAGCCAAGCACACCGAGTTCGATCGGTGTTGCGTTTCGTGCCGCGTCGATCTGCGTCTGGACGCTGGGGGCGATCGTCTGCGTCAGCGGCGGGCGGGCGTGCGGGGTCAATGCGTCCATGCGGACGCGTTGCGCGCGTGCGGCCTGGCGGGCCGCCTCTGCCGCCGCCAACGCTGCAGCACGAGCAGCGGCCGAGCCGCCCGACACCCAGCGCGACCCAGCACGAACGCCACCGCTGATCTTTCCGCGCCCTGGCTTACCCGAGGAACCGGTGTTGTACTTCAGGAACCGGCCAAGGTCGGGCGAGTGGTAGTTCGGCTGCCCCGGCAGGTACCGCGCCGCGGGAAAACTCCTGCCGCCAACGGTGTTACTCGTGGCAGCGGAACCAGCGAACCAAGACGCCACCGCTCCCACCACGCGGCCCACCTGGACCACACGACTGATGACCGGCGCCAGCCGCCAAACCCCGTAGGCAACCGCAACTGCCACTGGTATCCACTGCCCGGTGGGGTCGGTGTGGTTGAGCGGGGAGCTTCCGGCGTAGGTGTAGCGGTTGGCGTTGCCGATGTCGCGGGGGTCGAGCGCGGCCTGATCGCGGGATGCGAAGGTGCCGGTGCCGGGTTGGTACCAGCGGGAGCCCATGTTGACCCGGCCGGTGCCCGGATCGGTGTACTGACGCTGGAAACCCAACCCCGGCCGGACACCTTGTGCTTCGACCTGGGACCCGAGCGGAGTGAACGTCCTCCAGCCCGACAGGCCGCCAGTGGTGGGATCGACCACGCCGACCAGGTCGGTGTGCTGGTTCGTCACCGCCACACCCGACGTGCCGGCCGTGGTGACGCCGAGTGGTTCGCCGCCCGGCAGATAGCTGTACAGCGATGCGCCTTCTGCCGCCACGTCCAGCGACCGGCCCGCGTACGCCACCCGTCCGCCGTCTGCGGCCACAAGCCGGTTGAGGGCGTCGTAGGCGTAGACGTTGGTGCCGTCGGAGACCAGTTCGTCGAAGGCGTTGAACACGACATCCGTCGACACACCGCCCGCAGTGTGTGAGGCGAGGGTGCCACGCGGGGTGTAGGTGTAGTCGACACCGCCGCGCGAGAGCAGCTGGTTTCGTTCGTTGAACACCGCGGTCTGGCCACCGATGTCCACGAGGTTCCCAGCCGGATCCCAGCCGTAGCCGGTCTTGGTGGTGCCGTTGTCCCACCAAGACAGACGGCCGGCCTGGTCATAGCCGTAGCTGGAGGCGGCCAGTCCGGCCGATGCTTCGGCTTCGCTGCGCACCAGCCGGTCTTCCAAGTCGTAGACGTAGCGCTGCGCACCGGTCACCGCGCCATCTGGACCGCGGAAGGTGTCGGCGGAGAGGCGGCTGAGCGTGTCGTAGCCGAGCTCGCGGGACGCGCCGCCGGTTCCGTAGTCGACTCTGGCCGGGCGGCCGGAGGTGTCGTAGGAATACGCCGATGTGCCGCTGAGCGGATCCACTGCCGACGCCAGGCGGCCGACCGGGTCGTAGCCGTAGGTGACCTTGCCGGCGGCGGTGGTCGCGGTGGTGAGGCGGCCTTCGTCGTCGAAGGAGAACGAGGAGTCGCCGGACGGGCCCGATGCCGAGATCAGGTTGTTGCGGTCGTCGTAGCCGAAGGTGTTCACACCGCCGGGTGCCGACGCGGTGGTCATCCGGCCCAGCGCGTCGTAGTCGAACATTCGGTCCGGTGTGGACGCCGCGGTCCCGGTTCCGGCTTGCCGAACGAGGTTTCCCAGGGCGTCGTAGGAATGCGTGATCGTGACGCCGCCGGGTTTGGTGAGGGTCGCGATCCGGCCCATCGCGTCATAGGCCGCGATGTAGGTGCGGTCGGCTGGGGTGGAGGTTTGTGCGGTGGCTGGTTCGATCGTCGATTCCGCCAGGCCCCAGGGGTTCACCGTGAACGCGGTGGTGTTGCGGTTGCCGTCGGTCGCACGGGTGATGTTGCCTGCCGTGTCATAGCCGTAGCCGGTGGTGATGCGTTCGTTGGCGGAGACGGGGCGGGTGATCGACCTCAGCTGGTTCAACGCGTCGAAGGCCATGGTGGTCGTGGCCTGGTAGGCATCGGTGCTGGAGGTCTGGTTCCCCGCTTGGTCGTAGCCGAAGCTGCGGGTTCGAACCGCCTTCCCTGCTGCGTCCAGGTCCGAAGTCGCGACCAGACGTCCGGCAAGGTCGTAGCCGTAGGTCGTGGTCACGCCGGAGGCCTCGGTGATCGCCGTCAGTCGCCCTGCCCCGTCGTAGCCCGCCGCGGTGGTCAGTCCAGTGGCGTCCACCATGGACAGTGGGTTTCCGAGGTCGTCGTGGGTGAACCGCGTGGTGAGGCCGGTCGGTGTGGTGGAGGTGGCCAGGTTGCCCAACGCATCGTAGGTGGAGCGGGTGGTCAGGTTCCGCGTGGGCCCGGGCTCTCTTTCGACCACTGTGGCAGTGATCTGGCGTCCAAGCTTGTCGTAGGTGGCGTGCGTCTGCGCCCCGGTGGGTGCAGTAGCCGACAGCTGTTCGCCCAGCGCGTTGAATGTCGCCGTCCACACTCCACCGGTTGCCGCACCGGGCAGTGGTGGGTCGGTGCGTTGCACGAGGTTGTCGAGTTGGTCGTAGCCGAAGGTGGTGGTGTTCTCGAACGCGTCGGTGCGGCCGGTTACTCGCCCGGCGGCGTCGTAGGCCGTGCGCACCACGGCGGCGATCGGCGCGGGAGCGCCTGGCGGTGTGTAGTCAGGCAAAGCGACTGATGTCTGCCGGCCGGCTTTGTCGTAGCCGTAGCGCGTGGTGTTGTCATTAGGATCGCGCGCCGCGACGACGTCGCCGAAGGTGTTGTAGCCCGTGGTGGTCACCGGGCGCACGAGAGCGGCAGGTGCACCACCGGACTCCGCCTCGACCGGCGGAGCGGTCATCGTCGTGGCCCGGCCCAGTGCGTCGTAGCCGAAGTGCGTGGTGAACGCGGCGGAATCCCCGCCGGCGGTGCCGCGCGGGTCGACGACCGACAGCGGCAGGCCGCGTTCGTCGAGGTCTGCGGTGGTCACCAGTGCTTCGGTGCCGGTGTGGGTCGTGCTCGACTTCTGCCGGCCCATCGGGTCGTAGGCCGCCTCGACGTCGGATGCCACCGAACCATCGGCGTTGCGCTGGGTCGTCCGGATCGGGTTGTCCAGCGGGTCGAACGTCGTCTCCGACGAGCGCAGCACCTTCCCACTGTCGTGGTCGGTGGTCGTGATCGGCCGTCCACCGGGGTCGTAGGACGTGGTCGTGCGGTAGCGGCCGTCGCCGCTGGTGCGCGCGGACTCGGCGCCGTTGCCCAGGTATTCGTAGCTGTGCAGCAGCAGGTCCCGTGGCTCGGTGCTGTCCGGGTCGGTGTAGCCGAGGAGTCGTTCGGAGGCGAGCAGGTTGTCGTCGTAGTAGGTGAAGGCGCGGGTGCGTCCCATCGCGTCGGTGATGCCGGCGAGGCGGCCCGCTGGGTCGTAGGCCCTGGATTCCAGGACGACATCGCGCGGCTGGCCTCCGTCACCGGTGAACCCGGCGACGGTGATGGTGGCGAGTTGGTGGTGGGCTTCGGTGTAGGTGTAGGTGAACATCGAGCCGACCGGGTTGGTCAGCCGGGAGACCTCGCCGAAGGTGTCGTACTCGGTGCGCGTCACGCCGCGCTCGGGATCGGTGACGGTGTCGACCCGGCTGCGGTTGTCGTAGGTGTAGGCGGTCGTCCGCGCGCCATCAGTGCCGACGGAGTCGTCCACTGTGGTCTCTTTGACCGTGCCATCGGCGTTGTAGACGTGCGTGGTCCGCCGTTGGTGCTGCTGGCCGCTGACCGCATCGGCCACGACGGGCTCGACGACTTCGGTCAGGCGGGAAGCCTTGTCGTAGCCGTAAGTCGTTGTCACGCCGTCCGGGGTCGTCTTCGAAATGACCGTCTCGCTGGTCTTGCGCCCCAGCTCGTCGTAGCCGTAGCGCGTGGTCAGGCCGGCTGGGTCGACGAGTTCGGCCAGATCGCCCGCACTCGTGTAGGTGTAGGTGGTAACACCGCCTGCTGGGTCGGTGGCGGACGCGAGCAATCCGGGAGGCTGGGTTCCGCCATTGGCTGCGGGTTCGGTGCCTGCCGTGTAGGTGCGGTTCGTCGTCCGTTGCGCACCGGTGGTCGCGCCCGGTACTGACTCCGCCGACAGTTGTCCGCTTGGTGTGTAGTCGTAGGTGGTCAGGTACGTGTTGTCCGCAGCGGAGGCCGATCGTCCGTCGCGTGCCTGGATGACGCGGTCGTTGCGGGGGTCGAGCGGGTCGTCGGGGTTGCGGAAATAGCTCTGGTAGCTGGTGTAGCACGCCTCGGTGCCCGGGGTCGCGCACACGGTCTGGGACAGCTCGTTGCCTCGGGCGTCGTTGGAGAACGTGGTGACGTGCCCGTTCTCGTCCGTGATGCGGTTGACGAAACCACCGACGTCATAGCCGTACAGGCGCGTGCCTCCGGCCGGGTCGCTGACCGAAACGAGTCGCCCGCTACGGGTGGGGTCGTAGGTGTAGGTCGTGACACCGCCGGTCGGGTTCGTCATCCGCACCGCGGTGGCCGCCACCTTTGCCGAGTAGTGGTCGGAGATGCCGGCGGTGTCCAGGGCACGGTGGTAGACGGCGACGTCGCCGATCGCTCCGGCGAAGTAGCCCCAGGAATCGGCGGGCTTGGCCGGCCAGTCCGATGTCGACACCAGGCCGGCCCCGACGAGGTCGTACCGGTCGATGTTGATGACCTGCCCCGACAGCGAACCCACCAGGTTCCCGTCCAGGTGCAGGCGCTGCTCGTCACCATCGGCGGTGAGAACGGCGTGGTGCCATTCGCCATCATTGACGACTCCGGGAGTCACGATTCCGGCAGTGCTTCCGTTCCAGAAGTGCCCGTGGAGCTTGCCGTCGGTGCCGACGTAGAGCACCGGCATCGCCCCACCCGACGAGCTGCTGCCGGGGAGGTCGTTCCCGGTCGCGTACAGCACTCCCCCGTCGGTCGAGCTGGTGTTGAACCAGAGCTCGACCGAAAGGCGGCTGCGGCCGTGCGTTTGCCGGTCCGGTAGCCGCAGGTAACTGGACGTCCCGTTGAAGGCGGCCGCTCCCGATCCGCGCATCGGTGGCTCGGCGCCCAAGGTGACGTCGTGGTAGGAGCCGACGACCAGCGAGGGGTCCGATTCTGCGTGCGTGGCGTTGTTCGGTTCTTCCAGTCCCCACAACGTCTTGGGTCCGCTGCTGCGCACTGCGGCCGTGTACGAGTCGCGGTTGCCTCGCGCCGCGTAGTGCTGCTGCGCCTCGCTACTTGTGATCGCTCGCGGATACAGCGCGACCTGGCCGATGGCGCCTGTGAAGTAGCCCCAGTCGTGCTGCGGGCGCGCGGGCCAGGTCAGCGTCGCCACCAGGCCAAGCCCGACGAACGCGTGCGGGTCGAGATTCTCGATCTCGCCGCTCTGCGAGCCGACTGCGACGCCGTCCAGGTACATAGTCTGGTGGTTGTCGGCTCCGGCGAGCACCACGTGGTGCCAGGTTCCGTCGTTGACCGGGTTCGGCGATGTGATGCCGGCGGTGTTGCCGTTCCAGAAGTGCCCGTAGAGCTTGCCGTCGGTGCCGACGTAGAGCACCGGCATCGCCCCGCCCCACGGCGCGGGCTCCGACGGCAGGTCGTTGCCTGTCGACAGCAGTACTCCGCCGGTGTTGGAGCTGGTCTTGAACCACAGTTCCGCGGACAGCTGCCGGTTTCCGTTGACGGCATTGTCCGGGAGCCGGACGTAGCTCGCGGTGCCGTCGAACGAACGCGCTGAACCGCTTGCGAAGGGGCCCGGGGTTTGACCGCCGGTTCCGCGGTGGTACTCGGCCCGCCGCAGCCATGCCTGGCCGTCCGCGGTGGTGCCGGACTTCTCGGTCAGCCTCCAGTGCGCATCCGGTGCCGAGCCCGCGACCGCTGTGCCGTACCGGAAGCCGTCTCCCTCCGAGGCCGGGGCACCGACCGCATACGTGCCGCCGTCTCCGTCGGTGTGGCTGGTGACCCGTGCCGTGGCCGGGTCGTAGGCGAGGTCGGCTGCGATCTTGCCGCCGGCCCGCGTGATCTGGGTGAGCTGGTGGGTCGCGGCTCGGGCTGCGTAGTGCTCGGCGGCGACCGTCGCGCCGATGGTCTGGTGGTAGATGGCCACCTCGGCGATGGCGCCGTTGAAGTGGCCCCAGTTGTCGACGGGTCGAGCCGGCCATTCGCGGGTGTCGACCCGTCCGGCACCGACGTGGTTGTAGGGGTCGATGTTGTGCATCGCCCCGGCCTGGGTACCGACCGGAACCCCGTCCAGGTACAGCGTCTGCGAGTCCCGCGCTGCGGACAGCACGACGTGATGCCATGCGCCGTCGTTGACGGGGTTGGCCGACGTGATCCCGGCGACCGACTCGTTCCAGAAGTGGCCGTGCAGCTTGCCGTCGGTCCCGACGTAGAGCACCGGCATCGCCCCACCTGATGCGGGATCTGTGCCGGGGCGGTCGTAGCCGGTGGAGAACAGGACGCCACCCTCGGTCGAGGTGGTCCGGAACCACAGCTCGACTGCGATGTACTTGGAGTTGCGCACCAGGTCATCGGGCAACTGCACGTGGCTGGTGCTGCCGTCGAATCCTGCGGCGGTGGTCGAACTTCCTGCGATCGGCCCCGGGTGGCCCGGCTGGAGGTTGGCGGAGGTGGCTTCGTGGCTGCTCCAGTAGCCTGGGACTTCGCTGACCGCAGCGTTTCCCGAGGCATCGGCCAGCCGCCAGTACGCCTGGGGGTTCGCGTCCAGGACGACCGGGCGGTAGTGCGACGCCGCGGTGTACTCGTAGCCCAGGCAGGCGCCGGTCGGATCGCACACCAGGGTCAGCTGGTCGCCCACGTAGCGGTAGAACCACGTCAATGCGCCGGCGGATACCTCCGAGACGTGCCCGTCGAGCCAGGTGAACGTCAGCGCCCGCCCCGACGTCGCGTCGGTGACCTTCTCCAGCGTGCCGTCGACGCGGTAGCTGACCGCCTGCACGTGGCCGGAGGAATCGGTGATGGTCGTGAGCCGGCCCGTGGCGTCGAAGTCGTGGCGGTCACCGCCGCTGGTCCGCAGCGTCCACCCCGTGCCGGGGTCGCCGATCAGCGTCGCCGGATGTCCGGCAGGCGCCGCATACGTGCCGTCGGGGTTCTTGCCGAAACGTGCCGTCCGACCGTCGGGATAGGTGACCACGACGTTGCCGGTTCCGTCACCGTCGGGAACGATCCGGCTATCCCAGCGGGTCGACCAACCCGTTCCGAACGCCGACCCGCTGCGCGGATCGAGGCTGTTGTAGGAGCGTTCCACCGCCAGGGGCGGCCCGACAGCGGAAATCGACGCATCAACGACCTTCGTGGCGTAGTTGCCCACGCCCGGGTCCACAGCGCCATCGGTTCCCGACAGGTGGCTGGTGATCGCGGGTTGCGGCACCTGCGTGGACAGGTAGGCGCCCTGCGTCCAGGGGCTGGCGGTGTTGAAGTCGCCGATCTGCCCGTACCACACGTAGGTCTTGCCCCACCGGAGCTTGCCCTCGGGCACCGGCCACACCGGCGATTCGACGAACCCCGAGGTGAAGCAGTTGGATCCGGCTGCCTCGCAGACCTTGAAGTTGTAGTCGATCCCCCGCCCCGGCCAGTTGTCCGGGTCGCGGCCGCCCAACGCCAGCGTCGGTGTGAGCACGCCCGAGTTGTGGTTGCTCGGCGGCGACATCGATTCCACCACCGGCTTCTGGTTCGGGATGGTGAACCGAACCGGCGCCGACCACGGCACGTCCTGCCAGGAGAACCGCGTGGTGCCGAAATGGTCCATGTCCCAGTGCAAGGTGTAGTCACCCGGCGGCAGGCTCTTCACCGTCGCGTTGACCACCGCGGTCTGCCCCGGTGCCACGTCATGCGGCATCGACGTCCACGCCGTGCGGTCCGCCGGGAGTTCGACACCATTGGCGTCGAAGAGCCGGTAGCCGAGCTTGTAGTCGTTCGTCGGCGTCCAGGTGTCCCGCCCCAGGTTGGTGACGGTGACCTGCATGATCCCGTCCTTGGTGGTGGTCACCACCGGACTCATGCCACCGACCTGGTAGTTGGCCCAGTACGGGGAGTGCGTGATCTCCAGGTACGGCGGGTTCGCCGACGCCGCGCTGGCGAACTTCTTCCACCCCTTGGTGTCGGTCTCCGGCGCGCGCACCGTAAGCCCGTGGTTCGGTGCGCCGTGGGTCCACCCGTGGACGAGATCCCGACCGGCGTTGCCGAGATCGATGTCCACCCACCGCGAACCACAACCGCCACCGTCGAACCCGAACGCAAAGCTCCGCCGGGCGATCTCCGGACCGAACCCCGGGCCGGGGAAGGTCTTGTTGCCCCCGACCGCCCACGGCTGGGTCACCGGATTCACGTACACGTCACGCGGTTCGCACGAATAGGACCACGTCTCGTACATCCACAGCTTCGCACCGAGGATGTAGTGCCCGGCCAGCTCGGTACCGACCGAGTCGAACTTCAGATACGCGGCCGCCCTGTTACCGCCGCCGTTGTACGTGCCGACGCTGAGGTTCGGATCACCGGAGTAATCCGCGCTGTAGGGCGAAAGCACGTAGGTCGAGCCGTTGGTGCCCTTGCCCACCACGCTCGGATCCACCTTCACCGGGAAAACCCGCTCCGGCGAGGCCAGCCACGCCTCGTCGACGCTCACCCGCAGGACGGGACTGGTGGCATCACCGACCAGCTCGTAGCGCACCGCGGTCGAACGGGCCCCCTCTCCCGAACCCAGATCGACCTTCGAATCCTCCATGAATCCCGGCGGCAGCACGTACTTCACCACGCCGTCAGGGGCCTTCAACACCACCGAGCCGCCGTCGAGCTCGGCCCGCAGATTCCCCAGCGACAGCGGAAAGTCCCACGACGTGGGGGAATCCGGCGACTTGAGGACGATCGTTTCCTTCACCCCGGCCGGCACTGCTTGCAGTTGCAGGTCCGCACCCGGCCTGATCTCCGGATAGGTGATCTGGTCTCCCCCGACCACACCCCGCACACTCCCAGCACCAACGACGCCGTAGCCGAAGGAAGCCCCGTCGTCGAGCTTCATCGTCACGACCTGGCCGGCATCCGACACCGCGGCGAACCGCTTGTTCTCGGCATCGGAGCGGGTCCGCCAAACATCGCCCGCGGAGACCAGCGATGAGTCGATCGGCGCCCAACTACCGTCGGCCTGCCGCGTGAAACGCCGGCTCTGGTACACACGCACGGTCTCGGTTCCATCAGCGTTGTCGAACACCTGCCGATGGCTGCTCCGCCGCTCCACCAACTCACGACTGGTCACGGGGTCGAAACCCTCGGGCTCAGCCGGCGGCGCGACGCCGACCTCGACCTCGGTCCGCTCCACTTCCTGCTGCGGCAGGCCCGGCGCAGGATGCCTCGTGTCCGGCGCCAACCCCGTGGCCGGCGGCGCATTGTGCGGCACACCGCCGGAATCACCTCCAGGACTGGTGGCCTCCGCGGGGACCGAATGCGGCAGCCCAGCCGCACTCCCCTGCTGTTGCTCAGGGATCTCACCGCCAGCGGCGAACGCCAACTGCGGCGGCACGGTCAACAGGCCGGCGGTCACAGCCAGCACCAACAACACCGAAACAACGCGATAGGCGCACAGCACGGCGCGCCGCTGCAAGTAGCGCAACACGGAAAACCCCAACGATGAGCTTCAGACAGTGGTCCGGCAAAGAAGGGGAACCGAGCCGCGCACGCGAAAAGATCAACCCACGGCAGCGGAGCGGTTCAAGCGGCAACCCCGGCCCGGCGAACGCTCAGGACGACGTCGACGCACGGCAGCAAGCCGCGCGACTCAACCAGGACGGAGAACCCCAGGGAACACACCAAGAACATAGCCAGCGGACACCAGATCGCCAAGCAGAAAAATCCGACATACCAGGTGATCGTGATCTCCTTGACAAAGAAGACCTGGCCAGCAGGCCCATCGAGGTAGAAGCGGGCGCTAGGCCAGTCCGGTGAATGCCGGGGCATTGCCGCAATTGCTTGTAACGCCAGGTGCCTTCGTCGATATCCATGGATGAGGCCTGAGCACGCTGATGCCCAGCGCACAGGCTCAGGTGCGTCAGACGAAGGGACCAGGGTCGTTTTGTTCGGCAGGAATCAGGGAGCGGAGGTTTCTGCGCTTCAACACCAGCTGGCCGCGGCACATGCCACGATCGCCGAGCTGCGGGCTTGGGTGGGGCAGCTGCGAGGCACGGAAACGACAGCGCCGAGGGAGAGCTGCGCCAGCTGCGGTCCACCGTGGACCAATCCAGAAACGAGCATGCGGCCCTCAGCGTCCTCGACGACTTCGCTCTACCGGTCAACGAACTCGTCGAAGACCTGGAACAGAAAGGCTGCCGACACTGACCCGCGGAGATGCTTCAGTAGCAGCGGTGCTGTCGCTGTCCTGGCGGCGGATCCGCGACAGTAGCCCCGAGCCAGCCCGCCCGCTGCGACTGCTCGCCGTTGCACCCAGCCCGACCGTCTCCACCGTCGAGGTCCCGGACCAGGCAAGTTCGAACGGGCTGCTCTCCCCCGCAGCTCCGCTTTGATCAGGTGCGGTGCAATCCGGAACGTTGGGTCCTTGATCGACCTGCTCCGCTTCCTGCCCCTCGACCGGAGCGCGTGCTACATCCCCAACGCGCATGAAGGGCTGGGGTAGGCTCCGTGTCGCCTGCCCAGCCGTTGGGTTCATGAGAGTTCCGGTCAGACTGGCGAAGACCGCGTGGGCCGGCCACGGGCGGATGGCCGAGTCTCGTGAAAACTTCGTCTGTAACGTTGCGGGGCTGACGAACCATTCTCTCGATGAGATCCGCGTGCACTTCCCTCGCCGCGGCACATCGATCGGAGAACCACCGTGCCTCGCACACCACGTGATCTGTTCAGTCCGGTCGTGCCGGCGGAAAAGCTGAATCCACTGTTTGAAGTCATGGCGAAAGATCCTGGCCACGCCCCTGCCCGCGCAATGGCCAATGCAGTGTTTGCCAAGATGCGCGACGTTGACGGCAACTTCGTTCGGGAGTTTCAGACCGGCGGGTTTTCCGCCCGGCTCTTCGAGTTGGCGCTGTTCGCCTACTTCGAAGGACAGAGCCTGGAGCTCGACCGCACCCAGCCTGCACCCGACTTTGTCGTTCCTGGCGTGCGGCCGGTCGCGATCGAAGTGACTACCACCAATCCGGCCCAGGACACCCCGCTTGACCCGGGACCTCCCTACAGCCTGGTGCCCGACGACCTAGAAGCCGCGGATGCGGAGTTTGTCTTCCAAATCGGCAAAGCCTTGAGACGCAAGCTTCTGCACCGGGACGCCCACGGGCGCGCCTACTGGGACAAACCCCATGTAGATGGCATGCCGTTCGTGATCGCGGTCGGAGCGTTCCACGGCCCCCATGCTCAGATCCACCCAGTGGGCCTGCTCGCCGTTTACCTCTACGGCCTTCGCAACGTCGCCCACTATGACGAAACTGGACGACTCACCATCTCCACCGAGAACGTCTCCGGACATCACTCGGCTGGCAAGACCATTCCCAGTGGCCTGTTCCGGCAGCCCGAGGCAGCCAACCTCGCTGGCGTGCTGTTCAGCAACACCCACACCATCTCGAAATTCAACCGCATTGGCATAGAACAAGGACTCGGCGAGTCAGACACGGCACTCATGCGCTTCGGAACCTGTTACAACTGTGACCCTGCCTCCTCGGCCCCCGTGCACTTCGCCTACGTGGTGGGGGATCGCCCAGAGGACGAGAGGGAGACCTTCGATGAAGGACTTCACCTCTTCATCAATCCCTGGTCCACCGTGCCGCTACCGCCCGAAACTCTGCCACGGGTGACCACCTGCCAGCTACGAGACGACGGGATCTTAGAGCCGACCTTCACAGGAACCTTTCATCCCTTCACGTCCAAAACCATGGTGCTCCATCAAGAGCATGCGCAGTGGCTAGCCCGCTACATGCAGCTATACGTCCTTGACCAACTGCCGCCAGACGCGCCAGACATCCTCGGGTCGACCGATCAATCCGACGATCGTCCGGAGATTAGCTTCGACCGCTAATGCCTACCCACCGGCAATTCGCCCCTGGCGCGGGAGGCAAGTGGGGCCGGAGTACGTCGAGGCACCAACGGTGTCGCGCTCGTTGCGGGCGACAACCTGCCCGCGCGGCTCGCGGCCGTCGCCGCAGGCCGCAACCTGGGCGACCGCCGCCGGACTACAGACCTGCGGCAACGGCTGCGGCACGCTGCCACGCACATTGAGCAACAACCGCTGAATATCCGCGCATCCCTCTGTTTCGTCCCGCGCTTGCCTGATCGACTGCGCACGCTGACAGAAACCGCGGACATTATGGACACCAGTCCCCAGCCTTACCGTTCCGGATATCCGTGGGCGCTATCCCTGAGCTACATGCTGCCGTTGTGGCGAGCGGGAAGGGGATCCCCAAAGCAGGTGGAGCTCGCGAACGGCCTCGCGACGCGCCATCGGTTCGACACGGTCGACGATCTGGTCAAGGTCGAACCGCACGCTTTCCAGGCAATTGCGTAGGAGCTGGACCGACTCGGCCACCGGGCCACATTCCACCCGCTCCATACCCGCATCCCGACGACTAGTACTCCAGCCGTAGATCGTGATCTTCATGGTTGTGGGGCGGTCCGCCGCTGGTAGTGGCAGGCACGGGCCCGGGCCTGGTGGCGTCGTCGCCACGCGGACCAACGGAGCCTGTGCATGACTGCGTGGACGGTCTGGGCGACGAGTGTGGTGAACAGGTGCTGGATCTCGTTGCAGGTCAGCGGGATCAGGTCGTCCGGAGCCTGTTCCTGTGCACGTTCATCGGCGGTTGCGGCGGCGAGGAAGGCGTGGGCGAGCGTCGCGAGGGTGACCCAGCGGTGCCAGGATGTCCAGCGCCTGGCCTGGTGTTCGTCGAGTCCGGCCAGGCCCTTGCCGGACTGGAAGGTCTCCTCGACCGTCCACCTGCGTCCCGCCACTTTCACGAGAGTGGACAGCGGTACTCGGGCTGCCCAGTAGCAGCGGTAGAAGGCGAGTTCGCCGGTGCGCCGGTCGCGGCGGACGAGCAGGTGGCGATGGCCGGGCTGGTCGGCGGCGATGTCGGCCAGGGCCCAGTCGTAGAAGCGGTGCCCTTTGGCTCCGGCGCCGGCGGAGAGCTTCTGCCAGGCCCGCTTCGGCAGCTTCTTGACCAGGACGTCGGCGCGGAACTTGCCCGCGCGGGTGGTGATCTGATGGTCGCAGGCGACGGCGAGGACATAGCCGATCTGCCGTCCCTCCAGCGTGGTCCGTAGATGCGGGTTGCCTCCGTAGACCTCGTCACCGGCTACCCAGGACGCGGGGACGTCGGCGTCCAACGCACGGCCGATCATGCGGGCAGCAAGCGTGGGCTTCGTGGCAAAGCCGACGGTGTCAGGGATCCCGGCCGCACGGCAGCGGGCCGTGTCCTGGGTCCAGGAGCACGGAACGTACAGTTCCCGGTCGATCGCCGCGTGCCCCGCGGGGTTGAGTAGGCGAGATAAACGGCCACCTGACTGTTCTCGACGCGTCCGGCGGTGCCGGTGTACTGACGCTGCACGCCCACCGTGGCGGTGCCCTTCTTCAGGTCGCCGGTCTCATCGACGACCAACACCACGTCGCGGTCGTGCAGCTGCTCGACGACGAAGCTGCGGATGTCGTCGCGGACCGCGTCGGCGTCCCATCTGGCCCTGGACAGCAAGTGCTGCAGGCCGTCCGGGGTTGCGTCCCTGGCGTACTCGGCGAGCGTCCAGCAATTCTTGCGTGGCAGGTCCGACAGCAGACCGAGCACCATCGCCCTCGCCCGGCGCCGCGGTTCCACCCGGGCGAACCCCCCGCGATGCGGCCCATCAGGACCTCGAACCTGTCCTGCCACCTGGCAGGATCTATGCTGTGACCTGCGGCAACCGTTTGATCTTCTGTCTTCACACACCGATGATCAACGGTGGCCTCACCGGTTCCCGGACCAACCCCAGAGCCTCGACAAAGTCGCGTGATGTCTGATTCTGAGAGGACCCTGGCGTGTTCAACTTCGGGATCGAAAGCTACCGGCCTCAATGGCTCAACGGTTGCTCCGCGGTCGTGGCAGGCCACGGTCAGCAGCTGCGTGCGCTCATCGGCCGCCCGTTGACCCATGCCTGGCTGGTCTGGGACGTTCAGGACAGCGAGTGGTTCCCCGACTGCCCAGTCCTGCTCGACTTCGCCGGAGAACAGGTTGAGATCAACCACGCAAAGTTCGACGACCTCTCGATCACCTGGAACACGGTCGACCCCCACCAGCCGGTCCGATGGCCCGACTTCGATCTCCAGTGGTGCCACGACATGCGCCCCGAGCTGCATGCCCTGCAGGGCCAGGTCCTTCAGGACGTCGAGCTCCTCGAATGGACCGGGAGCGACATGGCCCAGGGAACAGTCGCCGTCAGCTTCTGCTTCCTCCACAGCCAACTGACCATCTTCAACGCCCTCGACGAGAACGGGCTGACCTTCGGGCCACCGGAGTCGCGCTACCAGCGTCACTCACTGCGCTAACGCAACCGCCCCGAAACCGGGCACCCTCACGCGTGCCGAGGCCCGGGACCGGCTCCGATCAGAAATCACGATCTACGGCTGGAGTACTAGGACGTGACACAGCCGAACATCCCGCCAGCACCAACGCCCCCGACTGATTCAGCACTGGCCAATACCTGCCCTCAGGTCAACCCACGGTCGTCAGATAGCACTCGCCAGCAACAACCGCGAACACAGACGAAGACAAGGACGGCCCGACGAACATCAACTTCCGCGACTAGCTCCGCGCGCCCCCAACTGGGTGCGGATCTGGGTGCAAACTGCTGCCTGCGTGCCGCGGTAGCGACGGCAACCCGAGGGCTAGCATCGCCGCTATGGAGACGAATCCCCGGTTCGGGGATTCCTCCCACTGGCAGGGGTTCAAGTCCCCCTCGGACACAAAAATGTGGCGTACCTGTTACATCTGACGTGCCAGTGTTTGAAGGCACTCCAACACGCTGAATCAGCGTTCCCATGGCTACCCCACTGCATTCGGTGGGGGTGGTCGATGTGACCGGCTCTGTGATCAAGCCGGTAGTTCCCTCTACAGCCCATGCGCGGCAGGACGGCTCGTCGGCCGTAGGACGCCCCGGGTCACTGGCACTCGTCGAACGCTTCCCCTTCCTTCCGTCCCGGCACCGCGCGAGCGTGGCCTGGTGTACGGATTGGCGGCTGTCGATGCCAGGGGCCGGGTCGCCGACGGAGCAGTCCTGAGCGCGCTCGGCTGGACACCCGGAACCCGGTTGGCCCTTCGCGAGACGCACAGCCTCCTGATCATCCGCACCGATCCCCATGGCGTGTTCAGCATCACCAAGCAGGGACACCTCCGGATTCCCGCGCCGGTCCGCCACTGCTGCGGTCTGCTGCCCGGAGACCGGGTCCTGCTGGCCGCCGACCCCGTACACGGCGTCCTCGTCGTGCATCCGCCCACTGTGCTGGACGACATGATCGCCGACTGCCACGCCAGGCGCCTGGACGGTGATTCCGCATGACAACTCACCGACCTCAGCCCGCGCACACGTCTCAAGCCGATCTGGACGCCGCACGCCTGCTCCTGGACCGCCTGGGACTCTCAGCCCAGGATCTTCTCGCCACACCCGCGGACCGGCCTCAGGTGCCCACGTTCGCCGACTACATCCCGATCGTCGCCGCAGCAGTCACCGACGGCACCCGCCGCGTCTACAACTCCTACTGGAACCGCATCGAAGAACACTGGGGCCACCGACGACTCGACGAACCCACCCCGTCAGAGATCAAGCAACTCATCGAACACATCAAGACCCACGTCGTCGCCAGACGCAACGCCCGCGGCGGATGCAGCGCCGGCGAACACCTCATCGCCGCACTCCGCTGCCTCTACCGACACGCCGAAGACGACAAACTCATCACCCCATCCGACAAACCCGCCAGCAAAGTCGCCAAACCCCGCCGACTCCCCTCCACCCGCCGAGCAGTCGACGACACCCACCTGGCCGAGATCAACCACATCGCGGCCACCACCGGAAACGACCCCGCACTCGACACCCTCATCCTGCGCCTGCACACCGAAACCGCCTGCCGCCGCGGCGGCGCACTCGGCCTACGCCCCCAAGACCTCGACCCCACCCAATGCCTGATCTTCCTCCGAGAAAAAGGCGAAACCGTCCGCTGGCAACCCGTCTCCCCCACCCTCATGACCCACCTCCAGCACCACGCCGAACAACGCGGCGCACCTCGCACTGGCCAGCTGCTGCGCTACACCAACGGCAAGCCGATCACCACCCGCCGCTACGACCACCTCTGGAACCGCATCGGCACACCTCCCCTGGGCCGCCACCCAACAGATCTCCACCCACTGGCTCCGGCACACCACACTCACCTGGGTCGAACGAAACTTCGGCTACGCCATCGCCCACGCCTACGCAGGCCACACCGACAACCCCAGCGGAGACACAGGCACAACAACCACCTACATCCGCGCCAGCACCCAAGAAATCGCCACCGCACTCACCGCACTCACCGGCGAACCCCACCCACTGGCCTAGCAACTAAGAATGAGCACACCAGAATAAATTCAATCAGAACTGAAGATATCGATTGAATCGACCCATTGAGTCGGACGCTCCAACAGACAGCGTCCAGCTCCATCTTGCAAACCTGAGGCGGAACTCTACTTCACGAGTTCGAGACAGGTCCGCATCACGACCACGACCCCTTGACCCCCAGTCAGGTCCAATGAGGACACTCACCTGCGAAAACCGAGAAACCCCAGGACAAACCGGTGCAGAACACCGTCGTTCAGTGCAGTAAAACGCAGTTCAACCAATCTCGGTCCTCCCATTTTGCTCCCACCGCCAGCGTCAAAACAACCCCCACCCGAACGTGCGCGTAGATCAACACACCTCATTGACCTGCGATGTTACAGATCGGCGTCACGCCGCCCGACCCGCTTAACCCAGATACGATCGACACCCTTTTCACTACCACCGCCAAGAAGCGCAAGGCCGACTTCGCACTCGCCTTCGCAGACGAACTTATGCGTCGCGACGAGGCCGGCGAACACACCACGGTGCCGGAGCACGTGGCAAGAATGTTCGACTTCCTCTACACCGCCGTCGAGGACGACGATGCCGATCCAATCGTCACTGACCTCTGACCAGCGTACAGCTGCAACGGCCACGGCGAACCGCGCGTTCATTGTGGCCGCACCAGGGTCAGGGAAAACCACGGTCGCCGCTGAACGATTCGGCGTAATCCGCTATGACACCCCAACCGATCTCCGGAGAATCCTGGCGCTCAGCTTCACCAGATCGGCACGTGGCGAACTCGCTGCTCGAATCCGTCGCCGATGGGGTGGCAGGGCGCTCGTCTGGCCCCATCAAGCCCTCACGCTGGACACACTGCACTGTGAAATCCTGCAGTTTCTCCTGCGCCGGAAGATCATTTCATGGATCGGCGACCACACTGAACTCACAGTGCTGGACACCTTGGAGAGGACAAAACGGCGCACGGTGGATGTCGCAGGACATGGGCTACCGTCGCATCGCTGTTCTGCGGGGAACTACCGTGCGATCGGCTGGCGTCAAGGTTACAAGATCCGAATACAACATCGGTGCGAAGAAGCCCTTCGAAGAGCACCTTGCGGCCGGACGGTGCACCCACACCGAAGTCCGGCAGATCATCGCCGCGGTCTTCCGGCAGGCTGAAACCCGCGTTGAGGTGGCGAACTACCTGGCAGCCACCACCAAAGCCATCATCGTCGACGAGGTCTTCGATGCCAACGAACTCGACCTGGACCTCGTCCGTTTGGCGGCAGCTGCAGGCATTAGCGTTACAGTGATCGGCGACCCCTGGCAGGCCCTGTACGACTTTCGCGGTGCACGTCCCGAGCTTGTACCCCAGCTTGTGGAACATAAGGGGTTCACGTCATTCCCCGTAACGACGTCTTTCCGCTTCAAGACTCCCGGCATGGTCAGCATCGCCGGGGCGGCGCGAGCCGAACGGCCGATCGAACTCGACGTGACCGTCGACACGACCGAATGCGACGTGGTCCTCGCGCACAGATGGAACAACCTCTGGACCGGCCCCGACTGCATCTTGCCCTTATCTTTCGGACGTTTGGACAACCAGACTGATGCTGCGATCACGCTTCTGCTGGACCGACTTGTTCAGGGCCATTTTGGACACTCGGCAATCTATGTCAACGAAGCGACAACAATGCTTGGGCTTGATCCTGACAAAGTCCGAGGTGACGGTGCACTCCTTGGAGCTGTTCTTGAAACACTCCGACCGGGAACTCAGCAGGCGGCTACAGAAGCGATCACAGAACTGAGAGCGGTGCTTCGACGGCTCGGAAGCCCTCGTCGGCTTCGTCGCATGCCAGAGGCAGGAGAGGCGATCCAGCTAGACCGCCTGCTCGCACTGGCTCGCCGTATGCGCCAGCCACATATGCTTGCCGGAATGACGGTTCACCAAGCAAAGGGGCGCGAATGGCCGGTCGTCGGCCTGCGACTCGCAGCCCCTGAGGTCGCCAGGCTTGCCGCGGGGCTGAAGCAGGACCACTTTGAAGATCGCGTGCTGTACGTTGCACTTACCCGCGCCGCCAGGAAAGTTGTCCGCTGCCAATAAGCGCTGGTTCGGCGCTCGATGCTGAGGCCCGACGGGTTCGTATCCACTCTTTCGCATCAAGTCGAACTTGATCCCAAGCCAACGAGTGCTCAGCGAAGAATGTGGTCTTCTCCGGTGGCTGCGGCAGCCAGACGTCGACCTTGAAGTCGCTGCCCTTGCCGATAACCTCATCCGCCCAGCTGAGCCGGGACGGGTATGGCAAACGGGTGGATCGACCGCAGTCGGTCAAGTGAGCCCTCTCGCTCCGTCGAACGCCACGGCATGATGATCGACTGTGCGGCTGCGACTGGCCTACCTGGGCGTGACCAACGCGTTCGCCATGCTGCGCCTGCTGCCGATGAGCGACCGGGACAAAGACGTCGAGATCCTCGCCTTGCGCCATCAGATCACGGTGCTGGAGCGCCAACTCGGTAAGAAAAGGGCGCGTTTCGAGCCAAACGATCGAGCGTTCCTCGCGGCGCTACTGCACCGGCTTCCACGGAATCTACTGCCCAGGTTGCGTTTGCTAGTTTGCCCGGACACGGTACTGCGCTGGCACCGCAACTTGATCGCACGCCGCCATGCGACCGTTTCCAAGCCGAAGCGGCCTGGCCGGCCACGCACTGTCCGCTCCGTGCGGGCTTTGGTGCTGCGCCTGGCAAAGGAAAACCCCAGCTGGGGATACCGGCGACTGCACGGCGAACTGCTCGTCCTGGGAGTGAAAGTGGCCGCGTCCACCGTCTGGGAGATCTTGCAGGCAGCCGGGATCGACCCGGCACCCGAACGAAACTCCAACACGTGGGGCGACTTCCTGCGTTCTCAGGCCGATGCCTTGCTGGCATGCGACTTCTTCGAGACGGCCACCCTGTCCGGGGCAAGGATGTACGTGCTCACGGTCATCGAGCACGGCAGTCGCCGAATCCGGATCCTGGGCGCCACCGCGCACCCGACCGCCGCGTGGGTCGCCCAAGCCGCAAAGAATCTCGCCATGGACCTCGAGGACACCGGCTGCCGGGCACGGTTCCTGATCCGCGACCGCGACGGCAAATTCCCCGCCCTGTTCGATACGGTCCTGTCGGAAAGCGGGATCGAGGTCGTGCTCAGCGGCGTCCAAATGCCGAGAATGAACTCAATCATGGAAAGATGGGTACAGACCTGCCGACGCGAATTGCTAGACCGCACCTTGATCTGGAACCAGCGGCATTTGCTCCAGGCCTTGCGCGAGTTCGAACAGTTCTACAACTCCCACCGGCCCCACCAAGGCATCGCGAACGCCCGCCCGTTACATCCCTTGCCAACGCCGATCACGGATCCAGAGCAGATCGAGCCCCTCAACATACGTCGACGCGATCGACTGGGTGGCATCCTCCACGAGTACCACTGCGCAGCGTGACCTGCACGGACGCGGTTTTCGGCAAGTGCAACCCTTCGGGACGATCACCCAAGATCCACATCGGGGTACGAAAAAGCTCGCTGACCTGCACTTATGTGCCATGTCAGCGGGCTCTCCCGCAGTCGGGCTGACAGGATTTGAACCTGCGACCCCTTGACCCCCAGAAATGTCCACAAGAGACAGTTATCAGAGAAAACCCAGAACCTGCAGGATAAACCGGTGCATCTCACTGCCGTTCGGCGCGGTACGACGCGGCCAAAGCCAACACAATCCTCCCACTTTCCTCCCACCGCCAGCGTCAAAACTGATCACCTGAACACCGCCCGATGGAGATCAACTCCTCGGCCGGACCGACCGACCCATACACCTGATAGTGCTGACGCCACACGGCTACTGGCGAGCCCGTGTTGACCATCAGAAACAGCGATCAAGAGAACTACCGTGTCAAGGTAGACAGCTACAGCACCCTGACCTGCGAAAATCGAGAATCAGCAGGTTGCGACCGCACCGTTCCCGCTACCTACATACGGTTAAGTGCAGTTCAACGCACATCCATCCTCCCAAAATCCTCCCAAAGCCTCACTCCCAGAGATCAACAACGCTCACCGTGCTCGACCACAGCAACGACCGCGGAGATCGGATAGACGAGGGCTGCCAAGGACAATCGGCCCCGTGCGCGGGCAGGCGAACCCACCCGCGCACCGTCCCGGGGATCGATCACAGGACGAAGCCCTAGACGTTTCCACCCCGGTTGAGCCAGCAGCGGACGGATCCGCCGTCGTAGACGACGACGTAGTCGGACTTGCCGTCGCCGCTGATGTCGCGGAAGGTCGATTCGTCGCCGGAATACCCGGTCTCGTTGGCGAAGTACCGGTGTTCGGTGAAGCCGCCCTCGCCCCGTCCGCCGTTGTTGATGTAGGCGTGCACGGCCCCCTTGGGGCCGACCATGAGGTAATCGGCCTTGCGGTCACCGTTGACGTCGGCCAGCCGCAGCTTCTCCCGGGATCCGTAGGGAACGCCGGGCGCCCAGTTCCGGTGTTCCTCCCAGCGCCGGCCGTCGTCGGTCAAGAGGTTGTAGTAGGCGTGCACGGACCCGTCCTCGCCGACCCGCAGGTAGTCATCGCGGCCATCGCCGTTGACGTCCGCGAACCGGATGGCCTCCGGCGGAACGTCGTCGAGTGCCAGGTCGACCCCACCGGGGCCGAACCACGTGATCTTCCCATCGTGCACACCCATGTTGAGAGCGATCGAAGCCTCCTCGCTGGACCCGCCGGGCGGGGTCTGGACGAAATCGTCGTCCCGATCCCCGTCCAGGTCAGCGAAGTGCACGTCCCAGCCCGGATGCCACGCCTGGTCGAAAGCGTCCGGGGGATCGGTCTCCACCTCCACCCAACGCGGGTTGCCGGGCGCGTCGCCCGGGCGGTTCAACGCGATGCGCAACGTCTGCGACGCCTCGTTGATCCGCACGTAGTCGTCCCGGCCATCACCGTCGAAGTCCGCGAGATCGGTACGCCCATCCGGATGATCCATACCCGGAGCCACCACGCCCAACGCACGCCAGCCCGGACCGATGCCGTCGTCACCGTCACCCGGGTCAGGCGATTCGCACTTGGTCGGCTCCCGGTTCGGGTTGGGCTTCTCGATCCATCCCCGGTCAGCGGCCTCCACAACACCGTCGTAGAAGTCCCCTCCGAGCTTGGCGTAACCGTGGTCGTTGGGGTGCGAGTCGGTCTGCAGGCCATCGTCGACCTCGACGTCATCGGTGTCCACCAGCAGGACATGTTTGCCCCGCTTCTGGAAGTCGGCCACGATCCCCGGTAGCTCCGCGTTGAAGGCGTCGATGCGCGGCTGCATGCCCGCCTTCGCGGTCGGGATGACCTTCGCGACCACCACCGCGGCCTTCGGAGAATCCTCCAACGCCTGCTCGATCAGGTCCTTCATGCGCTGCGGAGCCGAGGAAAGCTTGTACTCCTGGTCGAAATCGTTGGTCCCGGCATGCAGCGTGATCACGTTCGGCTGGTACTGGGGAACAGTGCAGTCGGCGATCGACGCGATCTCGTCAATGCGCCAGCCCGGATGGCCCTCGTTGTCCGG
The DNA here is from genome assembly GCF_056431645.1 of Saccharopolyspora sp. NPDC045839. Lineage (NCBI taxonomy): Bacteria > Bacillati > Actinomycetota > Actinomycetes > Pseudonocardiales > Pseudonocardiaceae > Saccharopolyspora > Saccharopolyspora sp. NPDC045839. The sequence goes on from NZ_JBWKKH010000020.1 coordinate 141,949, forward strand.
GTCCGGCATCGTCCCCGCCCGCGACGAGCCGACGAAGTCCACCTGATCCGGACCGAACCTGGTCTTCAGCTCGTCGTTGAGCTCATCGCGATAGCCGTTGTTGTCCGAACTCTCCCGGCCGGCGGTGATCGAATCGCCCAGCGGCATCGCCCGGATCTCCAGCTCGTTCTGACCGTCCCCGACCTTCTCGAACCGCCACGGATGCGCCCCGGGCTTCATCCGGACGGTGTCGAGAAACACCTCGTCGTCATGAGCGGGCCCGAGACTCACAGCCTCGTTGGAGTAGGGGTCGAGAATGTGTCCGTCGCTGAACGACCAGTCTGAACTCTTGTCGTCAACGTCGCAGGAACCGAAGCCCACCAACACGCGCCCCGCACGATAGAGGCAGCCCTTCTCCATCTTGAGCTTGAAGGTGCCCGAGTTCTTCCCGAGCACTACTTGGAACGACTCCTCGGGCCAATCACCTTGACTCGGGGCAAAATGGGGAACATCGGTGTTGTTGTCCGTCCTCACCAATTGCCGCTCCGACCCGTCTTTCCCGATCGAGAAGAGCCGGTAGCTGTAGCCGGGGGTCAGTCCTCCGCATCCTTCCGAGCTCGACGCAGCAGCCTCGCCCGATCGACCACACAAGAGCGACATTACTATCAGAATCGAGATATGATCAGAAATAGCCCTGCCGCGGCCGAAGAAGAAGTTCCAGAGGGTCGCATCGCTGTAGAAGGTGAAGTCCAGCTCACGGTCCACACTTCTTCCGATATGAGTGGGCTCTCCAGTCCTGACAATATATCGCTGAAGCGAGAGCGGAACATTGGTGGGCTCAATGTTAAAGTCGCCCAACACCCGCCAATGCGAAGTGGGCATGCGACTGGCAGCATAGGATCGCGCCCTGTCGACGATGCTCCCGACATCGGCACCGGCATCTTGAAACCCAGGATATGTGCCCGCGTAGCCATGAGCATTGAAGAACCAGGTTGTTCCAATAAGCACGCCCATGATCGGTCGCGAGTTGACGTCACTGTGGACCGCCAACTGGACCGCATCGTCCACTCTCACCCGGCTGACTATCGCCATGCTGTTGCGCTGCTGACCAACGTCCATCCAGTAGAGGTAGTAGGTCCTTCCAGCGATCTCATACTCGAATTCGGCAATCCCACGACCATCCTCACCGAACCGACGGTTGGTGTATCTCGCACCAGCGGGCTCTTCCGATCCCGCCTCCTGCAGTGCCAGCACGTCCACGTCATTGCCGAGAACGTTCGGGATGTCGTCAGCCCATCGGGACTGAGGCGAACCGCCGATCCCATCTCGCTGCCCCTGCATGTTCCACGTGCTGGTCACCAAACGTCGTCCGTCACCGTCATCCGCAGCCGCCGTCGGCGCAGCACCAGGGATAACGACGCTGCCAGACCCCACAACACACAGAGCGACGAATGCGGCTGTTGTTCGACGTAGCCACCACAGCGGCCACTTGTCGCGCTTGCGGCCTACCGACCGTCCCCCAGAGAAACGCAATGCACCCACCAGATTCCCTCAGCACTTGCGAAGGGGCGAACCGCCGATCGATCCCCCCGCACGCAACCGTCAGTCTCGCTGCACGCTACCGAATCGATTCAAGGAGCGATACGGTATTTCCACTAAAACCACACTCGCACGGCGATCTCACCCGAACAGATCAGAACTGTGCCCCAGCGGCCGAGTTGGAACCAGCACTGGAGTGACGAAAATCTTGCCCGCTCACACTGAAATCGCGCAACGCCATCACCCGCGACACCAACGCATCCTGGACGCTCGCCGGGAGAACCGACCTCGAACTGAGGTGATCTCGGTAAGAACTGTGTGGGGCTGTTTGCCGGTGTTTCGTGTGATCGGCGTGTGGACCGCCGGGGGGTGGCCTGGGTGAGTGTGGGGCGTGGAGTCCCTGGTAGAAGAACTTTCGACCAAGAAACGATCTTCGACCAGGGAAGGCCCCACGTGGTCACGTATTCTGCCAGACTTGATGTTCCCCGTGCACTGGTGCTGTTCCTCAGCGGGCTGCTGGCCGGTGAACGCCGCCGGAAACGGACCCGCAAGGGGCGCCGGGCGTTGACCACGTTCTGGCAGGCTGGGCTGGTCCTGCGGTGGTTCCGCGACCACACCGACATCACCACACTGGCCCGCGATCACGGTGTTGGCCGCGCGACCGGCTACCGGTATGTCGACGAGGGTGTACGACAACCTCCCCGACGATGTGAAGGACTACGTCGAGGGTCTTGAAGCGGAGCACGACTGGATCACCACCTGGGGTCGGCACATGACCGAGGAGCAGATCGCCGGGTTCTGCGAGCGCATGCCCACAGCCGTGCACCCGATCGTCAAAGTGCACCCGGAGTCCGGCCGCAAGCTGATCTACGTCAACGACGTGTTCACGATCCGCGTGCGTGGTCTCTCCGAAAAGGAGTCGCAGGAGCTGCTCACCTACCTTCGGTTCCAGGCCCGCTGGCCGGAGTACCAGGTCCGGTTCCGCTGGGCCACCGGATCGATCGCGATCTGGGACAACTGGGCGGTGCAGCACTACGCGGTGAACGACTACCACCCGCGCCGCCGGGTTATGGAACGGGTCGCGGTCTCCGGTGAGGGCTGGGCCTCGGCCTCCTGACCTTATCCAGGGACGAGGGCTTGGTCTCGGTGAACGAGGCCAAGCCCTCGTCCCCCAGCCCCAGCCCACGACCGAGGCCGGAGTCTTGAAGCCCCCAACGGCGTCGTGCGGCAGCGGGGGTGACCCAGGCTCCCCCCGATGAACAGCTGGCCGCGGGTCGAGACGTCGGATTTCCTTTGATGCCAGGAGATTCGGTGCCGCCGCTCCAGTCCCGGTCGTAGGAGACCGGGCTGCGCTCGCGAATCAGGTAGGAAGCACAGCTGGCAGCCCGTCCAATGGTCGCGCGGACCGATGCGATTGCCCCCTGGAGCGCGCTTCGCTCAGGCGCGTACAGCTCCACCAGTGCTGCGATTTGCCCTGCAGTGGCAGATTTCGTCTTTACCACGGGAAGATTGAGCGTGCAGCAGACACTGGGGGATAGCGTTTGCACGGCGGCCTCGACTGCGGCCGTGGTGGCTTCCGCGTCCAGTGCCGTCGCCGGCCAGCAGACCCAACCAGCCGAACACCGTCACGGACGCCAAGTACACGAGTCGAAACACCATGATCGGCGATCATTTCTTGATCACCAAGGCCAACGAAACCCCTAGTCACCGACCGAGGACAAGTTATGGCGTGGTACAGGTGCGGCCACCGGGAGTGGGCCGTAGCGGAAGCGGAACCCGTTGGCCCTTGCGTGCCGGTACTCGACGACGGCCAGGGCCAGCGTCGAGAGCACGCCGCAGATGTTCAGCGTGAGCCACAGCGGCACGGGCAGGCTCTTGGTGTCGGACTTGACGATCTCGACACCGATGATCAGCAGCACCAGGAATGACGAGGCGACCGGTGCGAGCAGCGGGTGGATTTCGCTGGTCCAGAAGCTGGTGCGTGCGGCCCAGTAGATCGTGCATACCCAGAACGACGCGTACCAGCAGACTATGAACAGCGCCACGAGGATGGCGACCAGCAACTTGCCGCCCGTGTCGATGTGGACCTCCGCACCGTCGAGCAAGGCGAACGGAGCGATGGGCAGCGCGATGGCACCCGCGCCGAGCGCGACCCCTCCCAACAGTCGTAGGCCGCCGCGCAATAGCTCGGCGCGGTAGCCCGAGCGGGTCGCGCCGAGCATTACGAGGAACGACAGCGGCAGCGCCAGCGCCGCGTACCACGCGGTCATGAAGGCCTTGCTGAAGGTTTCACCGGCCACGTCGAACGGTTCCCGCCACGCCATGCTCGTCGTCACCACCACCAGCAGCCCGGCCGCCGATCGCCAGAATGCGAGCCGGTCCAGCAGCCGGTCCTTCGGCAGCGTGCTGATCCTGGGCTTGAACACGAAACTCGCGGCCAGCCACGGCAGGATCAGCGTGACGATGCCACGCCCGAATGCGATGACGTGGTCGGGTTTGATCTCGAAGCCGGGTTTCGGCTGTTTCGCTGACATCTGGCCCCCAGTGCGGCGATTCCCGCGATTTTCGCACAACCCGACGGTCAGGCCACTCGCAGAACGCGAACGATCACACGAAACCTTCTGGTGGCCCAGGGCTTTCCGCGGCGTGAACGCCGCAGACGAAAACGGCCGGGAACGGACCTCGACGGCCCCACTGGGAAGACCGTCGTCAGAACGGGAGCTTGCGGAAGATGGCGCACGGGACGTGCCCCAGCACCGTCATGACCCAGCGCATCTGCCCCGGACCCAAACCTGCCGTCGGAAAACCGGTCTCGCCCTATGGCCGTTCATGACCTCCTTACGCGGCGGTGGGTCAAGGGAGAAGGCATACGGCATCGATGAACCCCAGCGCACCTTCCCATCCCCCGGCACACCACGGCCTGGTGAGCCCTCCCGGTGACCACATGCTGGTGCCGCACTACCGCAACGACACCTCTCGCCCGGTGGCGGTGTCGATGGGAACGCTGACCACTGTCGAACGTTACGCACTTGCCGGCTCCCAGCAAACCGCCCTGGATGCCAATGAGTGGCGACTAGAACACCGGCCAGCGCGATCGACGGGACCTTCGTTGTGTTGACCGACAGGCCAACAGCGCGTCGGGTCGCGCGGATCGTCCCGGGTGGTGGGGTTGTCCGAAAACGGACAGGTTTGCCCGGCGACATTGCCTCTCCGCGCCGGATCGAACCAGAATCGAGTGATCGTCGCTGACAGCGTTGTCAACGGGGTGGAGAACATTGAGTATTGAGCATTCTCGCCGACGGATTCTCCAGGCGTCCGGCGCAGGTGGACTCGCGCTCGTGGCCGCCGGATTGGTGACACCGATGGCCTGGGCACGGGCGGTGGCCGCGCAGCCGACCGTTTCGCAGCGCCAGGGCGCCTCGGACGACGTGGCGGCAACTTACCTGAGGGTGTTGCTGCGGCACACGCGCTGGGCCGAGCGACAGTTCGACCGGGCCGCGGGAATCTACCCTGCCAAGGACTTCACGTTCGCCGTGGTTCTCGGCAACGCCGTCCTGCTGACCAGGGAGGGCTACGACGCGACGGTCGCTGGGGTCGAGCGGGAGGTGCTGCATCGGCACACCGTCGACACGATCCGCCACTTCGCCGCATCGAACGTGATCACCGGCGGCACCGAGTGGGGGCGCCGGCTGTACTTCGACACGACGTTCCAGTCTTATTTCCAGCTCGCCGGCCGTCTACTGTGGAGCACTCTGGACGATGCCACACGGGCGAACCTAGACCAGATCGCGATCGGCCAAGCGGTCTACACGGCGGGGCTGGGCTCAGGTGACGACCCGCTGTCGGGCGGCTGGACGCCACTGGGATTGTCCGGTGGGCACGTCGGGGACACCAAGTTAGAGGAGATGGGCGTCTACGCCCAGGCACTGACCCCGGGAATCGCTTGGGCACCGGATGACCCGCAAGCCGTGGCGTGGCGCCAGTGGTTTGGTAGGTGGAGCCGCAACGAGACGAGCCTGCCCGTCGCAGACCTTGCCAACCCGCGTGTGGTGGACGGCGTGCCGATCTCAGCCAACACCGCCGAGAACCTGTACGACACGTTCCTGGTCGAGAACCACGGTTCGTTCGGCCCGCACTATCAGGAGGAGCTGTGGCGCACCTCCGGGCGCAACGCGATGCATTTCCTGCTCGCGGGGCAACCGCTGCCGGAGGTGCTCACCGCACAGCCGAACGGCGAGCGGCTGTGGCACACCATGCTGCTGATGGCCAGCGACGCGGGCGAACCGTTGATGCCGATGGTGGCGGACCGCGAACATCTTTACGGCCGCGACGTCCTCCCGCTCGCCTTCCGCGCCCAAGTCCTCGGCGACCGTTACGCCGCACGCGCCGAGGTGCAGCTTGCCGAGCGGCTCGAGCCCTACCAGGCGTACCCGCCGGCCGATCGCATCACGAAGTTCTCCGGTGAACCGAAGTACGAGCCAGAGGCCCGCGCGGAAATCGCGATCAGCTACCTGCTCCACGAGTGGCGCGCGAGTCACAGTGGCCCGGTGCAGGCGGTGAGCCAGGCCGAGTTCGACGCGTACGCGATAGGCGTGAGCGATTTCGGTGAGAAGCCTGGATTGATGGCGCACCGAACGTCTTCCGCGTGGACGGCGGCGGTGAGCAAGCCGGGCTTCGTCAAGTTCGCCTGGCAGCCCCACCACGACGACTGGCTGTTCGTCGTAAGCGGTGCGACGCCGATGCTCTTGCCGTCGACGGCGCTCAAGACGCTGAAGCGGAACGCCGCGACCTGGACGAAGGTGCGGGACGGTTTCGACGCGACCGCAGCGGTGCTGAAGTTCGACAACGGCTACGCCGGTTTCGCCACGCTGCCCTCGGGTGCCGCCGTGTACGCGACGACCGGCTTGGCCTCCGGAGAGGGCGTCGTGTCGGTCTACAACCTCGACATGCCTGGCATTCCGGGACTGAACGGTGAACGCACTTACCACACCGCGGAGGGGACCGTGACCGTCCCGGCCGCTCCCCCGCCCGGCGGCGGCCGGACCGACGAGGTCGCTTTCCCCGCGGTCACGGCACGCTACGTCCGGATGCTCGGCGTGCTACCGGATCCGACGTACGGCTATTCGGTGTTGTCCTTCGAAGTGCGCGATGGCACCGACGGGACCGACCTCGCCCGCGCGGGTACCGCGTTCGCCTCGTCAGCGTCGCCAGGCAAGGAAGCGAAGTACGCGACCGACGGCGATGCGACCACGCGCTGGGCGGTCGCCACGGTCGATCGCCCGCGGGCCGACAGCTGGCTCGCCGTCGATCTTGGCTCGGCACAGCGGTTCGACCGCGTCAAAATCGTGTGGGAGGCTGCGGCCGGACGGCGCTACCGCATCGAGACCTCGCAGGACGGGGATACCTGGACCGCTGCGGCAACCTACCCGCGACCGGCGGTCAGCACCAACGGAGACTGGCTCAACGTCGATGGGCGTGCCGGGTTCGTCGTGACCGGTTCTTCGAACCCGATCACCGTCACCGGTGACCAGATCCTGCTCTCCGACGGCAGCGCGGCACCTCTGCAAGTCGAATGCCACCCGGATCCGCGCACCCTGGCCACTGCGGCGACGGCACCGCGTCCGACGTCCAGTGCCGCCACGGTGCGCACTTCCGTGGTCGACGGATACCTCGTCATGCTCAATCTGTCCGGCTCGGCGGCGCGCGGAACCGTCGCACTGCCCGAGGCCGGGGGCGCCGTCTCGCTCTACCGTGGCGTTCAGGTGATCACGAAGGCCGGCAGTGAACTCGCGATGTCGTTGGCCGAAGCGGAAGGACGGGTCGAACCGGCTTGGTTTACCGTGCGCGCCGCCGCAGGGCCGCATCTGCCCGCCGGCCTACAGGCGACCGTCGCCGACGGCGCGACACTCCGGCTCACGGCACCCGCCGGACCGCCACTGCGCCTCCAGGTGCAGCCCGCCGGGGAGCCACCGCGCCACGTGGCGGTGCCGGGACGCCGCACGGTGACGATCAAGGCCCGCAACACACGACCTTACCCACTGGACGATCTCGCCCTGGGGGCCACAACGTTCCCGACCGAACCGCTGCCCCCGGGGATGTCCGCACCGAGCGCAGCGGTCGACGGCGACGAGCGGACCTCCTGGCACCCGGGCCCCGACGGCCGGATGGTCGTCGACCTCGGCGCGGTCTGGCAGCTCGGTGAGGTCGAACTGACGTGGACCGACGGGCTGCCGCCCGTCGTCACCGTCGAAACGAGCACCGACGGGCGTACGTACACGCCAGCGCCCCCACCGACCTCCCGCAGGAGCACGACAGTGCGCTTGGCCGGTGCCGCGCGCTATGTGGCGATCCGGGTACACGGCGGTCATGCCGGGGACGCCGGACTCACCAGGATGAGGGTGCGGCCAGCAGGGGTCGGTTGATCAGGTGGTCGACCTCGTCCGGGGATAGTCGAGCTCCTGGACAATTCGCGACATGGCGATAAGGACACCCCTGCAGCGATCGGCTTTCGTCGCCCGGCCTGGCCACTGCGGCTTCACCCCGGCAGAAGCCGTGACCGCAGTGGCGGCCATCACCACCCGTGCGGAAACCTCGCACTGGGCGGGACTGACCACACCGAAAGCGCTCAACGCCGCCGACGCCAGCCACCTCCGCGACAGCGACCTCGTGCACTACCGCCCCGGCGAGTTCCTCGGCGACGAACGGCGCTGACCTGCGGGCCGCGAGGGAGATAATGGGCTGAGTCCTGATCCTTCGACCGGCGCGGGGCGCGGATGCGTGGGAAATTGCGGCACGGCAACGTTCCGCTGCGGGGAATCGACGTCGCGGCCATCCTGCTCGTGATCCCGGGGCGGCCACCCTTTCGGCGACCCTGCTGTTTCGCGGTGAGCAACCCTCGCCGCCACAGCTGGCCGCCCCGCCCCCGATCCCCGCGCCGGGACCAGAGTCGGCCCGTGCGTTGCGCGACGGCCAGCCCGGCGAGGTGGGTCTGAACCCCGCGCCGATCGCGGCGGCACAAGGACAACTCGCTGCGGGGCCCCAGACGTCGCCGGGGCATCCGCACCCGTCGTATGCCGGTGAGGTCAGCTTGTTGGCGCGCGACGGGGTGGTCGTCAGCCGGCAGGCCACCGGATTCGCGCTGCGCTACGCCGACGCTGCCCTTGCCGAATTCTCATCCGTGCAGGTGAGAGCGGTTTCCAAGGCGTCGTCCATCGTCGCTTAAGTTGGCGCTCTCACGCGGCCGGCGGTGGGCATAGCATGATGATCGACCGTGCTGCTGCGACTGACTTATCTCGGCGTGACGAATGCGTTCGCCATGCTGCGCCTTCTGCCGATGAGCGACCGAGACAAGGACGTCGAGATCCTCGCCTTGCGCCATCAGATCACTGTGCTGGAGCGGCAACTCGGTAAGCAAAGGGTGCGGTTCGCCCCAGCTGATCGAGCGTTCTTAGCGGCGCTACTGCACCGGCTGCCACGGAACCTGCTACGCAGGCTGCGGTTGCTGGTGCGCCCGGACACCGTGCTGCGATGGCACCGCAACCTGGTCGCACGCCGCCACGCGGCCCTTTCCAAGCCGAAGCGCCCTGGTCGGCCACGCACCGTCTACTCCGTCCGCGCATTGGTGCTACGCCTGGCAAAGGAGAACCCCAGTTGGGGATACCGCCGACTTCACGGCGAATTGCTCGTCCTGGGAGTAAAAGTGGCCGCGTCCACCGTCTGGGAGATCTTGCAGGCGGCCGGGATCGACCCCGCACCCGAACGCAACTCCAGCACATGGGCCGACTTCCTGCGCTCCCAGGCCGATGCCTTGCCGGCGTGCGACTTCTTCGAGACGATCACCCTGTCCGGAGCGCGAATGTACGTGCTGGCGGTGATCGAGCACGCCAGTCGCCGGATCCGGATCCTGGGCGCCACCGCGCACCCGACAGCATCGTGGGTCACCCAAGCCGCAAAGAATCTCGTCATGGACCTCGAAGACACCGGGTGCCGGGCGCGATACCTGATCCGGGATCGGGACGGGAAGTTCCCCGCCCTGTTCGAGACCGTCCTGTCGGATACTGGGATCGAGGTCGTACTCAGCGGCGTCCAGATGCCGAGAATGAACTCAATCATGGAAAGGTGGATACAGACCTGCCGACGCGAACTGCTGGACCGCACCTTGATCTGGAACCAGCGCCACCTGCTCCACGCCTTGCGCGAGTTCGAACAGTTCTACAATTCCCACCGGCCTCACCAAGGCATCGCGAACGCCCGCTCGCTACGCCCCTTGCCCATACCGGTCACGGATCCAGAGCAGCTCGAGCCCCTCAACATACGCCGACACGATCGACTAGGTGGCATCCTCCACGAGTACCACCGCGCAGCATGACCTGCACGGATGCGGTTTTCGGCAAGGGCAGGGTTCCCGGCAGGACAAGGACAGCCCGAGTCTGACCGGCTCTCCCGCCTGGCTACCTCCGCGGCGACTACAGTGCCGACGGGACCGTCCTCGCCGGCAAGTGAACCTACCCAGGCGGTGGCGGCAATACATCCACCGTGACGCACCGCTGACCGGTCCGCATGCAACGGCGTCCCCCGCCCCCACGGAGTCCCCGGGCGAGGAGACTCGCCCGACCCTGTTCGGCTAGGCGCGCGCTGCATCCCCGGGCGCTATGGATGCCGGTCGTGGTGGTCGGGTGGGATCGAATGGGGGAAGGCAAAGAAGTCGTCCGGGCCCACCGCGGCCTTCACCCGTTGCAGCCGCGGGTGGTTGTCACCGTGGTATGCGACCAGTCAGTCGGCCAGTTCCGGGTCCATACCCTTGGTGTAGTCACCGGTATCTAGGTGCGGCTGCATCGCGGCGCGCAACGCTGGCACGCAGTCCTCACCGAAACCCCCATCCACCACATCCCAACTGCGTGGCTGCCCCCTTCGACGTCAGCACACACGATCACCACACGGGCAAATCCCAACCCCAATCGCCAAAATCCTGTGCTGATCACAAACCGCTACAGGCCCAGCAACCAATACGAAGCGCCACCCCATAGGGCGGCGCTTCACTCTGGCCTGGCGAAAGCTCCCGCGAACCGGCCCCAGGGCTGCCCATCTCGGCAGTGCTGCCGCGGAACAGCCCGGCCCGGTCGGCGGGTTATCACCCTCTTCGGCAGCTGCGGCGGGATCGTTGAACCACGCGTCGTCGGCTTCGCCGGAGCCGACGGACCGCGGCCGGTGGCTTCAGCGCGGTCGACAGCACTCCCTCGGATGATGCCGGGGCGCCGGGCAGGTCAGGCGAGCTCTCGTTTGAGAATTTTCCCGGTCGCTGTCATGGGGAGGGCATCGACGAATTCGACTATGCGTGGGTACTTGTAGCTTGCCATCTTGTCTTTCGCCCATGCGATGAGTCGATGCTCGTCGAGGTGGGCGCCCGGCTCGAGGATCACGAACGCTTTGATCTCTTCGCCGTGGCTTTCGTGGGCTATGCCGATCACGGCCGCGAGGGAGACGGCGTCGTGGCTCATCAGAACCTCTTCGACTTCCCGGGGGTAGACGTTGAACCCTCCGTGGATGATCAGGTCTTTGGCGCGGTCGACGATGTAGTAGAAGCCAGGAGGGCCATTCTCCGATGTGCTCGCCGGGCTGGACGGGATAGCGCCTATCGCTGGTCACCCACATCGGCCGCTGCGGTCCACTCTCGACGGTCGGCCATGGCTGTTCAGGCGGCGGTGACGCCGCCGTCGGTGGAGAGCACTGCACCGTTGATGTTGCGGGCCTCCGGTGAGGCGACGAAGCAGAACAGGGCCGCGATGTCGTCCGCGGTGGCCATCGGACGCGGTGTACGGGTGTTGACGGTCAGCGACAGGTCCACCCCCTCCGGCATGGTGAAGCCGGTGACCAGCGGGGTCTCCACCGCTCCCGGCGCGATGGCGTTGACCCGCAGGCTCTGCTTCACGAACTCGACGGCCAGGGAGCGGGTGAGCTGCACGAGAGCGCCCTTGCTCATGGTGTAGACAGCGGTGTACGCCTGCCCGATGAGCCCGCCGGTGGAAGCCAGGTTGACGATGTTCCCGTCGTTGCGCACCAGGTGCGGGATGGCGGCCTGGCACATGAAGAAAGGCCCGTCGAGGTTGACCGCCATCATCGTTCGATAGTCCGCCTCGCTCACCTGCGTGGCGTGCTCGTAGCGGGCAATGCCCGCGACGTTGCCGAGCACGTCCAGCCGCCCAGAGCCTGCCACTGCGTCCGCGACCGCGGTGAAGCAGTCGGTGCGGTCGGTGACATCTGTGACGCGGGTGCGCACGGTTCCGGGCAGACCGGCCGCGAGGTCCACGGTCTCCTGCAGGCCCGCGGCGTTGATGTCGAGGCCGTGCACGGTGGCGCCCTCGGCGGCCAGCCGTAGCGCCGTGGCCCGGCCGATGCCGGAGGCGGCCCCGGTGAGCACGGCGACCCGGCCGGCGAAGCGGCCCTCGACGGGAGCGAATGCGGTCATGAATGCCTCCTTGGCGAGTTCGGGATCAGGCCAGGACGCAGCGTGCGCCGGTGAAGTTCGTCGGCATGCACTTGTTGCAGTGGACGCATAGCGAGCGGGTCGAGGGTTTCTGCTGAATGCGGTTGATCAGGTCCGGCTCGCGCAGTAGCGCGCGGGCCATGGCGACGAACTGAAAACCCTCGGACATGGCCAGATCCATGCTCGGGCGGTCGGTGATGCCGCCCAGGAGCACCAGCGGTAGTTTGAGGGCGGCGCGGAACTGGCGAGCGTCCTCGATGAAGTAGGCGTCCCGATAGGGATAGTTCTTGAGCAGGGATCGGCCGACCATCCGCACGCCGAACCGCTGTGGCTGCGGCAAGGCCGCCGCGAACTCCCGGACCGGGACGTCCCCTTTGAACAGGTACATCGGGTTGAGCAGTGAACTGCCTGCGGTCAGCTCCAGTGCGTCGACCGTGCCGTCCGCCTCCAACCAGGTGGCGACTTGGAGCGCCTCGTCCAGCCAGAAACCTCCCGGGACTCCGTCGTCCATGTTGAGCTTGGCCAGGATCGCGATCCGGTCCCCGACCGCGTCGCGGACCGCCCGGACGGCGGCTCGCGCGACCTTCGCGCGGTTCGCCAGCGAGCCCCCGAAGCCGTCCTTGCGCCTGTTGACCTTCGGGCTGAGGAACGAACTGGCGAAGTAGTTGTGTCCAAGGTGGACTTCTACCGCGTCGAAACCGGACTCCACGGCGAGCTCGGCGGCCGTGCCGTGGGCTTCGACGATCCTGTCGATGTCCGGCCGGGTAGCCGCCCGGGTAATCCGCATGCTCAGCGGGTTGAGCCGCGGGCTCGGACCAAGCGCGGGCATCCCGTTCGACTTGCCGTTGGCGACCGGGCCGGCGTGCCCGATCTGTGCTGACACCGCGGCTCCCTCGGCGTGCACGGCGTCGGTGAGCCGTCGCAGCCCGGGGACGGCCTCGGGGCGCATCCAGATCTGGTCGAATTGGGTGCGCCCTTCCGGGGCGACCGCGCAGTAAGCGACGGTCGTCATGCCGACGCCGCCGGCAGCGTGCCGCCGGTGGAACTCGATGAGCGAGTCGGTGACGAACGCGCCGTCGCTGCGTCCCTCGAACGTCGCAGCCTTGATCGTGCGGTTTCGCAGCGTCAGTGGACCGATCTTGCCCGGGGAGAAAATGTCAGGAAAGACGCGGTCGTCGATCGGCGTCGCGGACATGAGACCTCCTTTGGGTCGGAAAGGAAGATCGCCGGAGTGGTCAGAGCGGAGCCGGTGCACCGCTCATCGCCGGTGACCGGCCGTGTTGCATTCGCAGGACGACTGCCAGGGAGAGCAGACCGACGACGGCAGCGACCAGGTAGGCCTGGGTGAACCCGGCGGATAGCACCGTGCCCAGCACCGTCACACCCAGCGCGTTGCCGAGGTTGTTGGCGATGCTCATGAACCCGGTGCCCAGCGAGGTGTGGGTCGCCGGTACCGCCTCGATGATCAGGGTGGACGCGGAGACGAAGTACAGCCCGAAGCCGCAGCCCATGGCGATCGAGGTGAGCACGAGGTGACCGGCGTGACCATGCAGCAGCGCGGTCAGCGAGGTGCCGACGGTGAACGCGCCGAGCGACAGCAGCATGGTCAGCCGCGGTCCACGACGGCGGGCCAGCGCGCCACCGAGCGGACCCGCGACCGCGCCGAGCACGCCCTGCGGCAGCAGCAGCATCGCGACCGCCATCGGGCCCAACGCCAGCCCGCCGGTGATGAGCGGTGCCTGCACCAGCAGTGGCATCAGGTAGCCGTGGCCACCGAGCACGAAACCGCCGCCAGCGGTGGCCAGCAGAGTCCAGCGCACTGCGGGGCCGGTCAGCAGCTTCGGCGCGATCAGCGGCTCAGCAGTGCGCTTTTCGTGCACGATGAACAACCACAGCAGCAGCGCAGCTGCCAGTACGCAGCCCAGCGTGCCGAGCGAGACCAAGCCCCAGGAGCTTGCCTGGCTGATCGCCAGTAGCAAGATGCCGACCCCGGCGCCGAACAGCAGCGAGCCGGTGATGTCCAGGCGCCGGCGTACTGGCCTCCGGCGCTCCGGCACCAGCCACAGCGCCAGGGGTGCGAGCACCGCTACGAAGATCAGGCAGAACCAGAACACCGCGCGGAAGTCGAAGCGCTGAACGAGGAAACCGCCGACGAAGGGGCCGATGATGGCGCTCATCCCGAAACCGGTGTTGACCGCTCCGACGGCGATGGGCACGTAGCGGCGCGGGAAGCCGTCCCGGATCAGTCCGTAGGCGGCAGGCACGATGGCCATTCCCGGCGCCTGCAACGCACGGCCGACGAGCAGAACCCCGAAGTTCGGGGCCAGCGCGGCGATCGTCGAGCCGACCGCGAAGACCGCAGCGGCCGCGGCGATGGTGCGTTTCCGGCCGAACATGTCGGCGACCTTGGCCAGCAGCGGCTGGGTGGCCAACGCGACCAGACTGACCACGGTGACGGTCCAGCCCACAGCTTGGGTGTCGAATTCCGACCGGATGTTGGCCAGTGCCGGGTAGACCAGCGACATCTCAAGCGGGACGATCTCGCTCAACAGCACTAGCGGGATCAGAACCCCGACCATGCGGCGCACCGACGCGTTCGCCAGCGGGCGCTCCTCGTCCGGAACACCAGATGGGTCCGGAGTGGTCGGCGCTGCGCTGCGCTGCCGGTGGTCCGCGTGTTGTCCGCCGGGTTCGCTCCGGCCACCCGTGGACACGCCGTCAGCCCTTCTCCGCGGTGGCCGCAGCGCGGACCGCGGCCACTGTGGACTCCGGCTCACCGAAGGCCACCTTGGCCATCAGCGAGGGTTCGACGTCCGCGCGGGCGGCGAATACCTCCCAGTAGGTCTCCTGCGCGGCCTCGTCCTGCGGATCGGCTAGGAAAGCCCACTCTGCGAAGTGACAGGCCAGCCGCAGGTCCTCGACGACCAACTCCCGTGCACGGGCAGCGAGCGCGGCGGCGCCTCCGGCCAGGCGGGCCACCTCCCGGGCCTGGTCGGGGGCGGGGGCGGGCAGCAGGTTCGCCGGGCGCCCGTCCCACCAGCCGCCGTAGCGGCGGAGCACGTTGCGGCAGATGAACTCGGGGCGGTCGTAGAGAGGTTGCAGCCGCGGATGCCGGGCCAGCTCGTCCGGTATCCGGAGCGTGCTGACGATCTCCTCGGGCAACCTTCCGGCGTTCAGCCCGTCGACCGCGTGCCGGACGATGTGCCGCAGGTAGGCGGCCATGGTCGTCAGCTCGTCACGGATCGCCTCGGCACCTCGAACCACTTCGCCGTGGCCGGGCAGCACGATCTCCGCGTTGCGGGCGGCCATCTCCTCGGCGGCGTCCGCCCATTCCTCGGCGAAGCGCTGCACCTTGCGCGGATTGCCGCAGTTCGGCAGGTAGCCGGTGACGAGGTCGCCGGCAGCGATCACGCCGCGCTCGGGGGCCCACAGCCACACCGCGTCATCGGTCTCGCCCTTCGCGTGCCGCAGCACGAACCGCTCGCCGCCGACGACGATGTCGAGCGTGTCCCGGAAGACGGTGTCCGGCCACAGGAAATCACCCCGGTCCTGCGGCCAGGCTTTGCCGTTCTCCCCGGGCACCTGGAAGTTGATCGCGGTGTTCAGTCCGTGGGTTTTGGCGTAGCGCTCGTAGTGCGCGGTGATGTTCTGGTGCGCGACGATCCGAGGCCGCTCCCCCGCTTCCAGCAGCGACCACAGTCCGAAGGCGTGGTCGACATGACCGTGCGTCAGCACCACGGTGTGCAGCGGCAGTTCGCTGCACTCGCGCACGGCTCGCAGCAGCTCCGGGCCGTCGCCCGCACAGCCGCAGTCCACCAGCACCAGTCCCTCGTCAGTGGCGAAAAGTCCAGCGTTGACGATGCCCAGGCGAAGGAACCACGTGCGCGGGGCGACCTCGATGGCCTCGGCACGCTGCGGAGCCGGAACCTCCCGGGCGAACAAGTGGGTGGCCTGAGCCATGCCGTACCCGCCGAACGCGGCGGTGCCGGCCTCCTGCACGGACTCCTTCAGGCCCAACTGCCGGGCGGCTTCGTTCTTCGTCATGGCGAGATTCCCTTCTCTGACACGCTGCCGCAGTTTTAACGCATGTGCGTTAAAACTGGCAAGCCCGTCCACGCCACGCACGTTCGTTTCTCAGCACTTCCTTAGACTTCTGCCGTGAACACCGCCGATACCCGCAACGACACCCGCAGTCGACTCATCGAGGTCGCCGAGCGACTGTTCGCGGAGCGGGGGGTGCATGCCGTTTCGCTCCGCGAGATCGCCACGGCGGCCAGGCAGCGCAACACCTCCGCGGTCGCGTACCACTTCGGCACCAAGCGAGCACTGGTCGAGGCCGTCTACGAGTACCGGATGCGTCCGGCGAGCAACCGACTGCTGGCCCACGTCGCCGACCTGGACGCCCGAGGTCGCGGGCACGACCTGCGCGCCCTCGTGGAGGTGATGATCTGCACCACGGCCGAGAACCTGGAGGGCGAGCGCCGGCCGGGATGGTTCCTGCGCTTCGTCGCCAACGCCATGTACGTCGAGGACATCGCCCCCTTCGACCTCACCGCGAACGAGTGGAGCAGCGGCCAGGCCGCCCTGCACGCCCGGATCGCGGAGCACCTGGCAGATCTGCCGCCCCGGCTGCGCCAAGACCGCTGGGACCACTTCGCCGGACTGCTGGTGCACACCCTGGCCAACCGCGAACGCCGACTCCAGAAGGACGCCAGCGCAGACGAGGGTGCCGAGCACCGGTTGCTCATCGCCCAGCTGGTCGACTCCTGCACTGCGCTGCTCTCCACCCCCGCTTCACCGGAGACCTTGGCCGCCGAATCCGCCGCATCCGGGGCGCGGTGACCCCATGCACGGGCCGCTCCAGGCCAGCTTCCGAACAGGACGACGGGACACCGGTGTCGAGCTACACCTCTGGGTCGGCCCTCTGACACCTGGCGCACTCGGGAGCCGCAACAGCTAGATGCGCCGCAGCGGAAGCCCGGGTCCGTCGCTCTAGTCGTGGGTCGCCACTTTGTGGACGGGGGCCGACAGCAGGCCGACGGCCATGTCAGTGATGTCGTCGATCTCGGTGCACGCCTCGGCGTTCGTCACTTCACCCAGCTCGAAGCGGCGCTCAAGATCAGCGAGCATTCCCGTGACGAGGATGTGCAGCCCCCGCAGGCGGCTAGCCCGAGCGGCCGGCGCCAAGCCGCCGAGATGCGGCTCGAGCATCTCCATGACCGCCCGCAGACCGGTGAGATTGTCGTCGGGAAGCGGCTTGCCCGGGGTGTCGCCGCTCACCACGTAGCGATGCACGAAACGCGCGTAGCAGTTCGTGCCGGCCGCCTCGCAAACGGCGTCCGCCAGCGGTTGCATGAAAGCGACGACCAGGGCGCGGAGATCAGTGCGGCCTTCCTCCCGCAACCGCTCGACCAAGCGAACCCGGCTCTCGTTCAGCGGAACGAGCCTGTCGACGTACAGCGCCCTGACCAGATCGTCTTTCGTGCCGAAGTGGTACTGGACCGCGGAATTGTTGCGCTGACCAGCAGCTGCCCCGATCTCTCGGAGCGAGACGCTGCGGACGTCCCGCTGCGCGAACAGGCGCTCTGCCGCCAGCAGGATCAGCTGGCGGGCCTCGGTCTTGACATTCACAACGACATGATAAGACACTTTGACTCAAATAAGTTAAGACAACGTGTCTTTCTTTTGGGGGGTGCCGGATGACGCGACTCCAAGGGTCCAACTCCGAGGAGGCGATGCGTGCGGTGATGGGCCCGCTTCACGACGTCTGGTCGGAGCCCGCCGGCCGGATCATCGAGGTGGCACCGCGGACCTGGTCGGCGTGCGCCGGGGTGGTGAACGTGGGCGTCATCGAAACCAGCGACGGCGTGGTTCTGGTGGACACCGGGATGCCCCGCGACGGGGAACTGCTGCGCGCCCTGATCCGCTCGGTGACCGACGCTCCGATCCGGACCGTGGTGTACACACACGGCCACATCGACCACGCGTTCGGTCTTCCGAGTCTGCTCGATGCCGACGAGCCGACGCGTGCCGCAGGGCCACCGAGGATCGTCGCGCACCGGAACGTGGTCCGGCGGTTCCGCCGCTACGCACGCACCGCAGGGCTCAACGCCTCGGTCAACTCCCGGCAGTCGGGTGGCCACGGCAACCCCGGACGCCCCGGAGCCTGGTGGCCGAGCCGCCCCGACGAGTTCCGCTGGCCGGACACCCTCTACGACGACCGACTCACCTTGCTGGCCGGAACCGACGAGCTCCACCTCCGCCACGCCAAGGGGGAAACCGACGATGCGACCTGGCTGTGGTTGCCCGAGCGGAAGGTGCTGTGCGCCGGAGACCTCTGGCTCAGCGTCTTCCCGAACGCAGGCAACCCGCAGAAAGTGCAACGTTATGCCGACGACTGGATCGCCGCTGCGGAGCAGATGGCCGCACTGGGCGCCGAAGCGATGATCCCGGGCCACGGTATGCCGGTGTTCGGCGAGCGCGAGATCCGGACGCGTTGGCTCGATCTCGCGGCGGCGCTGCGACATGTCGTGGACCACACCGTCGCGGCCCTGAACGCCGGCCTACCCCAGCACGACATCGTGGCGGATCTCGAGCTGCCGGCAGATCTAGCTGCCAAGCCGTACCTGCAGCCCTACCACGACCGGCCGGAATTCGTTGCTCGCAACGTGATTCGCCTCCTCGGGGGATGGTGGGACGGCCAGGCGGCCAACCTCCTGCCCGCGCCGTTGGCCGAGCAGACACGCGAGATCGTCCGGCTGGCCGGCGGCAGCCATGAGCTCCTCTCCCGCGCCAGGGAACTCGCGCCGGCCAACCTGCCGCTGGCCTGCCACCTCGCCGAATGGGCAGTGCTCGGGGCACCCGACGATGCCGAGACGCATCGCTGCGTCATAGAACTGTTCCAGCGGCGCATTGAAGGTGAGACCGCGTTCCAAGCCCGCGGGATCTACCAGGACCGTGTTTCCGCCTCCCGAACGGCACTGGCCGAGCTCGACGACCGGTCTTGATGGCAACCCGGCACCACAACAACGAGACGCCGTCCACAACCACGACGAAGGACCATGCCCGTAGCGATGCCCCATGCGGGCATCGCTACGGGCGAAAAAAGGGGAGATACAACCGGCTCGTACCCCTGTCGTGCTGCTACCAGGGGCGCGAGGACAAATCGCCGGCGAGCCTGACACCGCACGGAAGAACTTCGCCCACCGACCATCGCCCCCGGCTCCGATGAATTGCTGTGCGTCGTCGTGGCCGGGTCATGACACCGGGCCTTCGGGAACGATCCTGTCGAGTTCCAAGAGTCGGCTGCGGCCGTGACCTGTACTGATCGACACACCCCAGCGATCCAGGAATGATCGTGCGCCGTGTCGTTGCGCATGCTCTACCTGATCTTCATCCGGCTGGTGGGCTGGCTGGAATTGCTCGGCCGTTCGTCGGCGGCCAAGAATGCGGAGTTGCTGATCTTACGCCACGAGGTCGCCGTGCTGCGCAGAACGACCCCCAAACCGCGCCTGGACTGGGCCGACCGGGCAATCCTTGCAGCGCTCATACGGCTGCTGCCCGCGCCCCTGCACGGATACCCGCTGATCACGCCAGGCACAGTCATGCGCTGGCACCGCCGCCTGGTCGCTAAAAAGTGGACCTACCCGCACCGATCCGGACGTCCACCCATCAACGAGACACTCGCCGCGCTGATCGAGCGGATGGCCACGGAGAACGGTGAGGCACCGCCGGACAGACCTGTCTCGGCGGCGATGAGAAGGGGCGAGGAGCACGCGAGTGGTGAAAGTCCTCGATGCGAAGCCGGCGCCGCGTGGTGTCCAGTGGGGTATGCAGCGGTAGCTGGTTCAGGCGAGATCTGCCCGAGCATCTGCCGATCACGGTGGCTCGTGCTGGAGCTGGACGGCCACCCGCCCTCTATCCCCTACGAGCCGGGGCGGGGCGGGCCGGTGTGAGTTCGGCGAGGCGGGTATGGGCGGCAGCGAGGTCGCGTTCGAGTTCGGCGATGCGGCAGGCGGCGGGCAGGACGGTGAGTCCGGAGTCGAGGAGTGCGCGCACGCGGGCGGCGAGGATCAGTTCGGTGCGGCTGTAGCGGCGGTGTCCGCCGGCGGAACGGTCGGGGGCCAGCATGCCGGCTGCGTCGAGACTGCGGAGGAACTCAGGTGTCACGTCGAGCATCGCGGCCGCGCGGCCCATGGTGTAGGCGGGATAGTCGGCATCATCGAACGCGCTGGCCGCCTGGTTGCCTGAGGACTGATCGGTCATCTCCACCTCGTGGGATCGGGATGCGCCCGGGCCCGCGGGATGGGCGGGCACCGGGCGCCGTGGGGTTATCGGGTGGTGCCTTCGATGACCTTGCGGCCACCGCCGTGCCCCACTTCGATGCGCCGGGGTTTGGCCCGCTCGGCCACCGGCAGCCTCACGGTGAGCACCCCGTCGGTGTAGTCGGCGCTGATGCGGTCCACGTCCAGGCCGCCGCCCAGCGAGAGCTGCCGGGAGAAGGTGCCACGGGGCCGTTCGGCGGTCAGGTAGCTGACCTCGGCATCGCCCTCACCGGTTGGCCGCCCGCGGCGCTGGGCGCGCACGGTCAGGGTGTTGTTCTCCGCGTTGACTTCCAGCGATTCGGTGTCGATTCCAGGCAGGTCGAACTCGACCACGTAGTCATCTCCCGCCCGGTAGGCGTCCATCGCCATGGTCTGGGGCGCCCGGGAGCTGCCGAACACCTCGGCAGTCAGCCGGTTGAGATCACGGAAGAACGGGTCGAACGCCATCGTCATCACCACCACGTCCTTTCACACTCACGCGATCAGAAGCGGAGCCCCGGGGCCGGCGCGCCCCGGGCGCACCGCGGGAGACATGACCGACAGCGCCTCACCTCCCCTATTTCTGCTGGTAGACCTCTTGCCAACAGCACTGCACCACTTATTCTGAAACCACGACACCAGCTTTTCAACACCACTGACTCGCAACATGTAGACGCTGTCGGGTGAGACCTCAGCTTGGTGGAAGGTGGTGTGGGGCGATGGCAACGCGGCATGTGGTGTACCGGTGCGAGCTGGACCAGCAGGTCCGGTGGCGTGGCTATGCGACCTGCGACGGGGAGATTCCCGTCCACGTCCGCGCGCCCTCGCTGGGCCAGGCCCAGCAGCTGATGGCAGCCACCACCATCGACGACGGGCGGCGGCCGGGATGGGTCGAGCACACCGAGCACGCCGCCGGCGACGGCCTGTGGGTACGTGAAGCTCTCGACGAGCGGGTCCTGGACCGCGAACACGCCGCCCGGGTGCTGATGGAGGCACTCGCCGACCAGCGTCTGCGCACCCGGCTGGCCACGCTCCCAGCGTGCCGGGTCGGCGGGGTGCCCGTGGTCGTCAGCGTACCCGGCGACACCCTGGACTGGATCCTGGGCCAGCACGACCGGCACGGGGCGCTGGTCGTGGCCGCGGCGGTGACCAACCACCACCTGTGGTGGAACGCGCTCGTGCCCGCCGACCGCGCCGCCGAAACCGGCCTCCGCGTCGTCGGCGGGCTTGAGGAAATCGGCTTGACCGCCCCGGAAGCCACCGTCGACGACTGGATGGCCGCCACCGACTGCGCAGGCGTGGTGTGCTTCAGGAGCACCACCGGAACTGGAAACCGGTGCCAGTGTGCGACATCCCGCGAGTTCCATGGCTCCTCGTTGGGAACGTGAGAGCGGATGCCACCAGGAGCAGGGCGTGCAGGCCGATCTCCGCCCCGTCCCCCACCGTGATCGTTCTTCAGTGGCGGGCACCGGGCTACTTGACGAAAATGTTGATCAAGATCCCGACCGGTATTCCGGCTGCGAAGAAGAACCACTGCATTCGCAGGCCCCGCCGTTCCAGCTTTCGGAGCTCGTTCTTCACGATGTCGTTGATCTGCGCGACCATCCGATCCGGCGAGGCCGGCTGTGGTGTGTCGTCAAGCGGAACGGATGCCGGCCCCGGGCGGACCGCTTCGGCGATCTTCGTCGAGATGCGCGCGGCCTGGCGCTCTTCCCCGGGCGGGGTGAGTGCGAATTTCAAGCTGACCAAAGCCAGCGTCATCCCGGCGCAGAGGGTCGCAACGGCCCAGGGCGATTGCTGGCCAGTCAACGTGTCCGGGTTGATCACGACGTCCGCGATGAGACCGCCGATGCCCACCAGAAGGCCGACGATCGTCAGGGTCGTGGCGACCGGGCGGTCCCGGTACATCTCGCGTAGCCAGTCATCGGGCTCGTTCGAGGTCATGAACCAACTAATAGACGATCGCTGCTACTGGGCGCTCCGGTAGCAGGCGCGCAAGACCGACATGCTCGACGACCAGGACACGGACGGTGGGTCGCCGTGGTCACGGTCAGCGCGGTGACGGCGGTGGAGCACTTGGTCACCTGGAGCGGTCGCCTCGGCGGCCTTCCGGTCGAGATCTGGACGCTCACCGATGGCGAGGCCTGGGATGCGGCCGAGCCGGACCCGGCCCGGCCGCCAGGAACGACAACGCCACCGCGCGGTAGCGAGCGGCCTCCAGGATCTCCAGATGGCGCCTGACTGAGGTCGACGACGCGGAAAGCATGCCACCCGGGTCGGCAACGAAATCTGGGTAGGTCAGGCGGATGCAGATCTCAGGACAGCCAGTTCGCGCCGAGCCGACAGTCAGGCGGCCCCTGCTTGAGGCAACCGCGCGCCGGGGAAAACCCGCCGGTGCAAGCCCAGCGGTACAGGCCTCGTGGTCATCGGTCGGCGGGACGATCCCACCCGTCGCACTCATCCGCAGGGCACGCCGGTTCGATCAGGGAAGACGTCGGCGAGAACTTCGCGGAGTTGGTCAACAGCCTTCCGGCGATGTGAGATCTCGTTCTTGTAGGCCGGGTTCATTTCCGCGTAGGTGAGGGGTTCACCGTCCGGCTGAAAGATGGGGTCGTAGCCGAACCCGTTCGCCCCTCGGAGCTCGGTGGTCAGTGTTCCATCGAGCGACCCGACGAACACTTGGATGCCATTCGCGTCGGCGTAGCCGATGGCCGTGGTGACAGTGGTCCGCCGGTCGGTCACGGTTGCGGCCATGTCCAGAAGTCCCTGCGCTCCCACTTCTTTGATGATCCATTTGATGAGAGCGCCAGGGTAGTCGCCCCATGCATGAAGGGTCAGCCCTGTGTCGTCTACCAGTACGGGAGACCCAACGGTGCTGTAGGCAGCGGCGGCTTTGCTTCGGACGACTTCAGCGACATCGAGGGATTGAATCTCGATCAAGTCGGTTTTGACGGTGGCGACCTCGATGCCCAGCAGGTCGGAGAATTCGCGGGCTTTGTTGGCGTTGCCGGTGATGAGCGTCAGAGTGCTGGTCATCGGGTCTCCGCGGGTTCGATGATGGTGAGCCAGTGCCGGGTGAAGTGCGTGAGGCGAACCGTACCGGTAGAGGGCAGGAAGCTACCGCGCACCGACACCCGATCACCGAGACGGACCGGGGTTGTGAACTTCCACCAGAACACGACGACCTCGACGGGGCCGTCGTCGCCGTGGATGGTGAACGCGACCGGGAACAGCGCGCTGTGATCGACGTCCGTCACCTCTCCGGTGACAACAACCTCGGTAAGGCTCGTGGCCGACGAGGTCACCAGGTTCATCGGCACGGTGCGCGCTGGGTCTCGGAGGCGGATGGTGGTCACCACCTGCGGGGAGAGCTGAAGCGCGGTCCACCGTCGAGAGATGACGGTGGACAGTGAGTTGTTGGGGTGGCGGAACACCTTCTGATAGCGGGCGAGTTGACGCTGCTGACGATCAACGGTGACGTCGGTGAACCCCAGCTTCGACCGGATTTCAGGCAACCGTTCGGCAAGGACAGGCACCGTGTCCGCCGTGTTGTCGTGGATGACGAAATCGACGTCCTTGCGGATGGCGCCGTACTCAGTGAGGTGCATCCCCAGCATCGCGGACCCGAAGACACCAACAGCGCCTTCGCCAAACACGTAGGCCAGCTCATCGTAGAGGTCTGCCCACACAGTGGATCCCAGCTTCGCGCGGCAGTATCGTGCCGCTGCTACGGGGTCGTGATGCTGGGCGACGTCATCCGCGGGAAGCAGCCGGTAGAGCTGGAGAACATCGTCCGTCGCGGCGGTGTCCTCGAAGTTCTTCCGGTACCGCTTGCCCTGGTACGCCCGGTCTCCGTCAGGGTGGGGTGAGTACACGTTGTACGCCAGGACGCGGGTCGCGTCATCCAGGGTTCCCACCACCCGGTGGATACGCCCGTCGCAGGTCACAACGTGATCGCAGTCGATGAACATGACCACTCCTCGGTGGTGGTGATGGGGATGCCGTGCTCACGGGCGTCGCGAATCAGGTAGTCCTGGATCGCGAGCATGATCTCGACGTGGTCACCCCAGGACTTCCGCTCCGCGAGGGACACCCGTTCGTTCTCCTTGCTGCGTATGCGTTTCCGCAGCGCGTCGGCGGGCTCGGCAACCAGCAGCCGCGCGTGGACGCGGGCAGCTTCGAGAGACGACCGGAGCGCACTGATGATGCCGCTGTGGAGGTGAGCCCCTTCGATCACGGCATCGAACCCGTCTCGGGCGAGTTTCGCCGCCACATGCCGGATCGCCGGAGCGACCGCATCAGCGTGATCACGGAATCCCGCTTCGATATTGACCCGCGTGGGTGGCCCGTGCAGTCGCCACGCAGTGTGTGTCACCTCGAACAACGCCGGATGCTGCTGCGGCGAGACGAACGCCCGTTGTGTCTCGCGGAGACAATCCGTGGGCACCACCGTGCGAATGCCACGCTGGTAGGCGAACTCTATTGCCGCCGTTGACTTCCCCACGCAGGGGACGCCGTACAGGACGTGCAGGTCAACTTCACCTCGCGTCATAGCGGTGCTTCCGTCCGAAGGCGACGACCTGGTCCAACTCGGTGTCGTTGAGTCCCGAGAGCCGGAGTTCGCGATCCAGATCGGTGTTGAACAGCATCGGGTCATCGGTATTGATCGACACAGGCACACCGAGCTCCAACGCACGGCGCGCTGGACTGGTCCGGTGCCAGTTGACGACCCCGAGCATGGTGTTGCTGGTGGGGCACATGTCCAGGCAGATCCCATGCTCGCGCACCAGATCAACCAGGCTCGGGTCTTCCAGGAGCAGGACACCGTGCCCGATGCGGTCCGGGATGAGCCGGTCCAGGAGGTACCGGAACACGGTGTTGTCGAACAGCTCACCCACATGCATGTTGATCTTCAGGCCATCGCCTTGATCGTGCTGCCCTTCCCAGCAGCATCTCGCCCTTCGAACAAGATCACGAGACGCGCCTGCTCGGCCCGGATCCATTCCTGCAGCTTCACCAACCCCGCCTGCAACCTGAAGAGCTCGCGTTCGTAAACGGCCCGTGGCAACCGCTGCGGCTTCGCGTGCGCCGTGACGGACCGGGCCGAGTCGCCATCGGTGGTCATGCCACTCACCTCCAGACGATCCCGCCATCAGCCAGCAACACGTATGCCCGAGAGGCTAGGTTCGCGCCGAGTCCTGCTCTTCTGACAGATGAGCGAGGACAACGGCCACCGGGCACTCCGGCAGCATCGGTACGACTTCTGCCGTAGACCCAATTCCTGCATCGTCCCGGTGGCATCGCCCAGACCGCGGGTACCGACGACGACTCGTCGTGCCCGGGTCGATTCCTCGACGAGGCCGCAGCCGGCCTGCCATGGCGGAGCGGCTGGGGGATCTCCACGCCACCGGTGACCGTCGCCGCCAGGCTTGCTGCCTCCGACAGCCATCGTCGGCGATCGTTCTCGACGGCCTTGAGGGTACTTCGGGCCATCGACATGACGTCGGCAACATCCACCAGGTAAGGGACAGCGCACACCAGCCGCAACGCCGCCTGATGCAATTCGGCAACCGCAGGCAATCTGACCGCGTCCCTTGCCGCATCCGAGCGCCCCCTACTACGTCAACCGGAGGCATCGGGCTCCCTTCTCCGCCACGCCGACCGCTCAAGATCGCTGCAGACGAGAGCGGAGCAAAGTGCAACACCATCCGCGACAATCACCTTCGGCTCCTGCATTCGCCGACTCGCTTGGAAGCCTTGCTAGTCGCTGATCAGCAGGTCCTGGATGTCGCGGCGCGGCGTCGCCCTGGTTGGCGAGCCGTAGCCGATCCGCGCCACGGCTTGCGGGTGCAGCTCGCCGCCGAGCAACTGCCGCAGCTCATCACGCGTCTCCGCGACCTCCACGACTGCCGACAACAGCGACGAGGCCAAACCTCGTGCCGTCGCGGCCAGCAGCATGCGCTGCATCGCCTGGCCCGCGTACAGGTCGTCGAGCCGACTGGCGTGATGCGAGCACACCAGGACCAGCAACGGCTCGTACTCGAAGTCCTTGCCGGGAACCCGGGCGGGAGCCTGACCACCGGAGAAGTCCCGCAACACCCACTGGTCCTGCGGCTCCGGCAACGGCCCTGCCGCAGCAGTCGGCACTCCTTCGGATGCGCTTTCCGCGCGGCCCGTCCAGCGTGCCAGCTCATCCCGGAAGCGCGCGTCCGCCATCTGCGCCCGGTGCGCACGATGGACGAGTCCCTCCAGCCTCCCCAGCTCCGAGCGCTCCATCACGTGTAGCTGGCACTGCTCGCGCTGCGCCGCGGCAGCCAGTGCGTGCTGATGTTCGATCGGCACCGGGGTTTCCAGGAACGGCCGCCTGTTGCTGTGCCGCTCTGGGATCGCCCGGTACAGTTCCTGCTCCTCCGCCAGCTGCGCCGCCTGCCTGCCGCCGCGCACCTCTGCCAACGCTGTTTGCCCTGCCAGCCGCGGCAGCAAGGTCACCATCGGACGAATCCCTGCATGCTCAAGCGCCAAGCGGAGGTTCAGCAACGCCGCACCACATGCCAACCGCAGCTCCCGGTCGTCGGGGTCCGCGGCCGGCAGCCGCCGTTTCAGGTCAGCGTGCAGCTCGATCGCATGCGGCGTCAGCCGGAAGCGCCACGGCTGGCTGTTGTGCAACGACGGTGCCAGGCCGGCCAGCCGCACTACGTTCGCGGTCTGCTCGGCGGACACGCCCAGTGCCGTGGGGAATGAAGTCATTTCCCGCCCCCTCGGGGTAACGCCACTGCCTCGCGCATCGAGTTTCGCAGGCCATCCACTCCCGCGCTCGACCGCCGCGCCCCGATCTCGTCAACCAAATGCTCGTGCTCCGTCACGGTCAAGCAATCTCGCGCCAGGGCAGCATCTCGTGCGGACAGACGGTCATCAGGTGTTCGATGTTGTCTCGCGCTTCGGATTCGCTGTCGAAACCGACGAGGGCGTGCGGCTCACCGTGCGCCAGGTAGGTCACGTGCCATCCGACACCAGTGCGTTCGAGCACGATTTCGTAGGTAGCGAGGGAATGCCAATCCGATTCTCCAGCACACCACCGGCCTACGACCTCGATCACGGTGCGCCTCGACTTCCTCATACCGGCTCTCAACGGCTCGGTCTACCTGCCAGTATCCTGCGTCATCGCACGCTTGTCCTGGGCCTTTCAGCCTCGATTCGCCGCGGCACCACCAGCTGGTCTTCGAAGCTTGCCCAGGCCGGCGTGATCGAGGCGGGCTCATAGTTGAGAACGATTTTCGTTTCAATGAGGTTGTTCCAACCTCGTTTTGGGTGGCGGTGCGGGTGGCGGCCCCCCTGCGGGAGTTACAGCGCCCGCCTGGACTCCGGGTGCCCAGCCTTATGTATGCCAGTCCGCAGTGGACGACGATTCCGTCGGCGTGCTCGAGGTGGCCGACACCGTGAAACCCGATTCGCCCGAAGCGATCTCGAACCTCGTTCGCCTTGGCCTCGCGTTGTGATGATCACCGGCGACAATGCGCACACTGCCGAGGCCGGTGCCCAACAGGTCGGCGTCCACCGGGTGCTTGCCAGAGTCCGGCGCGCGGTCGATGTCGCCGCACGCAAGATTCTCCTCGAGGCGGCCCGGACTCAGACCTGAGCGCGCTCATTCCGGTGGGAACAGTTGCTCGACGACTTCCGACAGCGCGCGGCGAGGGGGCAGCGGGCCGGGGAAGTCGTGCGTGACCGGCCACCCGATCCGGATGGCCATCTGCGGAAACCCATTACCGCCAAGGACCTGTTCCCGCACCTGGTTGCGGGACTCGGCGACCTCGCCGATCTGACTCAACGGGCAGGTCGCCAGCCCTTCCTCGGTCGCGCTCAGCAGCACCGCGCTCAGCGCCTCTCCTACGGCCAGCCAGCTCTCATAGCTGTCGCCGCGGGTCGCCAGCACCGCCCCGTCGTCCAGGATCGGCACCGGTAGCTCTCCCTCCGCGACCAAGGCGAAATCCCGCTCCGGCATGCCGCGCAGGTGTTCAGCCGGAATGCTGCGCGCCGGCACACCCTCCGCCGCCGCATGCCGCCCCACCCAGGCAGCGAGTTCCTGCCGGTACTCCGGTCGCTGCGCCGGTCCGCCATCGCAGCCGCCAGCGTCACCACGTGCTCATCAACGTCGTCCAGCCTGGTGAACTCGATCGACGCCAGGTGATCCGGCTGCACGGGGTTCGGCAGCCGGTGTACCCGGGCTTGCCACCCCTCAGCGGCGAACGCGATGCGTGCGTGGTTCAGGGTCGCGCCGCAGCTGATGACCACTTCCCGCCCGGTCGGGTCGAGGACCGGCAGTAGCCGGGAGCGGTCGAGGTAGAGGTGCACCGAGTGCTGAACGCACCGAGCGGCACAGCGAGTTCCACTACGGCACCTTCAGCCGCACCCTGCTGCTCCCGACCAGCTGCAACACCGAGGACATCAAGGCCGAGTACGAGGCCGGCATCCTCACCATCCGCATGCCACGGCGAGAAACCGAAGCGCGCAAGGAAATTCCCGTCGCACGTGTCGGGAAGTAACCCTCTCGGTAGGCAGTTCCGGCGGCCGTAGGTGTGCTCGATGCGCGAAAGCACCGATCGCGACGTGCTGGAGGCAGCCGTCGCGCTTGCCGCGCGCGCACCATCGCTGTTCAACGTTCAACCGTGGCAGTGGCAGGTCGGTGCGAACTCGTTGCACCTGCTGCTCGACAGATCCCGTGGGCTATCGGTCACCGACCCCACCTTCCGGGAGTCGACGATCAGCTGCGGGGCCGCATTGCATCACGCGGTTCTCGCCCTGCGGGCGCTTGGCCGGCAGGTCCAGGTCCGCTTGATGCCCGCCCCTGCCGCGCTGGACCGACTGGCGGTGATCGAGGTCGTTGGTTCCGTGGAACCCGCCCAAGCCGAGACGGCCCTCGCCGACGCGGCGGGCAGAAGGCGAACCGATCGCCGCCAGTACGCACCGGAGGCGGTGCCCAGCCGCATTCTCGATGAGCTCGTGCTGGCCGCTGAAGAGGTCGGCGCGAAGGTCCTGGTGGCTGAGGGCGATGACCGGTACGCCCTGGCTCGGGCGTTCGCGAAGGCGGCGGTGCTGCACGGCGCTCAGGAGGACTACCGCGCCGAACTCGCCGCATGGACCGGATTGGGAGAAGGAAGCGGCCGCGGGCGTGCCGAAATCCGCCGCACCGCAGCCCGGCGCGCAGTACGGCGATGTCGTCTTGCGCGATTTCGGGCGCGTCGCGATAGCTCACGAAGAAACCGGCTCCGCGCAGACCGCGGGAAGCGTCCTGCTGATCAGCACGTCCGCGGACGACCCGGGCGCGCACCTCGTCGCGGGAGAAGCCGTCAGCGCGATCCTGTGCACCGCCGAGTTGGAAGGCTTGGCCGGCAGCCCGCTCAGCGAGGCCTTCGAAATCGAACAAACCCGCAACGCGGTCCGCCACGACGTGCTGGGTGATGCGGGTTACCCGCAGATCGCGCTCCGGATCGGCTGGCCCGCAACCGCGCGTGCACCGTCGCAGACGCGCCGGCGCCCGGTCCACGAACTGCTCCACGACCTGCTTGACGACCACGCGGACTGACCTCGAGAAGTCAGGAGCAGCGGCCTCCACTGAACAACGTCAGAGCCCGCGACTGCGTGGACTACTTTGGACGAACGCCCTGCTGCCGAACTCGACGAGGCCAGCCGGACCCTGGTCATCCGGCGGTGGGGCGAACAACGACGACCGGGCATTGCGCATGACTCACGCAATGCAGGCTCACCGATCCCAGGAGCGCCCCGACAAACCCGCCGTGACCGCGGCTTCCCACCACCAGGACGTCCGCTTCCCGCGCGTGATCCAGCAGGGCTCGTGCGGCATGACCTTGAACCACCTCACGGCGAACGGGTACCGATGCCGCCAACAGGGCCGTGGTCTCGTCAACGATCTTCCGGAGCTCCCATTCCGCACGTGCCTTCGACTCCTCGTCCAGAACCATCGGCGGCATGGGCATGGCCTCGGCGAACGTCGGCACGGACCACACCATCAGCGCCGTGACCCGACCACCGCATTGCGCCGCGTAGCGCAGCGCCCACCGCAGTGCCTCCCGGGAGCCCGGTGACCCGTCCACCCCGACGACGATCCGCGGTTCGTGCTCATCCATGACTCCCCCGATGTCCCCGCACAGCAGTCGAAGCCGGGTCTACCCGCCCAGCTTCGAGATCGCACACCGAAGCAGGTCGGCCATGCGTAGTCATCGACCAAGGCCCCGCTGTCCCTGCGGATCACGCTCGCCCTGACACTCCTGCTGGTCCTGCTCCTGCTGGTCACCCGCGCAGCCGCCGATCTGCTCGCGGTTCAGGGATGCGTTCGACCAGGCCCTTCGATGGCGGCTATGAGGTCGCGGCTTGGCGCCGCAGCCCGGTGTAAGGGGTCCTTGCATAATGATCTTGTTGTGGCAAGGTGGTGGCTGGAGTTGATCACGTTTGCTTGTGGAGGAGCGTGGGATGGCTCAGCCGAAGCC
>NZ_JBWKKH010000021.1:0-117155 GCF_056431645.1 Saccharopolyspora sp. NPDC045839
GATCTTCCTTCTGTCGCAAGAGGAATGATCAACCAAGGGCTTCATTCATGATCAACTGGGGTCACATCACGCTGCTACCGGTTAAACAACAAGCTCAGGCGAGGGTGACCGCGTTCCGGCCGCCGGACTTCGCCGCGAGGAGGGCCGCGTCGGCGGCCACCAGCAGGTCGGTGAGCTCGTAGCCGAAGCGGGACGTGGTGGCCACGCCGATGCTGACCGTCAGGTCGTCGAGCTCCCGGTGCCGCCCGTGCACGTCGCGGGCGGGCACCGACAACGCGGCCGTCGACGCCCGGATCCGGTCCGCCACCGAGCACGCGACGCCGGTGTCCGTGCCCGGCAGCAGCACCACGAACTCCTCGCCGCCGAAGCGGCCGACCACGTCTTGCCGCCGCACGCTGCTGCGCAGCATCATCGCGACGGCCGCGAGCACCGTGTCGCCCGCCAGGTGCCCGATCTCGTCGTTGACCCTCTTGAAGTGGTCGAGGTCGAGCAGCAGCAGCGAGACGGGCTGACGGCGGGTCTGCGCCCGGTGGAGTTCGTTGCGCGCCAACCGCTCCCAGTGCGCGGCGTTGGCCAGGCCTGTCTTGCCGTCCCGCTGCGCGGACCGCCGCCACTGCGGCAGCTGGCCCGCCAGGTCCAGCAGGACCAGCGGCGGCCCGGCCAGCAGGGCACTGCCCGGCTCGCTGTGCACCGCCACCGCCAGCAGCCCGCCAAGGCTCGCCGCGACGATGCCGAGCAGCACGTCGATCGGCTCGCCCACCACGTCCGCCCGCGCCGCCGACGGGTTGCGCAGCCGGATGCCGCCGGCGACCAAGAAGGCCCGCACCAGCAAGAGCACCGCGCCGGTCAGCACGAACTGCGCCGGCGACCAGCCGGGTTCCCACCAGCCGATGAGGAACCGCGCGGACAGCGTGGCGATCGTGGTGGCCGCCGTGGTGAACAGCCAGCGGTGCAGCTCCGGGCGGCCGTCCAGCACGCCGTGCAGCGTCGGCCCGAGCAGCAGGAGCACCAGCAGGTTCGGCGGCAGCGTGAGGATCCCGGCGGCCAGGTAGGCGATGTGCAGCGTCCACGGGTTCCGCCGCACCTGCCGCTGCACGTTGATCGACACCGAGGTGATCACGATGACCGTCCCGGCGGTGGCGGCCAGCATCGCGAAGGTCAGCAGCTCGCGCGGCAGCGGCGACCGGCTCGCCACGAAGACCAGCACGACCAGCACCAATGCGATCGCCTGCACGGTGACCACGTAGGCGATCGCCGCTGGCCGCAGTCGCCACAGCAGCCATCCCCCCACCAAGCCGATCACCTCCCCCGCCGAGCCTTGCACAGCGGACCGCCCGGCCGAAGCTCGCCACTCGGGGCATTCGGGGCGATGCTCGTCGTGATCACAAACACGCAGAGTGCTCGATCCGGCGGTCTCCGCCAACCTCGACGTACGGCAGGATGGTCCGCTGGGGAAGGAGCGAATGTGGGCAATCCGCAACAGCCGTCGCGCCAGCCGCAGGTCGCCGACGGCCGCTCGCCGCTTTGGCGCGGGCACAACGTGTTCCGCGTGGTCACGTACCTCTACGCCTGCTTCTGGTTCTTCTACCAGCTCGGCGATTACGAGCGGCCGTGGCTGGCGGCGGTGGTCATCTTCCTGATGGGCGTGTGGACCGCGTTCACCGTCTGGCGGTACTGGTCCCGCGCGGGGCGCACCAACCGGATGGTGCTGATCGACTGCCTCGTGGTGTCCGCGCTGTTCCTCAGCAACGAATTCATCCTCACCGAGCACCAGATGCTCGAAAACCTCCCGACGGTGGTGACGGTGTGGCACCCGACGATGGTCACCGCCGCCGCCTCGCAGTGGGGCGTGTTCGGCGGGCTGGCCACCGGGATCATCGCGGCGGCCAGCAACTACCTGATCCGCGGCTTCAGCGACCAGACCATGTCGCTGGACACCCTGCTGCTGGTCGGCACCGGCCTGGTGATCGGCCTGGCTTCGGACACCGCGCGCCGGTCCACCGATCGGCTGGCCCGCGCGCTGCGCGCGGAGGCCGCGACCGCCGAACGGGAACGGCTGGCGCGCAACATCCACGACAGCGTGCTGCAGGTGCTCGCGCGGGTGCGCCGGCGCGGCGCGGAGCTCGGCGGTGAAGCGGCCGAGCTGGCGAAACTCGCGGGAGAGCAGGAGATCGCACTGCGCGCGCTGGTCGCCACCACGCCGCAGGAGACCACGGAGGACGGTGAGGTCGACCTCGCCGCGCGGCTGCAGGTGCTGCGCACCGGCCGGATCAACGTGTCGATACCGGGCAATCCGGTGCGGTTGCCGGAGCCGCTGAGCAGCGACCTGTTCGCGGTGGCGCGGGAAGCCCTGGCGAACGTCGAGAAGCACGCCGGCGCGGACGCCCAGGCGTGGGTGCTGCTGGAGGAGCTGCCGGACGAGGTCGTGCTCACCGTTCGCGACGATGGCCCGGGCATCCCCGAGGGCCGCCTCGAAGAAGCCGCCGCCGAGGGACGGTTGGGCGTGGCCAAGTCGATTCGGGGCCGCGTGGAGTCGATGGGTGGCACGATCACGCTCGACACCACGCCCGGCGAGGGAACGGAGTGGGAGGTCCGGGTTCCCCGACCGGAAGCGATCCCGGGCAAGCGCCGCAGAGGAGGAAAACGATGAGCGAGCCGCCCGTCACCGTGATGGTCGTCGACGACCACCCGATGTGGCGCGACGGGGTCGCCCGCGACCTGACGGAGCGCGGCTTCGAGGTGCGGGCCACCGCGAGCGACGGCGCATCCGCGCTGCGCATCGCGCGGACCGTCAAGCCCGACGTCGTGCTGATGGACCTCAACCTGGGCGACACCTCCGGGGTCAGCGCCACCCTGCACATCACCCAGGAGATCTCCGGGACCCGGGTGCTGGTGCTGTCCGCCAGCGGCGAGCACAACGACGTGCTGGAGGCGGTGAAGGCCGGCGCGTCCGGCTACCTGGTCAAGTCGGCGTCGGTCGAGGAGCTGGTCGACGCGGTGCAGCGCACCGCCGCCGGCGACGCGGTGTTCACGCCCGGCCTGGCCGGGCTGGTGCTCGGCGAGTACCGGCGGATGGCGATCACCCCGGACTCGGAGTCGCAGGCGCCGCAGCTGACCGACCGGGAGACCGAGGTGCTGCGGCTGGTCGCGAAGGGGATGACCGCCCGGCAGATCGCCAAGAAGCTGGTCATCTCGCACCGCACGGTGGAGAACCACGTCCAGTCGACGCTGCGCAAGCTGCAGCTCCACAACCGGG
The DNA here is from genome assembly GCF_056431645.1 of Saccharopolyspora sp. NPDC045839. Lineage (NCBI taxonomy): Bacteria > Bacillati > Actinomycetota > Actinomycetes > Pseudonocardiales > Pseudonocardiaceae > Saccharopolyspora > Saccharopolyspora sp. NPDC045839. The sequence goes on from NZ_JBWKKH010000021.1 coordinate 3,257, forward strand.
TGGAGCTCGCCCGCTACGCCATCGAGCACGGCCTCGACCAGGAGGAGGCCGAGCCAGAGGGCGCTTGAGCTCCCGGGGTTGGCCCCGTGTTGCGCCTCCGGCGCTTCAAGGACAAATGAATTCGCAGGTCAAGACCCGTGCGCCCGGTCGGCGCGCGGGTCTTTTTTTTCGTTCGGTGACCCGCGATCGGTGCAGGATTTTCCTGGTTCACCCGATTCAACGATGAAAGATCTTCACCGGGCCCCCTTTTCGCTGGACACCCCCGCCATTACGGGCCGTGACCCCGGGTTCCGCGCGACGCCCCGCGACTCCGCGTGACGGCGTGGTGACGGCCGAGTGACGGGCCTCTGGCGTACTCGTCACCAGCGGCACGAAGCCGCAGTCGAAATTCCGTCAATGCGAACAGGAGCATGACCATGGAGTTCTCGTACGAGTTCGCTGAGATGCTGCCCGAGCGCGAGGCCCTCGGCGGCTGGTGGGGCGGCGACGTCAACACCATCGTGGCCGACAACACCGCCGTGGCTCTCTTCGGGTCGCAGGCGACGGCCGCCCAGGTCATCACCCAGTCCGGCGGTAAGTGGTAACCGGTCTGCCGTTAACACCTCCGGCCGCCCACCGCTGCTGCGCGTGGTGGGCGGCCGGCCACCAAAACGAGGAGATGGAACATGGAGACTCTCGAACTTCACGACCAGTCCGCGGAACTGCTCCCGCAGCGCGAGGCGCTGGGCGGCTGCGGCTGCAACTTCTTCCCTGACGTCAACACCGTCGTCGCGGTCAACACCGCGGTGGCCCTCTTCGGGTCGCAGGCCACGGCCGCTCAGGTCATCAACCAGGTCTGACGGCCCAGTCTGGCCGGGAGCGAAGCCGTTCGCTCCCGGCCAGGCTCGCGCGCCGCCCACCACCCGCCAAACCAGTGCAGCCCACCCGCACGTGAACGGGTTCGCAGGAGGAAGCCATGTCAGAAGTCACCGAGACCGACCGCGCGGCGGAGACCGACGAGCAGTCGGTCGCGCGGCTGGCCGACGGAGTGTCGCTGTGCGGGGAGTACGAGGGCGGCGGCTTCGACGAACCGCGTTACCTGATCTCCCGCGGCGACGGGCAGATGGTGCTGGTGTCGCCGCTGCTGTACCAGATCGCGACCGCGATCGACGGCACCCGCAACCTGGCCGAAGTGGCGGCGCTGGCGTCGCAGGCGACCGGCCGGGAACTGTCCGCCGCCAACGCGGAGTTCCTCATCAACGAGAAGCTGCACCCGCTCGGCATCGCCACCCTGTCCGAGCCGCTGGCCGAGCCGCCGAAGGCGGATCCGCTGCTGTCGCTGGCGATGCACGGCGTGCTCGCGCCGCCCCGGGTGGTGCGGGCGGCGGCCGCCGTCCTGGCGCCGCTGTACACGCCCGTCATCGTGGTGCTCGTGGTGTGCGGAGTGCTCGTCTTCGATGCGTTGCTGATCGGATCCGGCCACGTCGACGTGGCGTTCCAGCAGTCCGTCGGTGAACCGTCGCAGGTGCTCCTGCTGCTCGCCTTGATGATCACCAGCACGCTGTTCCACGAGCTCGGGCATGCCGCCGGATGCCACTACGGCGGCGCCAAACCGGGCGCGATCGGCGTCGGCATCATGCTGATCATCCCGTGCTTCTACACGAACGTCACCGACGCCTACCGCCTGGACCGGCGGGGCCGGCTGCGCACCGACCTGGGCGGCATCTACTTCAACGCGGTGTTCATCCTGGTGATGGCCGGGATCTACGTCCTGACCGACTTCGCGCCGCTGCTGGTCTTCATCGCGCTGAGCCACATCCAGATCCTGCAGCAGCTGCTGCCGCTGCTGCGCATGGACGGTTACTACATCCTCGGCGACCTGGTCGGGGTGCCGAACCTGTTCTCCCAGATCCGCCCGTTCCTGCTGCGCCTCATCGGGCGGAGCGGCAACGTGCCCGGCACGCACTCCGGGCTGCGGCCGCGGGTGCGGATCATGGTCACCGCCTGGGTCCTGGTCGTGGTGCCCACGCTGATGTTCGCGCTGGGCATGCTGCTCTGGCGGCTCCCGGTCTACCTGTCCAGGGCGTTCAGCCGGGGCCACGACTACTGGACGATGCTGGTGACCGGTGTCGGGCAGGGGCAGTTCTGGGCCCCGGTCCTGGCGATCGTCTCGATGATCGTCCTGCTGCTGCCGTGGCTCGGCGCGGGCGCCTTCGCGGTGCGCAGCTACCGGCGGATCTCCCGGCTCATCTCGCGCCGCCGCAAGCAACGGAGCACCGGCGGGCGCCACCGCAGCGTGCGCGCCTGAAGTGCTCCTCCATGGGGCTCCCACCGGGGGGTGTGGGAGCCCCACACGTGTGTGATGAGGACCCCTGGTCACGGTCCGTAGTGCGGTAACAGCCGAGTGGAGTGGCCCCGATAGGCACGAATGTGGGCCCTGGTTCCGGCGTCCACGCCGGTGCTCGGGAACTTCAGGGGGAGGGCAGTGGCTTCCCCGCGGAGCGCCCGTTTCAGGCCTGTCGAGGGGGGAACTATGACCGGTGGAACAGTGCGTCCGATGACACGCGTGCGGGCGCGCACTCCTGCGCAGCCCGACCAACCGTTCCGGCTGTCGCTGCTCGGCGGCTGGGATCTGCAGGCCGGCGGCGAGGGCGTGGCGATGTCCAGCAACGGACAGCGCCTGCTCGCCTTCCTCGCGCTGCGCGGGCGCACCCAGCGCGACTACCTCGCCGGCATCCTGTGGCCAGAGAGCGACGAGCAGAGCGCGCTGGCGAATCTCCGGACGACCCTGTGGCGAGTTCGCCAGCGGGCGAGGGGCGCGGTGATCAGCACGTCGCACGAGCTCCAGCTCGCGCCGCTGGTGACGCTGGACGTCGACGGGCTGGTCGCGGCGGGGCGCTACCTGGTGCGCCAGGATTCGGCGGAGTCGCCCGCGGACTGCGCGGAGATCGGCCGCGACCTGGCGAGGCACGCGCCGCTGCTGCCGGGCTGGTACGACGACTGGGTGCTGACCGAGCGCGAGAGCCTGCAGCAGCTGCAGGTGCACGCGCTGGAGGTGGCCGCGGAGCGGCTGGTGCAGTCGCGGCACCTGGGGGCGGCGCTGGAGATCGCGCAGGCGGCGACGCAGGTGGAGCCGTTCCGCGAGACGGCGCACTGCGCGGTGGTCAAGGTGCTGCTGCAGCAGGCGAATCCGGCGCAGGCGGTGCGCCACTACCAGCGCTACGAGCGCCTGCTGGACCGGGAGCTGGGCATCGAGCCGTCGCCGAACCTGCGCGACCTGGTCCGCCCGGTCCTCGCCCGATCCCAGGCCTGACCCCGGCGAGGCTGACGTTTCCGCTGCGCGCTGGGTGGATGAAGTGAACGGCCTGTTCACGTCACCAATCGAGGCAAACGGTCCGTTCACTCCACACCACCAGTGCCCACCGACCTCAGGCAGATGAAGCGAACGGACTGTTCACCTCGCCAATCGAGGCAAACGGTCCGTTCGCTCCACACCACCAGTGCCCACCGACCTCAGGCAGATGAAGTGAACGGCCTGTTCACGTCACCAATCGAGGCGAGCGGTCCGTTCGCTCCACACCACCAGTGCCCACCGACCTCAGGCAGATGAAGTGAACGGCCTGTTCACGTCACCAATCGAGGCAAACGGTCCGTTCACTTCAGACCAGGCAGGGGCAGCCCGGCCGATCAGGCGAGGGCCGTCCGGACCGCTTCCCGGGCGCGGGCGGGGGTCGCCGCCGCGAGGGCCGCTTCCGCCGCCTGTTCGAAGGCCGCGAGCGGGTGCTCGGCGAGCGCCGCGCCGACCGCCGGGACCGCCGCCGCGGCCATCGACAGGCTGGTCACGCCGAGGCCCGCGAACACCCCGGCCAGCAGCGGGTCGGAGGCGGCCTCGCCGCACACGCCGACTGGCTTGTCGAGCTCCCGCCCGGCCCGGCCGATCATCGCGATCAGCCGCAGCAGCGCCGGCTGCCAGGGGTCGTTGAGCTCGGCGAGCGCGCCCGCCTGCCGGTCGGCGGCGAAGACGTACTGCGCGAGGTCGTTGGTGCCGATGCTGACGAAGTCGACCGCGCCGAGGATCTCCGCCGCGCTCAACGCCGCCGCCGGGATCTCGATCATCACACCGGCCCGCGCCAGGCCCGCGGCCCGCACCCGGGCGGCGAACCAGGCGGCCTCGTCGACGGTCGCGACCATCGGGGCCATCACGGACACCTCGGCGCCGGAGTCGGCCGCGGCCGCGGCGATCGCCTCCAGCTGCCGTTCCAGCACGTCGGGCCGGTCGAAGGCGACCCGCAGCCCGCGCACGCCGAGCGCCGGGTTCGGCTCCACGCCCATGTCGAGGAACGCCAGCGGCTTGTCCGCGCCGGCGTCGAGCGTGCGGACGATGACCGGCTTGCCCTCGAACGGCGCGATGACCTCGTGGTACGCGGACCGCTGCGTCTCGACGGCCGGTTCCTCGCTCGCGCCGAGGTAGCAGAACTCGGTGCGGAACAGGCCGACTCCTTGCGCACCGGCCGCGACGGCGGCTCGCGCGTCGGCGCCCGATCCGACGTTGGCGATGACCTTCACCGGCTTACCGTCCGCGGTCTCGCCGGCACCGTTCCACTCCTTGACCACGGCGCGCTCCGCGGCCTGCGCGGGCACCGCTTCCTCGGAGGTCTCGACCTCGCCGCTGTCGCCGTCCACGATCGCGCCGGCCACGCCTGGCACCCCGAGCACGCCGCGGACCGCCACCACCGCCGGGATTCCCAGCGCGCGCGCCAGGATCGCGGTGTGGCTGGTCGGGCCGCCCTCCTCGGTGACCAGCGCGAGCACCAGGCTCGGGTCGAGGTCGGCGGTGTCGGCGGGGGCGAGGTCGCGGGCCAGCAGCACGCTCGGCTGCGCCAGCTCGGGCACGCCGGGCGGCGTCACGCCGTGCAGCTCGGCGATGATCCGGTCCCGGACGTCCTGCACGTCGCGGGCGCGTTCGGCCATGTAGCCGCCGGCCGCGCTCAGCGCCTCGGCGAAGCCGTTGGCCGCCTCGAACACCGCGCGCGGCGCGGGCATCGAGCGGCCGGTGACGAGTTGTTCGGCTTGCGAGGTCAGCGCCGGGTCGAGCGCCATCGCCGCGGTCGTCTCCAGCACGGCCTTGGCGTCGCCCTCGACCCTGGTGGCGCGCTCGAACAGCCGCTCCGCGACGGCTTCGGCGGCGGGCCGGATGCGGGCCGCGTCGGCGGCCGGGTCGGCGGGCGCGGGGGTGGCGGACGGTTCGGGTAGGGGATCGGCGACCCGGGCGACCGGCCCCGAGGCGCGGCCGGAGCTGACTCCGACACCAGTCAAACGCGACATGGTCTAGACCATACCCTTCTCGTTCGGGCTTTGGGGCGATCGTAGGCACGAGTACACCGTTCGGCCCGAACGCCGTGGCCAGCGTGAACACGCCCCGTGGCGACAGTGGTTCTTACGTCCCCCGAATGTCGCAGTGAATCCATTACCGATGAGTAACAACTGAGTAGCCGTACGGATCCGACCGCAACCCCCGGAACAGGAGGCTGTGGGCATGGCATTGAGCACTCAGATCACCGAAACGAAACCACGCCTCGACTGGTTCGCCGAGCCCCTGGCCGCGATCGTGAACCTCTTCGCCAGCCAGCTCTCCGAACCCGCCACGGGCAGGAGCGACACATCGGCGACGGCCTCCGACAGACTCCCGCCGCCGACGAACGAACTACCCGGCAAGCCGATTCCCATCCCGGGCGAGCCCGTCGACACCAGCCAGGCCCACCCCGCGCAGTCCCCGGTCGTTCAGACCGGGGCTGCCCCGTCTTCGGAGTGATTCCGCGTTCATGCCACCAAGACACCGCCGCCAGACCCGCGAACGGCCCGTTCACCTCGCAAGCAGAGGAGAACGGGCCGTTCGTCGCACGCCTGGCCGACCACAGTTCGATCCCGTTCGGGGATCCACCGTTCGAGCTAAATTGCAGCCTTACATGGATCTTTTCGGAGCAGTCGAGCGTCAGACTGAACGGGTTGTTGCTCGCCGGTATCGCGCCACCGACGATCACAACCTGCTGAGGGCCGGCCGCAACGCCCCCCGTGCGGTCGGCCCCCAGTGAAAAGCCCGTCGGGCGCGCTCAGTCCCGGGCCTTGCGCAGGCCGAGGGCCTTCAGCGCACCGTCCACCTTGCCGGGCTGCTGCTCCGGCAGCAGGTGCGGCGCCTGCTCGGCGACCGCGGAGACCACCTCGTTCGCCGAGGGGTTGACCGCCTGCCACTCGCCCACGACCACGGTCGGCACCGTCTCGTTGCCATCGGCGATGGAGCGGACCACCGCCGCCGCGTTCGGGTCCTCCCAGATGTCCACCTCGGTGAAGGCCAAGCCCTGGCGCCGCAGCCCGGCGCGCAGCGCGGTGCAGAACGGGCAGCCGGGCCGGGTGTAGACGACGACTTCCTCGACGACGGCGGTCATCTCTTCTCCTCCAGTCATGCGTGCTGGTCGCCGCGCGGCTCCGGGCCGGTCTCGCGGCATTGCCCACGAGCTGCAACATCGCGGGCACCCGAATCATTCGCGACACCGCCGCATCCGGGGCCGGAGCGAGACGATGCTCACCCCGGGGACCGCCTCCCGGGCACGTCCGCGGCGGCGGATTCGGCCGCGTGCCCCCGGGCGAGGGGCCGGATGGGCCACAATCACGGTCGTCCACAGCGACACGGGAGTGGCACATGACCGAGGTGTCTCGACGCGGGCGGGTTCGCGCGGCCACCGAGCTCGAAATCCGCCAGCACGCGCGGGCGCTGCTCGTCGAGCACGGGAGCGACGCGGTCACGCTGCGCGCGATCGCCCGCGAGCTGGGCATCACGGCGCCTGCCCTGTACCGGTACTGCGAATCCCGCGAAGACCTGCTGCGTCAGCTCTGCGACGACATCTGCGCCGACCTGGCGATCGAGCTGCACGCGGCGCTGGAACCGGAGGCCGGGGGATTCCTGGACAAGATCTTCGCGGTCTGCCGGGGGTTCCGGGCCTGGGCGATGGCGCATCCCGAGGAGTTCGCGCTGGTCTTCGCCACGCCGCGGGGCGAGGAGGGCAGCCGCAGGCAGGACCAGTTCGCCGGCGTCTTCCTGGGCATCGTCGGCCCGTTCCTGGCCGAAGGCGCCGTGAAGATCGATTCCGCGGCGGGGCTGCCGTTCGAGCTACCGGACATGTCGGCGCAGCGGGACGCCCTGGCGGCGGCATTGTCCACCGAGGGCATCGAGGTCCCGCCGGAAGCCCTGAGCCCGGATGCGGTGTACGTCCTGCTGCGCTGGTGGGTCCGCCTGTACGGGCACGTGGCCCTGGAGGTCTTCGGGCGCTTCCCGTTCGACCTCACGCACGCCGACCGCCTCTTCGACTCGATGCTCCACGAGCTGGCCCACGAATCCGGCCTGGCCTGAACGCCGTTCCCGTCCGGCTCGTCGAGTTCGCCCGTTTTAGCCTGAAATCAGGGACTTCATCGCCCTGACAGCGCATCCTCCTACTCCGATCAGAGCAAGTTCCGGGGCCCTGCCGATCTTTTCGCGGTCCTCGATCAACCCCGCCCTCCCGCCGGGCGTCACATGGACATTCACCGAAAGCACGGGAAAGGTTGCACGATGATCCACAAGTCGGGGCGGGTTCTCATTGCGGCACTGGCGGTTGGTGCCGCCCTGTTCGCCGGCGGGTGCGCCGCGGGGACGGGCACTGCCCCGCAGGCGCCGCAGCCCCCGAGCATCAACACGTCCGGCGGCTCGATCGCCTCTGACAGCGAGGCGATACAGAGTTCCGGCGGCAGTACCAGTTCCGGGAGCACCGAGACCGGCGAGAACTCGGGCCAGGGCGAGGAAACCGGCAACGGCTCGACGGCCGGTTCCGAGCAGGACATCCCGATCAGCAGCTACACGCCGGACGGCCAGACGAAGCAGTTGGTGACCTCGCCGAAGGAGCTGATCCTGCCGGACTCCGCCAGCGGCGGCGCCTCGGACGTGCAGTTCAAGAACGTCACCTGGACCACGTGGGGCGAAAACGGCGCGGAGGGCAGCGGCGACGCGTACATCACCGGCGGCGGAGCCCCACTGGAGACCATCCACAATGTACGGATCACCCTGGACGACGCGAAGACCGTCGAGGGCGCGCGGCAGTTCACCCGCTTCCTGATCACGTACCCGGACGGCACGGTCAACGAAGGCCGGACCGACTTCTGATCCCCGCATTCTTCGGCGAGACCGGTACACGGTGCACGACCCCCTGGTGCACCGAACGGCGCCCGTTCTCGTCGAAACTGCCACCCCGGCAAGCCATGCCGGGGTGGCAGTTCTAGTTCGTCAGCCGATGACGGCGACCGCCTCGATCTCGATCTTGAGCCCGGCGTCGGCGAGGCGCTGCACGCCGATGTGGCTGCGCGCGGGGCGGTGCGCGCCGAAGAAGTCGCGGTAGACCTCGTTCACGGCGGCCTGCTGATCCATGTCGGTGTTGAAGATGGTCACCTTGACGATGTCGGTGATCGCGCCGCCCGCGGTTTCCAGCACCTTCCGCAGGTTCTCCAGGCAGGCACGGGTCTGCTCGGCGATGTCGCCGCGCGAGTGGTCGGGATCGCCTGGCAACAAGGGGAATGCCGTCGCACCGGAGAGCCAGACGGTCCGCCCGCTGGCGACGACCGCCGGCGCGAACGGCATCGCATCGCTACCGGTGCTCGCGACCAGCCGCGAATCCCACCCGACGCCCCGCAACTCGACCGGCTCGTTCATCAGCGCCCTCCATTCGAAGTCCGCCCAACGCTAGAACTTCGAGCGCACTGGACATCAACATCCCGGTGGCGCAACCCACACCGTCGTTCTCAGTGCGGATGGAAGGCAGTGGGCGCGAGGGTGGCGGTGATCGGGGGATCGATCTCGTCGACGAGATCCTCGGTGGCGAGTCGGTGTTTGCCGACGTAGGGCGGGGTTTCGGTGGCTAGCGTCCGGTGGCGTTCGGCCAGATATGCCCGGCAGTGCTCGGCGACCATGTCCTCGAAGACGATCCGCTCGCGCACTTCCGGTTGTCGCGTGGCCGCCGCCTGCATGGTGTCGCGTATCTGCCAGACGCTCACCGATCCGAGCCCCGCGCCGGCATGCTGCCCATTTCCGCCGCGCAATGGGAAGACCGCGACGAACGCCGCGGCGGCCGCGAGCAGCCCGATCGCAGTCGGCGCGCCGAGCGGCGAATTGAAGAATCCGAGCATCACGTCCATGTCCAGCCTCCTTGTTCAGCGACCGCATTCCGATGTCCGGCGTGGATCAGCCGGCGGCGTCGCGCCGCGCTTTGGCTTCAGACCAGCAGTTTTCGCAGGTGGGAGCCAGCCACTCCACCTCGGTGGGCCGGACGATGTCGATGGTTCGACCGCAAAGGGTCGAACGCACCTGCCCGGGCACCGGCGGTTCATCCGGCTCCAAGCCGTGCCGAGCACCTTCGAAAGGCCGCCAATAGGCAACGGGCCGCTGAGGCTCCAGGAAGAACACCAAGAACACCTCCAGAAGTGAGGGGAAGACGGCGGCGGGCCAGCGGGGTCGGGGGAGGGGAACCGGCCCAGCCGCCGTCTAGATCAAAAAGTATCCCGGAAAGCTTTCTGGGGCTATTACCTGATCGTGTTCCGTTCAGTGTGCTAAACCTGAAGCACTTCCCGATCCGACACACCACTTGGGGAACCAGATGGCGCCTTCTTCGCCACCCGTCGCAGCGTGGGAGCTCGGCATCCGACTCCGAGAAGCACGCGAGCTGATCAATCTGAGCTCGACCGATGCCGCAAAATCCATTGGCATCACGCAGAACTATCTGAGCAACGTCGAGCACGGCCGACGCCGGATCGCCGAGGACAAGCTCGACAAACTGCTCACCACCTACGAGTCGAGCGAAGACGAGCGCGAGGAACTTCTTGCACTACGGCGAGCATCGGACGGAAGCGGCTGGTGGTCGCGGTACAGCGGGCTTTTCTCGCCGGAACTCGTGCGGTTCTTCGGATACGAGCACGGCGCGCAGGAGGTCCACACCTACGAAGGCGCCATGATCTCGGGACTGCTGCAGACCGAGAACTACTCCCGTGCCGTCCACAGCGGCGACAGCGCAAACCTGCGCAAGTCCGAGGTCGAGCGCCGCATCGAGGCTCGAAGCCGCAGGCAGGAACGCCTCAGCGGGCCGGAACCGCTGAACGCGACGATCCTCATGGCAGAAAGCGCTCTCTACCAGCAGGTCGGTGGTCCCTGCGTCCTCGCCGAACAACTGGAGCACCTGCTCAAGCTGATGGACGAAGGCGCTGATGCCCTTGACATCAGGATCATCCCTTTCAGCGCCGGTGCGTACTGCGCCTTGGGGAGCTCAACCTTCCACCTGCTGACCTTCCCGAGCGCTCGGCTCGTGCGCCTGGGCTGGCACGAGACGGTGACCTCGCTGAACCTCGTCGAGAGCGAGCTGAAGATCCACCAGTACAGCGTCGCGTTCTCGGAAGCACTGAGCCGCGCAGCGGATCGAGACGGCTCCAAACAGCTCATTCACAAGGCGTTGCACCAGATAACATGAGCGGGTGTCGGATTTAGCGAAGAACTTAGCCAACGCCAACTGGTTCAAGTCCAGCTACTCGACAAGCTCCCAGGGCTGCGTCGAGGTCGCCCTAGCCGCACCGGTCGTCGGTGTCCGCGACAGCAAGGACCCGCACGGCGGCACCCTCGTCTTCGATCGTCGGCAGTGGACGAACTTCGTGATCTCGATCAATTGATCAACGTGGGAGTGTCGGCGTTCGAGCCCGGCTCCTGGTTCAAGCCCAGCTACTCATCGAACGCGCACCACTGCGTCGAGGTCGCGATGTCTGAAGCTGCGGTCGCGGTTCGAGACACGAAGGATCGCGACGGCGGCACGCTCGTGTTCGCTGCGGAGAAGTGGGCGGCCTTCATCTCTTCGACCAAAGAATAGGCACCTTCCGCTAGCTCAGCAGGGAGGCCGACAGGTGATGATTTCGCGCGAAATCATCACCCCGCCCTCACGCAGAACGCCGGTTTCGCGCGAAATCGTCGCCCGCAGGTCCAGCGGCACGGCCTGCTTGATCGCGGCCCTGAGGTTGTGGCGTTCGGCTTCCCACCAGGTAGTCGCGCCTTCGTCGCCGCCTGCGTCCAGGGCGTCCAGGCGTTCCCGTTCGTCGCGGAGCTCTTCGACCAGCTCGTCCAGCGGGAAGTCCGAGAACTCCGCTGCTCGGACCGCGACCACGCACAACGCCAGTGGGAGTCCGGCGCAGTACGACACGATTTCCGCCACGGCTTCCGGTTCGGCGGTCAGCCGGTCCTGGCCCAGGTAGCGGGCCAGCAGCTCGTGGGACTCCTGTTCGGTCAGCACGGTGAGGGTCATGCGAGTCGCACCTTCGCGGATCGCCAGGTCATCGCGGCGGTTTCGGCTCGTCACCACGACCAAGCAGGTAGGCGTGCCCGGTAGCAAGGCGCGCACCTGGTCGGCGGTGCGGGCGTTGTCGAGGAGCACGAGCATTCGCTTGTCGTGCACGAGGCTTCGGAACATCGCTGCCCGGGCGGCGTCGCTCGGCGGGATGCGTTCCGGCGGGACGTCGAGGGCGGCGAGGAAGAGGCCCAGTGCCTCGTTCGGAGCCATCGGTTCCGCGACCGGATCGAATCCGCGCAGGTTGACGTACAGTTCGCCGTCCGGGAAGAGGTCCCGCACCCGATGCGCCCAGTGCACCGCAAGCGTCGACTTGCCCACCCCAGCAGTGCCGTCGATGGTCGACAGCAGGACCACACCGACGTTCCGCGCGCCGGCCAGCAGCGTGGTCAGCATGTCCTGCTCGACTGCGCGGTTCACGAAATGTCGGGTCGCACCGGGCAGTTGCCGCGGGACCACCGGATCCTTCGCGGCGTGGAAATGCACGTCACCCTGAATCGCGCCCGCTTGCACCACCGGGCCGTGCACCGGTGCCGCGACCTCGTTGCCGACCCCGTCCGCCTTCTCGCGCACGCATCCCCCAAGCCGATAGATCAACACCCAGCCTGGCACGGAAGCCCGCCCGCGAACACCTCCAGACACGTGAACGCTCCCACCGGCCGGCGCGTCCCCGGCGGCCTCGGGGCTGTGACCAGGAGGAATGATGCTCGTGGGGGATCCGTAGAGCTGTGTTGGCCGTCGTTGGGGGGGCCGGGTGCTTTCGGGGCTCGGACGGATCACCATGGTGGGCATGGATCTTTCGCTGGCCGAGCAGTTCGTGCTGTTGGCGCACAAGCCCACCGGCGGGCGCGTGCTCGCAGCCGACTACTCCGGCGCCGCCGAACTCGGGGACTTCGCCCTTTGGCGTCGCATCGAATTCCACGGGGCGAAAGTCCGGATCCTCGACGTGACTCCTACCGGCATCGCGTGGTTCGACGGCGGGATCGCGCTGCTGCGCCAGTACGCCGGCTCCGGGAACAAGCCCGTGCCCGCTTACAAGTACATCCGTGACCGGTCCCCGGTCGGTTCGCCGGGCACATCGGCACTGGCCGTGCACCGGACTTCTCTCGAGCAGCGGGACTACCTGCGATGCGTGCGCAAGCGCGCGCTCGGTGTCATACCGCGCAAGCGCTACTACCCCGACCCGGCCATCTGGAACGCAGTGCTGGGCGAGCTTCGAGCCTTCGCCCGTGGAGAACTCCAGCCGGACGGTCGCCTCACCCTGTTCGCCGCGTTGGTGCACTCCACCGGCTTGGCCCAGTCACTGCCGCTCACCAACCCCGAACGCAAGCAGCTCAAGGCGATCAGCAACAACACCGCCCTCGGCGTGACCGTCCGAGGCGTCATCAACTCGCAATAGCGTTCCGACCGGCCGACGGTTTCGGCAGGTCAAGGCCCGTGAGTCCTTTTGGTCGCCATAGCAACAAAAAGTACTCACGGGTCCTGCACAAGAAAGGAGCAGCGGCCCGTGGGGTGCTCGGGCCGCTGCTCCGTCTGTGAGACCGGTCGGGATCAGAAGTTGGTGATCGCCGAGATGTTGCCCTTGTGGAGGTTCTCGATCACGTTGCGGGCGTCGCGGTACTTGTAGGAACCCGACTCGAAGAGCAGGTAGGCGTCGCCCTTGTACTCCGTGATGCCCTCGGCCATGCTCGGGGCGCGGAAGCACTTCGTGGACGGCTTGTCGATGTCCGTCGCGCCCTTGTCCACCACGAAGACGTTGCTGCGCTTGTCGCGGCCGTAGGACGTGCTGAAGATGAACTTGTCCTTCGTGACCATCAGGCCCTGCGTCTTGGTGGGCACCTCGTAGCCGTGCTCCGTGGTCAGCGAGCCGTTGTCGTTGATCTTGTACGAGAACATCTTGCCGCGGCCGCCGTCGTTGAACTTGCCCGCGTACAGGGTGTCCCCGTAGCTGGAGATGAACGACGCCGCGTACACCCGGCGGCCCTGGCCGTCCTGCTTGACGTACGGGACGCCGCCCTTCTTCATCGCGTCCCGGAGGTCGGACAGCTTGTACTTGCGGATCGTGTCCCACTTGCCGGAGTCGCGGCCCTGCACGAACGCCCAGCCCTTGCTGACCGTGATGCCGCCGACGTGCGACTCGGCGATGGCGACCGTGCCGACGTGCTTGCCGGTCTTCGGATCGATGCCGACGATGCGCGCGTCCTGGCCCTTCTCGCCGTACTCGGTCACCAGCAGCAGGTCGCTGTTGGCGCCATCCCAGTTGTACCAGGGCGAAATGCCCTGCGGCGTGTACTTGTCCAGGCCCGGGACCGCCGGGCCCTTGCCGAAGGCCTTGTCGTAGACCTCCGACGCCGACGGGCCGTTGTAGAACGGGCCGTCACCGCTGGCTTTCGTCTCGCACTTGATGCCCTGGTCGGCATCGCCTTCCTCGGCCGCGGCCGTGGTCGTCGCAGCGGTGCTGAGCAAGAACGCACCGCTGACCGCGGTGATCGCGACTTTGCGGAGGAGGTTGGACATCGTGCCTCTCAAACATTTCGGCATCGGTCGTACCCCCCTGTGACGCACGGGAACCGCCACGGTTCCATCTGAGATCCACTTCTTGTTCATCCACTGGTCGCGGAGAACGCCGGTCGCCCGAGCGTGGTGGACTGGGAACATGACGATCACCCAGCAGGACAAGGCGGAACTCTTCCACTCGCTGCACACCGACCAGGCCCCGCTGGTCCTGGCCAACGCCTGGGACGTGGCCAGCGCGCGGCTGGTCGAGGACGCCGGAGCCGCGGCGGTGGCGACCACCAGCGCCGGCGTCGCGTGGAGCCTCGGCGCGGCGGACGGCAACGCGCTCGACCGGGGGCTCGCCGTCGAGCTCATCGCGCGCGTCGCCGCCGCTGTGGACCTACCGGTCACCGCGGACGTAGAAGGCGGCTTCGCCGAAACCCCCGACGGCGTCGGGGAAACCATCCTCCTGGTGCTGGCGGCGGGCGCGATCGGCGTCAACATCGAAGACAGCGTCGGCCCGTCCCTGCGCCCGGTCGAGGAGCAGGTCGCGCGCATCGCCGCTGCCCGCGCGGCGGCCGACGAAGCGCAGATCCCGCTGTTCATCAACGCGCGCACCGACCCGTTCCTGCGCCCGGTCCACGACGATCCGGCGGAGCGGTTGCGCGACGCCATCGGCCGCGCGGCCGCCTACGTGGCGGCCGGGGCGTCCGGGATCTTCGTCCCCGGCATCACCGATCCGGCGGTGGTCGCCGAGCTGGCGAAGAACATCGAACGGCCGCTGAACGTCCTGGCCGGGCCGGGCGCACCTGCCGTCGCGGAGCTGGCGGAGGCGGGAGCGGCCCGCATCAGCCTCGGCGCGGCGGTGGCGCAGGCGGCGTACGCCGTGGCGCGCAAGGGGATCCGGGAGGCGCTGGAGCACGGCACCTACGGTTCGATCGCGGACGCCGTGGACTTCGGCGGCTTCAACGCCCTGTTCCGCAGCTGACCGGCCCCGCCGCGAATCGAAGTGCACATAGGACACCGGTCGGCCGGATGCGCGAGGAATCCGTTCCGGTCGGCGCGGCGGAGGGGCTCCCAATTTTGCCTAAAATTGGGAGCCCCTCCGCGCTGGGCGGAGCCCTTGGCCGGGCGGATCACCGGGCGTCGTGCGCGCGCTGGGCGTCCTGGCGGTCGGCTTCCGCGCCCGTGGCGATCGGGGCCGTGAGCCACTGGCGCGGGATGCCGAAGCCCGCCACCAGGTCCACCGCGTGCGGGCGGATCTGGCCGCACAGCACGTTGACCGCCTCCGTGATCGCCTTCGACCGGCGCGGCGAGATCCGCTCGTGCTCCAGGAACCAGGCGCGGTCCGCCTCGATGTTGGACAGCACGTACAGGTCGCAGAGCTTGTTCAGCAGCGCGGCGGTGCGCCGGTCGCCGCAGCGCTCGATCGCCGCGACGAACGCCTCCAGCACGATGCGGTCCACGTGCGCGCGAGCGGCGCGCAGCACGTGGTCCTGCGCGTTGTTGAAGACCTCGAACGCGTTGTCGCGGTTGGCCTTCCGCAGGCGGCGGCCCAGGCCGTCGAGCACGTGCCGCTCGCGGTCGTCGAACATCTTCAGCTGCCAGCCGCGGTCGAGGATGTCGTCCTTGCCGGAGCCGTCGATGATCCGCTGCACCAGGGAACGCGTCGCGGTCCGCTCGATCACCGCGCCCACGAACTGGTCGGCGATGAACTTGGCCATGCCGAGCGTGCCCAGGTCGTCGAACTGGTCCTTGTAGTTCGTCAGCAGGCCCTTGGCGACCAGCTGCAGCAGCACCGTGTTGTCGCCCTCGAACGTGGTGAACACGTCGGTGTCGGCCTTGAGCTGCGCCAGCTGGTTCTCCGCCAGGTAGCCCGCGCCGCCGCAGGCCTCGCGGCAGGTCTGGATGGTCTGCGTCGCGTGCCAGGTCGAGACCGCCTTCAGCCCCGCGGCGCGGGATTCCAGCTCGCGCTGCTCGCGCTCGCCGCTGGGCGCGTCGTGCAGGCTGGCCACCAGCTCTTCCTGCGCGAAGTGCAGGGCGAACGTCTTCGCCAGCGCGGGCAGGAGCTTCCGCTGGTGCGCCAGGTAGTCCAGCACCACGGCCTCCTCGCCGGTGCCGGGCCGCTCGAACTGGCGGCGGGCGTCGCCGTAGCGCAGGGCGATCTCCAGCGCCAGCTTGGTCGCGCCGCCCGCGGTGCCGGCGACCGAGATCCGGCCGCGGATCAGGGTGCCGAGCATGGTGAAGAACCGCTTGCCCTTGCTGCTGATCGGGCTGCGGTAGGTGCCGTCCGGTTCGACGTCGCCGTAGCGGTCGAGCAGCGCCTCGCGCGGCACCCGCACCTGGTCGAAGTACAGCCGGCCGTTGTCGACGCCGTTGAGCCCGGCCTTGCGGCCGCAGTCCTCGATCCGCACGCCCGGCGCGGGCTGCCCGGCGTCGTCCCGGATCGGCACCAGCAGCGCGTGCACGCCGTGGCTCTCGCCGCCGGTGATCAGCTGCGCGAAGACCACCGCCAGCCGGCCGTCCCGCGCGGCGTTGCCGATGTACTCCTTGCGCGCCGCCTCGTGCGGCGTTTGCACCACGAATTCCTGCGCCGCCGGGTCGTACGTGGCGGTGGTGCGCAGGTTCTGCACGTCGGAGCCGTGGCCGGTCTCCGTCATCGCGAAGCATCCCGGCAGGTCCAGGCTCATGATGTCGCGCAGGTAGCGCTCGTGGTGGCGCTCGGTGCCCAGCGCGACGACCGCGCCGCCGAACAGTCCCCATTGGACACCGGCCTTGACCATCAGGGACAGGTTGCCGGGCAGCATCTCCAGCGACACCACGGAACCGCCGGTGTCGCCGCGGCCGCCGTAGGCGACCGGGAAGCCGAGGTCGGTGATGCCGGACTTGGCCAGCAGGTGCAGCTGTTCGAGGGTCTGCGCGCGGTGGCTCTCGGTGTCGAGGTCGTCGGCCGGTGGCAGCGGGACGCCGTCGAGGGTGTCGCGGACCTGCTTGCGGACGTCGGCCCAGCGGCCGTCCAGCAGCGTCGCGAGCTCGCGTGCGTCGAATCCGGAGCTTCCCATCGCAGCCTCCACTCGTCGGTACCGGCTGCTCCGAGCGTAGTTACTGACGAGTAACCCTGCCATGTGAGCTAGCTCGCCGCGCCACCGGACCCGGTGAGCGTCTTCTTGGGGGAGTGCGGATCGGCCGGACGCGGCAGAAGATCACTAGGGCGCCGGCACCGGCGGCCACCGCAATCACCCCGTTGCAGTTCGACACCCGCTGTTCTCACGAGGTTCAGGAGGTGCAGTTGCATGAGCTCGGACCCCGGCAACACCGATCTCGGCGCGATCTTCGACGAGCACTTGGCCGACGAGTTCGTCATGAAGGACGTCGCCGCGACGATGGCGACGATGACCAGGAAACCCGTGGTCAACCACGTGCCCACCACGGCGGGCGGCGTCGGCCGGGCCGCCGTCTCCCGGTTCTACCGCGACCACTTCATCGGTCAGTGGCCCGACGACATCAACATCACCCGCCTGTCGCGGACCGCCGACGCCGAGCGCGTGGTCGACGAAATGGTCATCACCTTCACCCACGACCGGATCATCGACTCGCTGCTGCCCGGCATCGCCCCGACCGGCCGCCGGGTGGAGATCGCCGCGGTGGCGGTGATCGGGTGCGCGAACGGCAAGGTGGCCTACGAGCACGTCTACTGGGACCAGGCATCGCTGCTGGTCCAGGTCGGGCTCCTCGACCGCGACGGACTTCCGGTCACCGGCGTTGAGCAGGTCAAGGCCCTGCTCAACGACGGACCCCTGAACCTCCTGCAACCCGCGAAGAGCCGATGAGCTCCCGCCGAAGGACGCCCCTCGCCGACCCGGCGAGGAGCGCCCTCGCATCAGTGCCACCCCGCACCGCCACGCGAAACGAGTGCGCCGGACGGACGCTCAGGCGACGACGTTGACCAGGCGGCCCGGGACGACGATGACCTTCCGCGGGTCCTTGCCGTCCAGCGCCGCGACGATCTTCTCGTCCGCCAGCGCGGCCGCCTTGACGGCGTCCTGGTCGGCCGACGCCGGCACCACGACGCGGGACCGCACCTTGCCGTTGACCTGGATCGGGTACTCCAGCGTGTCCTCGACCAGGTACTGCTCGTCGGCCACCGGGAACGGGCCGTGCGCCAGGCTGTCGCCGTGCCCCAGCCGGACCCACAGCTCCTCGGCCAGGTGCGGCGTCAGCGGCGCGACCATCAGCACCAGCGGCTCCACCACCGACCGCGGCGTGCCCGCCGCCGACGAGTACGCCTTGGTGATCCGGTTGTTGAACTCGATCAGCTTCGCCACCGCGGTGTTGAACCGCAGCGCCGAGTAGTCCTCCCGGACCCCGGCGATGGTCTTGTGCAGCGCGCGCAGCATCTCGGTGTCCGGCTGCTCGTCGGTCAGCCGCAGCTCGCCGCTGTTCTCGTCGACGACGTTGCGCCACAGCCGCTGCAGGAACCGGTGTGAGCCGATGACGTCCTTGGTCGCCCACGGCCGCGAGGCCTCCAGCGGGCCCATCGCCATCTCGTACAGCCGCAGCGTGTCCGCGCCGTAGGAGTCGGCCATCTCGTCCGGGGAGACGGAGTTCTTCAGGCTCTTGCCCATCTTCCCGAACTCGCGGTTGACCTCCTGGCCGTTGTGGAAGAACTTGCCGTCGCGCTCCTCCACCTCCTCGGCCTGGACGTACACGCCGCGCGCGTCGGTGTACGCGTAGGCCTGGATGTAGCCCTGGTTGTACAGCCGCCGGTACGGCTCCTCCGACTGCAGGTAGCCCAGGTCGTGCAGCACCTTGTGCCAGAAGCGGGAGTACAGCAGGTGCAGCACCGCGTGCTCCATGCCGCCGATGTACAGGTCGACGCCGCCCGGGTCGTTGGGGCCGTGCAGCTCCGGGCGCTTGCCCATCCAGTACTGCTCGTTGGCCGGGTCGACGAACCGCTCCGAGTTGTCCGGGTCGATGTAGCGCAGCTGGTACCAGCAGGAACCGGCCCACTGCGGCATCACGTTGGTGTCCCGCTTGTAGTGCTTCAGCCCGTCGCCCAGGTCCAGCTCCACCTCGGCCCAGTCGGTGGCCTTGGCCAGCGGCGGCGCCGGCTCGCTGTCGGCGTCCTCCGGTTCGAAGGTGCGCGGCGAGTAGTCCTCCACCTCGGGCAGCTCGACCGGCAGCTGGTCCTCCGGCAGCCCGCGCGGGATGCCGTCCTCGCCGTAGACGATCGGGAACGGCTCGCCCCAGTAGCGCTGCCGCGCGAACAGCCAGTCGCGCAGCTTGTACTGGACGGTGCCCCGGCCGTGGCCGTGATCCTCCAGCCAGGCGATGACCGTCTTCTTCGCGTCGGCGATGTCCAGGCCGTCCAGGCTCAGCCCGGTGGTCTCCGAGGCCGAGTTGATCGCCGGGCCGTCGCCGGTGAACGCGTCGCCGTCGAAGCCGTCCGACGGCTGCACCGTGCGGATGATCGGCAGGCCGAACACGGACGCGAAGTCCCAGTCGCGCTGGTCCTGGCCGGGCACCGCCATGATCGCGCCGGTGCCGTAGCCCATCAGCACGTAGTCGGCGATGAACACCGGGATCTGGCTGCCGTTGACCGGGTTCGTCGCCCAGGCACCCGTGAAGACGCCGGTCTTCTCCTTGTTCTCCTGGCGGTCCAGGTCGGACTTCATCGACGCCGCGCGCCGGTACTGCGCGACCGCCTCCGCCGGGGTCGCCGCGCCGCCGGTCCAGCGGTCGTCGGCCCCCGCCGGCCACGCGGTCGCGGTCAGCTCGTCGACCAGCGGGTGCTCCGGCGCCAGCACCATGTAGGTCACGCCGAACAGGGTGTCCGGGCGGGTGGTGAACACCTCGATGTGATCGGCCGAACCGTCCAGCGGGAACCGGACGTTGGCGCCCTGCGAGCGGCCGATCCAGTTCCGCTGCATGGTCTTGACCTTGTCCGACCAGTCCAGCCGGTCCAGGTCGTCGACCAGGCGGTCGGCGTAGGCGGTGATCCGCATCATCCACTGCTTGAGGTTGCGGCGGAACACCGGGAAGTTGCCGCGCTCGGTCAGACCGTCGGCGGTGACCTCCTCGTTCGCGACCACGGTGCCCAGGCCGGGCGCCCAGTTCACCGGCGCCTCGGACAGGTAGGCCAGCCGGTACGAGTCGACGACCCGGCGCTGCTCGCCGTCGGTCAGCTCGCCCCACGGGCGGCCGTCCGGGGTGGCGCGCTCACCGGTGGCGAACTGCTCGACCAGCTCGCCGATCGGCCGGGCGCGGCCCTTGCCGCCGCCTGCCTCGGTGTCGTACCAGGAGTTGAAGACCTGCAGGAAGATCCACTGCGTCCAGCGGTAGAACTCGATGTCGGTGGTCGCGACGCGGCGGCGCTCGTCGTGGCCCAGGCCCAGCCGGCGGATCTGCCCCAGGTAGCGCTCGATGTTCTGCTCGGTAGTGGTCCGCGGGTGCGTGCCGGTCTGCACCGCGTACTGCTCGGCGGGCAGGCCGAACGAGTCGAAGCCCATCGTGTGCAGCACGTTGCGGCCCAGCATCCGGTGGTAGCGGGCGTAGACGTCGGTGCCGATGAAGCCCAGCGGGTGGCCGACGTGCAGCCCGGCGCCGGAGGGGTAGGGGAACATGTCCTGGACGAACAGCTTGTCCTCGGGGACATCGCCCTTGAGTGACCCGACGGGGTTCGGCGCGTGGAACGTGCCGCGCTCCTCCCAGAGTCGCTGCCAACGCTGCTCGATCTCGGTCGCCGTTTCCGCCGTGTAGCGGAACTGCGGGACCTCTTCGGCAACCCCGGTCGTCGAGCCCTCTGCCTGGCCACTCATCGTGTTGCGTCCTTCCCTGCCTTCTCGCCCGAACGCGCGGGTCATGCGCTCTTAGTGTGCCGCCTCCCGAAAATGGAAAACCCCCCAGGCCCTGGTGGGCATGAGGGGTCGCCGCGTCGAAGCGTCGCTACCGGACGTTCAACGCGGCCTCGCAAGAAGCAGACGCGTGCTCACGAGCCCAGGGTAACGCACCTCACCTCACGGACAACGTGATGACCTGCGTGGTCTGGTTCGGGGCGAAGTTGTCGTCGCTGACCAGGACCAGGCTGCGGCGGCCGTCCGGCAGCCGCGGGCCCCAGGTCATGCCCTCGACGTTGTCGATCGTGCTCAGACCCAGGTCGGCGAGGTCGGCCACCAGCTCCTTGCGGACCGGGCGCACCTTCGCGTCCTGCAGCGACGAGACGTGCTGCACGTCCGTCGCGCCGCGGGTGGTGATCCGGTAGATCCGGATCGAGTTGCCGACGCCGGTCACGAACGAGCGCTCCACCACCAGGTACCCGCCGCGGTCGGCCAGCAGCGCGCTGACGCCGTTGTTGGCGAAACCGCCGGTGGGGGACTCGGCGAACACCGGGTCCAGCGGGTAGGCGTACTGGCCCTGCACCCGGCCGGACCGGGACTGCACGGTGATCCGGGACAGCGCGCCGTGCTCGACGGTCGGCGACTCGCCGTCCTGCAGCAGCGGTCCCTCCATCGCGGTGACCACCCGGCTGCCGCCGGCGGCGAACGTCAGGCCCTCCAGCACCTCGTTCTGCTTCGGCCCGGCGGTCGGCTCCATCCGCAGGTTCGCCGGCAGCGGCAGTTCGTGGGAGGAGCGGCCGCCCGCGCCGACGCCGGCGATCGACGGGTCGATCAGCCGCGCGGCCCGCTCGCCCTCGCTGGTCCACCAGATCGTGCCGGACCACGGATCCCAGCGGACGTCCTCCGGGTCCACGGTGCCCTTCGGGTACGTCGTGCCGTCCGGCCGCAGCAGCGGCAAGGTAGCGATCAGCCGGAAACCGCCGTCGTCGAAGCGCGCGGTGTAGAACCGCGCGGGCTGCCGATCGGAGCGGTCGTCGCTGATCAGGACCCATTCGCCGGTGCGCGGGTCGTAGTCGATGCCGGAGAGGCCGCCGACCGTGGTGCCGTCGAACTCCATCGCGTGCGGCAGGGTCAGCTCGCCCACCAGGGCGGCCTCGTCGGTCTTCGCCGCCGCCGGTGCCGCCGCGGCGACCAGCAGTGAGACGGTCAGCAGACCGGCCGGGACAATCTTCTTCGCCATGTGGGTCAGCACACCTGACCAGGGTGTCCGGCAGGTAGCGATGAGGTGGCGGCTTACGCTGTCGGGGTGTTCGCTGTTCAGGTGATCCTCTGCGCGCTCCTGGTCCTCGGCGGGGCGGCGCTGCTGTTCCTCGGTTTCCGCGGGCTGCGCGGCCAACTGGTCCGCAACCGCTACATCGGTGTCCGCACCCCCGCCGCCATGCGCAGCGAGGACGCTTTCGAGCTCGCCAACCGGGCCGCCGGGCCCGCGATGCTGGCGGGTGGCGCGATCGCGGTGCTCGCCGGTGTCTCGATGCCGATGCTGGCTGCCACCTCCAGCGTCGTGATGGTCGCGGTGTTCGGGCTGGTCGGCGCCTTCGCACTGATGACCGTCGGCGGTGTGGTCGGCAACCGCGCCGCCGAGGCGATGCCCGCGCCGGCGTCCGCCGCCGGCTGCGGTGGCTGCGCGGGCGGCTGCTGCGGCGTGCCCAAGCAGAGCTGACTCACCGGCGAACACGGGCCACGGCAACGTGACCGGCATGCTGAGCTGCACCCGCTTCCGCGACGGCCGCCCCGACGACATCCCGGGCGGCGAGTGGCGCTGACTTGTCCACAGGAAGTTGTCCACAACTCTGTGGATAACTCCCAGATCTGGGGATAACTCACCCATCAATCCACAGGTCCGGCGTAGTCCATGGCGTTCAGTCCGGTAGAGCGGGTTGTTGCCTTTGAAGCGGCGCAGCCGCTTAGCCCACCCTCGCAACTCGCACCGCCGCGGGTTCTCAGGTGTCTTCTCGCGAGGACAGCCCCGACGTGGTGAATTGGACATTCATGATGTCGGGGATCCCACAGCGAGAAGACACCTGAGGTTCCGCCACTCGCACCGCCACGCAAAACAAGCCTGGAAAACTCTTGAACTAGTTGAGCTTGACGTCGCCGGGGTGGGTGGCGAGGAAGGCCAGCGGCGGGCCCTGGCGGCGGAGGACCCGGCCCCAGAGCTCGGTGCCCGGGTCGGCGATGACGTCGTCCGGCAGGGCCGGCACGACGATCCAGTCGCCTCGGTCGATCTCCCCGGCGAGCTGGCCGGGCTCCCAGCCGGCGTAACCGGCGAAGAACCGGAGGCCGCGGGCCCGGGGGACCAGCTCGGCGGGATCGCCGTCGAGGTCGACCAGGCCGACCGGCCCGCGGACGCCGACCATGCCCGTGATCGCCCCGACGTCCTGGCCCGCGCGGAGCGCAGCCAGGCAGATCGCCGTGCGCTGCTCCACCGGCCCGCCGACGAACAGCGACTGCGGTTCGCTCGCGTGCTCGGCCCACTTCGGCAGCACGTCGTGCACCGCCACCTCGCTCGGCCGGTTCAGCACGACGCCCAGGGTGCCCTCGGCGCGGTGGTGGATCACGTAGACCACCGTCCGCCGGAAGTTCCGGTCCAGCAGCTGTGGGGCAGCGACGAGCAGCGTCCCCGGTTCCACGTCCGCGTCTGATCCCACCATCGCATGATCTCACTGGTTGCCCGTGCACGAACCACCCTGACCGGAACCAGGCCCGCCGGCACCGTCCGGAGAGCCCGGATCCCGGCAACAACGACTGATCAGCAATCAGCGATCGCAGGGAGATGTACTCTTCACTATTATTAAAACCACCTGACCTGCGGAGACTTCTCCACAGATCAGGCGGTCAAGGCCGAGCACCGCTGGCTCAGGGAACCTCGATGCCCTGTTCGCGGGCCCAGTTGAACAGCTCCTCGACGGCCTCGTCATGGGACATCGGGCCGCGGTCCAGGCGTAGCTCTTTCAGGTGCTTCCAGGCCTGGCCCACGACCGGCCCGGGCTCGACGCCGAGCAGCCGGATGATCTCGTTCCCGTCCAGGTCCGGGCGGACCTTCGCCAGGTCCTCCGCCGCGGCGATCCGCGTGATCCGCTCCTCCAGGTCGTCGTACGCCCGCTGCAGCGCCGACGCCTTGCGCTTGTTCCGGGTCGTGCAGTCCGCGCGCACCAGCTTGTGCAGCCGGGGCAGCAGCGGGCCGGCGTCGTTGACGTAGCGGCGCACCGCCGAGTCGGTCCACTGGCCGTCGCTGTAGCCGTGGAAGCGCAGGTGCAGGAACACCAGGTCGGCGACGTCCTTGATGACGTCCTTCGGGTAGCGCAGCGCGCGCAGCCGCTTGCGGACCATCTTCGCGCCGACGACCTCGTGGTGGTGGAAGCTCACGCCGCCGCCCGACTCGAACCGGCGAGTGGCCGGCTTGCCGATGTCGTGCAGCAGCGCCGCCAGCCGCAGCACCAGGTCCGGCGCGCCGTCCGGATCGGCCGCCCGCTCCAGGTCGATCGCCTGGTCCAGCACGGTCAACGAGTGCCGGTAGACGTCCTTGTGCTGGTGGTGCTCGTCGATCTCCAGCTTCATGGCCGGCACCTCGGGCAGCACGTGGTCGGCCAGCCCGGTCTCCACCAGCAGCTCGACGCCGCGCCGCGGGTGCTCGCCGCACAGCAGCTTGGACAGCTCGACCTGCACCCGCTCCGGGGTGATCCGGGTGATCTGGGTGGCCATGTCGGTCATCGCCGTCACCACCCGGTCCGCCGCGGTGAAGCCGAGCTGGGAGACGAAGCGGGCGGCGCGCAGCATCCGCAGCGGGTCGTCGGCGAAGGAGTCCTCCGGCGCGGCCGGGGTGTCCAGCCGCCGCTCGGCCAGGTCGGCCATCCCGCCGTGCAGGTCGACGAACGTGCGGGCCGGCAGCTCGATGGCCATCGCGTTCACGGTGAAGTCGCGGCGCACCAGGTCGCCCTCGATGGTGTCGCCGAAGGCAACGTCGGGATTGCGGCCGACCCGGTCGTAGGTGTCGGCGCGGAACGTCGTGATCTCCACGGTCGTGCCGTGCCGGTACGCGCCGAGCGTGCCGAACTGGATCCCGGTGTCCCAGATCGTCTCCGCCCAGCCGGTCAGCAGCTCGCGGACCTGCTCCGGGTGGGCGTCGGTGGTGAAGTCCAGGTCGGTGCCCAGCCGGCCCAGCAGCGCGTCCCGCACGCTGCCGCCGACCAGGTACAGCCGGTGGCCCGCGGCGGCGAAGCGCTGCGCGAGCTCCTCCGCGATCGGTGCGACCTTCACCAGCTCCACGACGGCATTGCGCTGCGCTTGGCGCTCCCGAGCCTGCAGCTCGGCGGGCGTGGCGGAGTCGTGGTGCGGCGAGGAAGGGGACACGATGTACCAGGGTATCGGCTGCTCAGGAGGCCCCTAACGGCTACCTGCGGCATGCCCGCATGCGCACTCGGCCACTCCGGCGACGGACGAGCGGAGCAGCCGGTTGACCCGGCCGCGCGAACGGGATCGCGGGAGGTCGCCGGGGCGGCCGGCCACGGCCGTTCGCCGAGCGACCAGCTCCACTCGGAGGCGCTGATCGCACTACCATCGGCGGCATGCCCCCGTCGCCCGGCCGCTCCGGCGGTACCCAGCCGGGGCGTCGGAACCGGCGCCGGCGGCGCAGGCTGCGGACCGTCGACGAGACCTCGGCCGGTGGGCTGGTGGTGAACGGCGTCGAAGGCCGCGCTGCGATCATCGGGAGGCTGGACCGCAAGGGACGACTGCTCTGGTCGCTGCCGAAGGGCCACATCGAGGCGGGCGAGACCGCGGAACAGACCGCGGTGCGCGAGGTCGCCGAGGAGACCGGCATCATCGGCCGGGTGGTGGCCCCGATCGGCACGATCGACTACTGGTTCGTCGCGGGCAACCGGCGCATACACAAGACCGTGCACCACTTCCTGCTGGATGCGGTGGGCGGAGAGCTTTCCGACGAGGACGTGGAGGTCACCGAGGTGGCGTGGGTGCCGCTTGGTGAACTGGACGAGGTACTGGCCTACGCCGACGAACGTCGGCTGGTGCGCCGCGCGCTCAGCCTGCGCGACGGCGAAGCGAACGAGGCAGGCGAGCGGCTCGGGGCCCGGCCGGCACGAGGTAGCGGAACGGAGCCGGGGTGAGGTTTCTGCTTGCCGCGCTGGTCGCGGTGTTGCTGTGCGCGATGGTTCCGCTGGTCCCGGCGCCGCAGGCGGCCGCGCAGGGCGAGTCTCCGACCGTGCTCGACGTGACCAAGATCACGCCATCCGTGGTGGGTGCCGGTTCGCCCGGCGAGGTCGTCATCACCGGCCGGCTGACCAACACCAGCGATCACCAGATCAACAACGTCGAGGCCCGCGTCCAGCGCGGCAACGCGACCACCACCGAGCCCGCGGTCCAGCGCGCGTTGCGCGACGACCCGGCCACCGTCACCGAGCCCGCGTTCACCTCGGTCGCCGACCGGCTCGCGCCCGGTCAGCAGATCCCCGTCGAGCTCCGCATCCCGCTGACCGGCCCCAACTCCCTGCAGCTCAGCCAGCCCGGCGTGTACCCGCTGCTGGTCAACGTCAACGGCGCGCCCAGCGGCGGCGGCCGCGCGCGCATCGCCCAGGCCCAATTCCTGCTGCCGGTGCTCGCCACCCCGGGCGGCGAGCAGGCACGCCCGGAACGGCCGACCGAGACCAGCATGCTGGTGCCGATCGTCGACTTCCCGCGGCTGGAGCGGGAGGCCATCGGCGGCATGCGCGCAGTCCTGGTGGACGACCAGCTCTCCACCTCGCTCGCGCCCGGCGGCCGGCTCTACGACCTGGTGCAGGCGGTGACCGACCGCGCGGGCCCCGGCTCGCCGGCGGGCAACGCCCTGTGCTTCGCGGTCGACCCGGACCTGCTGATCACCGCCCGCGCCATGAAGGACGGCTACCTGGTGCGCCAGCCCAACGGCTCGCTGGTCGAGGGCATCGGCGCCGGCGCCGCCGGCCTGTGGCTGAGCAAGCTGCGCGAGGCCACCAATGGGCGCTGCGTGATGGCGCTGCCCTACGCCGACGCCGACATCGTGGCGCTGGGCCGCGCCGGGCTCCCCGACCTGGTCAAGGGCGCGCTGGACGGCGCCAGCCTGTTGCGCGACCCCAACATCCTGGGCGTCGAACCGCGCGACCTGCTCTGGCCGGTGGAGGGCGCGCTGGCCGATCCGGCGATCGCGAAGCTGCCCGGCACCGCGCTGCTGGAGCCGCGGGCGCTGAACCTCCCCGCCGGATCGCTGTCGCCGGTCCGGGTGCGCGGCCAGGACACGGCCGCCGTCCCGATCGACCCGCTGCTGACCAGCGCGCTCGACCCGCTGCGCGACACGGATCTGAAGGTCACCGCGCTGTCGCCGCCGCAGAACGGGATGCTGTCCGCCCAGAACGCGCTCGGCGCGCTGGCGTTCCGCGCGACGCAGGCCCAGGTGCCGGGCGCCACCTCGGTGCTGGCGCCGCCGCGTCGCTGGAACCTCCGCGGCGACGACCTGCGCGCCCTGCTCGATGGCATGCAGCAGCTGAACGAGGCCGGGCTGATCCGGCTCGCCCCGGTGCCCGAGCCGGACCCGGCCACGCTGCCGGAGGCCGACCTCGACTACCCGGTGGACGCCGGTTCGGCGGAGATCCCGCAGCCGGTGCTCGACCAGCTCGCCGCGCAGAACTTCAAGGTCGGCGACCTGTACGTGTCCTCCCAGGAGGAGCGGTCCAGCCCCGTCCAGCGCGGCCAGGTCACCACGCCGCTGCGCAACGGCCTGCTCCGCGGCACCGCCAGCGCCTGGCGCGGCAAGCCCGACGCCGCGCGCCAGTGGGTGGACCGGGCGACCGTCGCGATCAACGACGTGCTCGGGCAGGTCAGCGTCGAGTACTTCGAAGGCCAGCTCACGCGGATCGATTCGGCCGACAGCCCGATCCCGTTGACCGTGGTCAACGACCTGCCGATCACGGTCGGTGTCGTGTTCCGCATCCCGCAGGTGCCCGGCGTCCAGGTCCAGCACGACTTCGGCGGCCCGGTCACCGTCCCGGCCAACGGGCGCCGGCCGGTCTGGCTGCCGACCAATGCGCAACGGGCCGGCAAGTTCACCATCGACGTGACCGTCACCACCCAGGCAGGCACCCAGTTCGGCACCACCAAGCGGCTGCAGATCGAGTCCAACAACTACGGCTCGCTGATGCCGATCCTCACCGGGATCGCCGCCGCGTTGCTGGTGCTGATGTCGGCGATGCGGATCATCAAGCGGGTCCTGGCCAGGCGCCGCCGGACCGAGGCGGCGGCCGCTGCCGACGCCGCGGAGCCGGTGGAGCCCACCGACGCGGCGAGGAACGGCACGCCGCAGGACAGCACGCCGGAAGCCACCCACATCGCCACCACCGACGGTGATCGGAACCGGAACTGAGATCCTGAGCGGGGCCACGCCCATCACTCGTAGGTGTGGACCTCGATCGAACGACAGGACCGGTGCGTGCACTCGGTGTGCCGAGGGGCGAAGGATTTGAGGCAGTGAACCGAGACAGGGATGCCGGACGGTTCGGTGGTAATCCCGGACCGCCCAGGCCCGCGCCGCGCCCGGCACCACGCCCCGACGCCCGCCCGACCGCGCCGATCCGCCGCCCCGGCGCGATGCCCCAGGCGCCGGGAGCACCGCGCGGCTGGCACGTCGCGGAGACCCAGCCGATCCCGGCGGTGCCGCCGGAGCCCGGCATCAACCAGGCCGCCGAGCAGGCCACCGAGCAAACGCAGGTCATCCGCCCGATCTCGCCGGGCAAGCCGTCGCTGCTCAAGGCCAGCGGCTCGATGGCCATCGCCACCCTGACCAGCCGGATCACCGGCTTCCTGTGGAAGCTGATGCTGGCCGGGGCGATCGGCTTCGCGGTCGAGAACGACTCGTTCAACGTGGCCAACACGATGCCGAACATGCTCTTCGAGCTGCTCATCGGCGGCGTGCTGACCAGCGTCGTGGTGCCCGTGCTGGTGCGGGCGAAGAAGTCCGACGCCGACGGCGGCGAGCGGTTCGTCCAGACGCTGATGACGCTGGCAACGGTGGTCCTGGCGCTCGGCACGCTGGTGGCGATGCTCTGCACGCCGATCCTGACCTGGGCGCTGGTCACCGATTCCGACGCCTCCAACCGGGATCTGGTCAGCGCCTTCGCGTACCTGCTGCTGCCGCAGATCTTCTTCTACGGCATCAGCGCGCTGGTCGGCGCGATCCTGCAGGCGAAGCAGATCTTCAGCCCGCCGGCCTGGGCGCCGGTGGTGAACAACCTGGTCGTGATCGCCACCATCGGCGTCTACGTGCTGCTGCCGGGACGGCTCACGATCGACCCGGTGTCGATGACCGACGCGCACCTGCTCGTGCTGGGCGTCGGCGTCACCCTCGGCGTTGTCTGCCAGGCCGCGGTGCAGGTGCCGGCGCTGCGCAAGACCGGATTCCGGCTCCGCTGGCGGTGGGGCTGGGACCCGCGGCTGTCGGAGTTCGGCGGGCTCGCGCTGTGGATGCTCGGTTACGTGGCGGTCGGCCAGGTGGGGCTCTGGGCGCTCACCAGGGTGGCCACCGGTGCCGCCGGCGGCGCACTGTCGACCTACACGTACGCGTGGATGCTGCTGCAGCTGCCCTACGGCGTGATCGGCTTCTCGATCATGACCGCGATCCTGCCGCGGATGAGCGCCGCCGCCGCGGACGGCGACAACGCCAAGGTGATCGACGACCTGTCGCTGGGCAACCGACTGTCCACTGTGACCTTGTTGCCGATCAGCGCGGTCATGACCGCGCTCGGCGTCCCGCTGGCGGTGGCCCTGTTCACGACGGCCAAGCCCGACCTGCTCGAACAGGCCAACACCCTCGGGCTCGGCCTGGCCGTCTCCGCGTTCGGCGTGCTGCCCTACGCGCTGACGATGATGCAGATGCGCACGTTCAACGCGTTCAACGACGCGCGCACCCCCACCCTGATCATGGTCGTGATGACCGTCGTGAAGGTGCTGATGGCCTTCGCGCTGCCCTCGGTGCTCGCGCCCGAGCACGTGGTGTTCGGCCTGTGCTTCGTCAACTCGTTCACGTTCGTGGTCGGTTGGCTGGTCGGCGAAGCCTGGCTGCGGCACCGGCTCGGCCCGCTGGGCAGCCGGCGTTTCCTTGTCACACTGGCAAAAACGTTGACGGCTTCGGTGCTGGGTGGACTCGTCGCCTGGGCGAGCACGCTCGGCGTGGACGCGCTGATCCCCGGAACCGCCGGCGCGGGAACGGGATGGTTGCAGCTGATCGTCGGCGTGTTGGTCGGTTTCGCGGCGATCTTCGGCCTGATGTCCTTGCTGCGGGTGACGGAACTCCAGCCTGCGATCGGGCGGCTCACCGGTTTGCTGCGTCGTCGCTGACTTCCGCGTCACGTACCCTCGTTGGCGAAGTCTCCTTCCGTGGGGAATAGGGGTGGCACGCAACCCCTTGCGGACCGGGAGGAGCGGGAGAGGGAAGGTGACCAGCAAACCCACCGAGCAGATCGCGGCGGAACGCGACGAGTCCGGCGACGAGGGTTCGACCGAGCAGGCGCTGACCCCTGGCCGCGTACTGGATCATGGCCGGTATCGGCTCCTTTCCCAGGTCGGCGTCGACGATCGCTGCAACGTGCAGCTGTGGCGGGCCAAGGACGGTGTGCTCGGACGGGACGTCGCGCTCACGGTCCTGGTCGGCGACCGCTCGGACGCCGAGGCGGCGTCGAACGCGCGCCGGACCCTGGAACGCGCGATGCACGCCAGCACCTTCAACCACATCGGCGTCGCGCGGGTGCTCGACGTCGTCACGCAGTCCTCCAGCGATCCGACCGGCGTGCTCGGCATCGTGATCGCCGAGTGGACCCACGGCACCGACCTGCTCGACCTGGTCGCCGAGGGCCCGCTGCCGCCGGGCACCGCGGCCCGCCTGCTGCAGCCGCTGGCCGCCGCGGTCGAGGCGGCGCACCACGCCGGGCTGGTGCTGGGCGCCGACCATCCGCAGCGGATCCGGGTCACGCCGGACGGCGAGATCCGGATGGCCTTCCCCGGCCCGATGGCGCAGGCCACCTCCAGCGACGACGTGCGCGGCCTCGGCTCCGCGCTGTACCTGCTGCTCACCGGTCGCTGGGCGCTCGGCCCCGCGCCCGAGGGCCTGCCCGCCGCCCCGACCGGCCCCGACGGCAACCTGGTCGCGCCGCGCACGCTGCGCCCGACCGTGCCGCTGGAGCTGTCCACGGTCGCGGTGCGCGCGCTGGGCAACCCCGACTCCACGGGCACCACCGGCGGCGTCCGCACCGGTGCCGCCGTGCTCCGCGTGCTGGAGCAGCACGCGACCTTCGAAACCACCAGCGCGGTGGGGCAGAGCGGGCAGTCCACCGAGAGCAACGAGGTCTGGCGGCGCGAGGACCCCAAGCCCGACCAGGTGAAGCGCAAGAAGCTGATGATCAGCGTCGGCGTCCTCGCGGTGGCCACGCTGCTGGTGGTCGGCTGGATCGCGGCGTCCCTGATCGGCATGTTCACCGAGAACGACGCCAACCGCGGCACGGGCCAGATCATCGGCGAATCCGGCAACCACCCCGGCGGCCAGCAACCGCCACCCCAGCCGCCGGCGAATCTGATCAAGATCCCGGTCAACAACGCGACGCAGTTCAGCGGCAACGGTTCGCCGGACAACCCGGGCAGGCTCCACAACATCATCGACGGCAACCCGGCCACCGATTGGGGAACCTCCCGCTACAACCAGCAGCTCGGCCCAGGCGGGATCAGCCCTGGGACGGGTGCCGTGCTGACCTTCGACCACGCCGCGGTGCCGCAGGAGATCCTGATCAACTCGGCGAGCGCCGGCACCGTCGTCGAAGTCCGGACGGTCACGGGGACGCCGAGCGCGGACGGCGGCACGCTGCTGGGATCGGCGACGCTGGGCAACGGCGACACCACGATCAAGCTGAACGCGAGCGCTCCGGTGCAGCAGATCCTGGTCGTGATCAAACAGCTGATCTCCAAGGACGGCGGATACGCGGCCCAGATCAACGAGATCACGGTCAACGGCACCGCAGGCTGAACGCGCTTCGTCCCCGCACGACGGCTGTGCGGGGACGAAGCAGTCCGAGCTGCCGAGTTCGCCGCGTGCAGCCTTGAACGGCGTCTGCAAGAGCCCGGGCCGAACCCGCGGGGCAACGACGTCTGAGCACGGGAGATGCGTCACTCGTCAGTGGGGCGAGTGTGCCGGTTCACACGAACAGTAAAGTTCTGTTCCGTGTCTGTCCCCGTCAGCTCGGACGCCGAACTCATAGCGGCGCATACCAACGGAGATCCACATGCGTTCTCCGAGCTCTTCCGCCGACATCGGGATCGGCTGTGGGCGGTTGCGCTGCGGACCATGCGCGATCACGAAGACGCCGCGGATGCGCTTCAGGACGCGATGATCTCGGCCTTCCGCAACGCGTCATCGTTCCGCGCCGAATCCCAGGTGACCACCTGGCTGCACCGGATCGTGGTGAACGCCTGCCTCGACCGGATCCGCCGCCGCCAGGCTCGCCCCACCGTCCCCCTTCCGGAAACCGGCCCCACCGAACCGGCGGTGCCGCGCGACGCGATCGCCGAACAGGACACCAGGATGGCCGTCCAGGAGGCGCTCGCCGAACTCCCCGAAGATCAACGCTCAGCGATCGTCCTGGTGGACGTGGAGGGATACTCCGTGGCGGAGACCGCGGTGATGTTGGGCGTTGCGGAGGGCACCGTCAAGAGCCGGTGCGCACGTGGTCGGGCCAAACTCGCCAAACTTCTGGGGCACCTGCGGAACCCAAGTGCAGATGCGAACGTCCCAGATGACGCGATGGCCATCCGTCGACGGGAGGGACGATGAGTGGTGAACAACGGCGCACGGGGGCGCCGCAGGGACCACCGTGGTCCCTGGACCTGCTGGCCGATCTGCACGCCGGGGTGCTGGACCAGCAGACCGCCGATCAACTGCGCGTCCAGGTCCAGGATGACCCGGAGGCACGGGAGATCCTGGCGGCGTTGGACGCCACCAGTTCCGATCTGGCGGCACTGCCGCCACTGACGATTCCGGACGACGTCGCGGCACGCATCGACGCCGCGCTGGAGGACGAGGTCCGGGCCTGGGCCCAGGAGCAGAGCGGTGCCGCGGCGCCTGCCGAGCCCGCTGCCCCGCAGCCCGCACCAGCCGCCGAGGAGGGCGGCCAGGTGATCGACTTCGCGGCGGCCAAGCAGCGCCGCCGGCGGAAGTTCACGCTGGGCGCCGGACTGGTCGGCGTGGCCGCGGCGGCCGCCGCGGTGGTGTTCTCGGTCCTGCCGAACAGCACGAGCTCCGACAGCGACCAGGCGCAGCCCGGTGCGACGACCGGCAGGCCCGCGCCGCTGGCGCTGCAGGGTGATCAGGTCACGCTGAACGGCGAGCAGTTCGGCGAGATCATGAACTCGGAGCAGTACAGCAGCGCGCTGGCCGATCCGCAGCGGCTCATCGGCTGCCTGCAGGCCAACGGCGTCACGGGCGGCAAGCCGCTCGGGGCGCGGGAGATCACGCTCAACGGGAACCCGGCCCAGCTGCTGATCCTGCCCGGGGGCGGCCTCGGCAAGTTCCGCCTCTTAGCGGTCGGACCCGACTGCGGCCCGGGCAACCCGGCCAAGATCTCGGACTCCACCTTCGGCGGCTGAGCCGCCGGAACGCAGCCGCGCCGGCTCCCGGTCCATGGGACGGGAGCCGGCTTCGCTGTGCCCTGCCGCACCGCCTCTCCGTGATCGGGAACAGACCCGAATAGGATCGCGTTGAGCCGGATACGGTCGCGCGCCGAGCGCGGCGGAGACGCTACGACGGAAGGGGCGCGGTGACTGACGACGTCCGCAACGTGATCATCGTGGGCTCTGGCCCTGCCGGGTACACCGCTGCGGTGTACGCCGCACGGGCGGAACTCGAACCACTCGTCTTCGAGGGCACCCAGTTCGGTGGCGCGTTGATGACCACCACCGAGGTCGAGAACTTCCCGGGCTTCCGGGAAGGGATCATGGGCCCCGACCTGATGCAGGAGATGCGGTCCCAGGCCGAGCGCTTCGGCGCCGAGCTGCGGGCCGAGGACGTCGAACGCCTCGACCTGTCGCCCGGAGACGGGAACGCTGGGGTGAAGTCCGTTTTCGTTAACGGAGTGGAGTACCGCGCTAAGGCCGTCATCCTGGCGATGGGCGCGGCCGCCCGCTACCTCGGCGTGCCCGGCGAGGAGCGGCTGCTCGGCCGCGGCGTCTCCGCCTGCGCCACCTGCGACGGGTTCTTCTTCCGCGACCAGGACATCGCCGTCATCGGCGGCGGTGACTCGGCGATGGAGGAGGCCACCTTCCTGACCCGCTTCGCGCGGTCGGTGACGATCATCCACCGCCGCGAGGAGTTCCGCGCCTCCAAGATCATGCTGGAGCGGGCCCGGGCCAACGAGAAGATCAAGTGGCTGACCAACAAGGCGGTCACCGAGGTCGTCGGCGACACCACCGTCAGCGGCCTCAAGCTGCGCGACACGGTCACCGGCGAGACCTCCGAGCTGGACGTGAGCGGCATGTTCGTCGCCATCGGCCACGACCCGCGCAGCGAGCTGGTGCGCGACCAGGTCAGCGTGGACGACGAGGGCTACGTGCAGGTCCAGCAGCCCACCACGCACACCGGCCTCCCCGGCGTGTTCGCCGCGGGCGACCTGGTGGACCACACCTACCGGCAGGCGATCACCGCCGCGGGTTCCGGCTGCTCCGCGGCCATGGACGCCGAGCGCTGGCTCGCCGAGCACGACGTGCCGGAGGCCGAGATGGCCGCCGAGCTCGTCGGTGGCGGCTACGGGCCCTCGGCGAACTGACTCCAGGCAGCACCAATCCGATAGGGAGAAGGAACATGGCCGACACCAACACGGTGGTCGTCGACGAGAGCACGTTCAAGGAAAAGGTCCTGGAAAGCGACAAGCCGGTCCTGGTCGACTTCTGGGCCACCTGGTGCGGCCCGTGCAAGATGGTCGCCCCGGTGCTCGAGCAGATCGCCGGTGAGCACAAGGACAAGATCGTCGTCGCCAAGCTGGACATCGACGCCAACCCCAGCCTGCAGCGCGACTACCAGGTGATGTCGATCCCGACCCTGCTGCTGTTCGACAAGGGCCAGCCGGTCAAGCAGATCGTCGGCGCCAAGCCGAAGGCCGCGCTCGAGTCCGACCTGTCCGACTACCTGTGAAATCGGACTCCATCTGAGGCAACCGAATAACGCGGTCCCGCCGTCTCTCCGATAGGACAGTGACGGCGGGATCGTGTTTTCGCGCACTCAACGAGATCACCCACCCACGGACCGTTGTCGCACGTCCGCCCCGGTGGCCGTGGGCCGCAGCGCCGGGTCCCGGTACACAAGGCACAATGACCCGACGGGTCCGCCTTCCGGACCCGGCACGCAGAACAGGACCCCGGGTATCCCCGGCCATCCTTCGCGTCGGTGCCAGAACCGGCGCCTGAATCGAGCGAGGAGTGCATGCAGCTGCTCCACCGCGGTGACGTCGGTCCGGCCGTTGCCGAGATCAAGAACACTCTTGCGGCGTTGGGTCTACTTCCGTCCAACGGTCGGACGGGACCGGTGATCTACGACGAAGCGGTGGAACAAGCGGTCCGGGTCTTCCAGCAACAACGCGGGTTGATCACCGACGGCGTCGTCGGCTCGGCGACGTACCGGGCGCTGACGGACGCGCGCTGGCGGCTCGGCGACCGCTCGCTGGCCTACCTGGTGTCCAAGCCGATCAGCGGCGACGACGTCTTCGCGCTGCAGGAGCGGCTGCTGGAGCTCGGCTTCGACGCGGGCCGCCCGGACGGCATCTTCGGCCGGGAGACCGAGCAGGCGCTGCGCAGCTTCCAGCGGGACTACGGGCTGAACCCGGACGGCATCTGCGGGCCGGGCACGCTGCGGGCGCTCAAGCAGCTCGCGCCGAAGGTCCGCGGCGGGCGACCGGTGTTCCTGCGGGAGCAGGAGAAGGTCCGGCGCGCTGGACCGCGGCTGCGCGGCAAGCGCATCGTGATCGATCCAGGGCACGGCGGCGCGGACCGCGGCGTCTGCCTGGGCAACGTGCACGAGGCCGACCTGACCTGGGACCTGGCCCGCCGGCTGGAAGGCCGGATGGTCGCCACCGGGATGGAAGCGCTGATCACCCGCGGCCCCAACGCGAGCCCGCCGGACGCCGACCGGGCCGGCTTCGCCAACGAGGCCGGCGCCGACATGTTCCTGTCGCTGCACATCGACGCCAACCGCTCGCCGCTGGCGGAGGGCGTTGCCAGCTTCCACTTCGGCACCGGCAACGGCACCACGTCCACCGTGGGCGAGGCCCTGGCGGGCTTCCTGCAGCGCGAGATCGTCGCCCGAACGGGGCTGCGGGACTGCCACACGCACCCGAAGACCTGGGACGTGCTGCGGCTGACCCGGATGCCCGCGGTGCGGATGGAGATCGGGTACCTGACCAACGCCCGGGACCGCAGCCGGCTACTGGACCCGGCGTTCCGGGACGTCGTGGCGGAGGGCCTGCTGGTCGCGGTGAAGCGGCTGTACCTGCTGGGCAAGGACGACCAGCCCACGGGCACCTTCACCTTCGACGACCTGCTGCGCCACGAGCTCGCCCGCGCCGAAGGCGCCTGACCACTCCTGGTCTCCCCGGTCGACCGCAATTTCAATGGAAATCGAAGGTCCGATTTCCATTGAAATTGCGGCGAACGAAACCCGGGTTCTGCGATGCGGAAGTTCCGGTGGGGATTTGTCGACTTGGCGACTTGGAGACTTGGCGGTTTGGCGGTTTGGCCACTCCGGGTGCCGGGGCACCTGGGCCGTGGGTGGTCTTGGGGGCGGGTCAGGCTCCGCCGACCATCGGTTCCGCCGTTTTGATCGTCACCGAGCTCAGCAGCCGCTCCAGCGCCGCTTCCACGTCTTCCTTCCAGGAGATCGCGGTGCGCAGTTCCAGCCGCATCCGCGGCCACTTGGGGTGCTGGCGGACCGTCTTGAAACCCACCTGCTGCAGGAATCCGGCCGGGATCACGCAGCCCGAGACCGAGCCCGTCAGGTCGCCGAACGCCTCCACGGCCTTCACGCCGCGCCGGGTCAGGTCTTTCGCCACGTTCTGCACCAGTACGCGCCCCAGCCCGCCGTGCTCGTACTCGGGCTGCACGCGCAGCGCCGTGAGCAGCACGGCATCGGCGCTCACCGGGGCGGTGGGGAAGGCTCCGGCCCGCGGCACGGCCGCGGGCGGGGCGTACATGGCGTAGCCCGCCGGCAGCCCGTCCACGTAGATGATGCGGCCGCAGGAACCCCACTCCAGCAGCACGCTGGAGACCCAAGCTTCCTTCTCCAGTTCGGTCTCGCCGAACTCCTCGGCCTGCTCCCGGACGTGCGGCGCCAACTCCCAGAAAACGCATCGGCGACACCGCTGGGGCAGGCTGTCGAGGTTGTCCAGCGTGACGCCGACGACGCGTCGCGACACCTGACCTCCTGGAAACCCGCACGAACCCGCGCACATCCGGCGGGAATGTCGCCAGGATAAGCCGCCGCACGCCGCGACCGGAAGCGCCAGCGCTCACCGTCAGCGACTCGATGGGGTGAGATGGGTTACCGCCCGGTCGGTTTGGTGGCGAGAACCGGCACGACCATCGGCGCCACCATCAACCCAACCGCCAGCAATGTGAACAACCGCCGCCGCGACGCTCAACGCGTACCGCCGCAGAGCCGTCGCAAGCGGCGCAGCCGCTTAGCCCACGCACGCAACGTGCACCGCCGCAGGTTCTCAGGCTGTGCCCGCCCTTCTGGGCTGGTCATGCGTAAGTCGGGGATCCCGCAGTCCAGGCGGCGTCTGAGGTTCCGCTACTTGCACCGCGAAGAAAACGACCCCAGAACTTTCGCAGGAGGTGCTGGTTACATGTCGAGGGGGTTGTGGCGATAGGACCTATAGAATCGCCCGATCGTCCCCATGGGATGACCGGAGCGCACAACCGAAACCGGAGCGCGATATGTCGGATCACGGAAGCCAGCCGGCCAAGCCGGAACAGCCCAGCTCGCCCGAGAAGCCCGCACGCAACCTGGACGCGTACCGGGCGCACTACGCCGAGCGGACCGCTGGGATGACCGCCTCCGAGATCCGAGCTCTCTTCGCCGTCGCCAGCCGCCCCGAGGTGGTATCCCTGGCCGGCGGCATGCCGAACCTCGCCGCGCTGCCGCTGGACTCGCTGGCCGCCGAGGTCGCCCGGTTGATCTCCGTCGACGGCCAGGTGGCGCTGCAGTACGGCTCCGCGCACGGCGTTCCGGAGCTGCGAGAGCAGATCTGCGACGTCATGGCGTTGGAGGGGATCTCCGCCCACCCGGACGACGTGATGGTCACCGCGGGCTCCCAGATGGCCCTGGACATGGTCACCCGGATCTTCTGCGACCCGGGCGACGTCATCCTCGCCGAGGGCCCGTCCTACGTCGGCGCGCTCGGCTCGTTCGCCGCCTACCAGGCCGAGGTCGTGCACGTCGCGATGGACGACGACGGCCTGCAGCCCGACGCGCTGCGCCAGGCCATCGCCAACGTGAACGCCCAGGGCAAGCGGATCAAGTTCCTCTACACGATCCCGAACTTCCACAACCCGGGCGGCATCACGCTGGCCCTGCCGCGGCGCGCCGAGATCCTGGAGATCTGCGCCCAGCACGGCATCCTGGTGGTGGAGGACAACCCGTACGGCCTGCTCGGCTTCGACGGCCAGGCGCTCCCTGCGCTGCGCAGCATGGACGCGGACAACGTCGTGTACCTCGGTTCGTTCTCCAAGACCTTCGCCTCGGGCCTGCGGGTCGGCTGGGTGCTGGCGCCGCACGCGATCCGGGAGAAGCTGGTGCTGACCGCGGAGTCGGCCACGCTGTGCCCGCCCACGCTGAACCAGATGATCGTGTCCCGCTACCTGACCACGCACGACTGGCAGGGGCAGATCAAGATCTTCCAGGAGCAGTACCGCGAGCGCCGCGACGCGATGCTCAGCGCGCTGGAGCAGTACATGCCCCCGGGCTGCACGTGGACGCGCCCGGACGGCGGCTTCTTCGTCTGGCTGACCGTGCCGGAAGGCGTGGACACCAAGGCGATGCTGCCCCGCGCGGTGACCCAGCGCGTCGCGTACGTGTCGGGCACCGGCTTCTACCACGACGGGTTCGGCAGCCGGCAGATGCGGCTGTCGTTCTGCTATCCGACGCCGGAGCGGATCCGCGAGGGCGTGCGGCGACTGGCGAACACGCTGACCGAGGAGATGGAACTGGTGCGAACCTTCGGCACGGTGCCCCAGCGCAGCGTCCAAGGCCCCCAGGCTCCGTCGCCCGACACGGCGTAAAGTTTTCGCCGAATCCTGGCCCGAAATCCAAACAGTCCACTGTGCACCAGGAGTCTTCCTGAGCACAGTGGACTACTACTTTCCAGGGGTGTGCTGAGTGTCTGATCGCTGGGTTGCCGTGCTCGCCGGAGGGCTGTCGCACGAGCGCGAGGTGTCGTTGCGCTCCGGGCGTCGATTGTCCGCCGCGCTGCGCTCGGTCGGCGTGACCGTCGCGGAGTGGGATGCGGACGCCCGGCTGCTGTCCCGCATCGAGCAGGAGCGCCCCGATGCGGTCGTGGTCGCCCTCCACGGCGGGGAGGGGGAGAACGGTGCGGTTCAGGCCGTGCTGGACATGATCGGCGTCCCGTACGTCGGCACCGGCCCGCACGCGTGCCGCAGGGCGTGGGACAAGCCCACCGCCAAGGCCGAGCTGGCGCGCGCCGGGCTGGCCACCCCGGACTGGGTCGCGCTGCCGCACGCCACCTTCCGCGAGCTCGGTGCGCAGGCGGTGCTGGACGCGCTGGTGGCGAAGCTCGGGCTGCCGTTGATGCTCAAGCCGGACCAGGGCGGGTCGGCGCTGGGCGCGCACGTGGTGCGCGACGCCGCGGAGCTCCCGTCGGCGATGGTGGGCGCGCTGTCCTACGGGGACGCGGTGCTCGTCGAGCAGTTCGTGGAGGGCACCGAGGTGGCGATCACCGTCATCGACGGGCCGGACGGCCCGGAGGCGCTGCCCGCGGTGCAGATCGAACCGGCGGACGGGGTGTACGACTACACCGCTCGATACACCGCCGGGCTCACGAGCTACCGCGCACCCGCCGAGGTCTCGCCGGAGACCGCCGCCGCCGCGGGCGAGTTGGCGATCGCCGCGCACCGGCTGCTCGGCCTCCGCGACGTCTCCCGGACCGACGCGATCATCGACCGCAACGGGACGCCGCACTTCCTCGAAGTCAACGTGTCGCCCGGACTGACCGAGACCTCCCTGCTGCCGATGGCGGTCGAGGCCGCCGGCCGGTCACTGGGGGAGGTCTTCGCGACTCTCGTCGAGCGGGCGATCGCACGATCGCAGTGATCCGCCGTTTCACGTGAAACAAGAGGGCCGGTCTCATCGGAGACCGGCCCTCTTGTTTTGACCACCAATCGTGATTTTCAATCACTCAAAGTCATCGTCACCGTGACAAAAGACCCCGGTGTCATTGATCGTCGATTCCACGGGCCTGTTCACCCAAGATCAACTCTGCGACCCGTTCAAGATCGTCCACCGACCCGAACTCGACGACGATCCGTCCCTTCCGCTTGCCGCGCTCCACCTTGACCCTCGTGTCGAAGTGGTTCGACAGCCGATCGGCCAGCCGCTCGAAGCCGGGGGCCTGGATCGGCTTCTTCGCCGCCGGCTTCTCCTTCGCGGGCGCCGCCGACTTCTGGAGCGTCACCGCTTCCTCCGTCGCGCGGACCGACATGCCCTCCGCGACGATCCGCTTCGCGAGGTCCTCCTGCGCTCCGGCGTCCTCCAGGCTGAGCAGAGCGCGGGCGTGCCCGGCCGAGAGGACCCCGGCCGCCACCCGGCGCTGCACCGCCATCGGCAGCCGCAGCAGGCGGATGGTGTTGGAGATGACCGGGCGGCTGCGGCCGATCCGGTCGGCCAGCTCGTCATGCGTCACGCCGAACTCCTCCAGCAGCTGCTGGTAGGCCGACGCCTCTTCGAGCGGGTTGAGCTGAACCCGGTGGATGTTCTCCAGCAGTGCGTCCCGGAGCAGCTCGTCGTCCTGCGTCTTGCGGACGATGGCCGGGATGAACTCCAGCCCGGCGAGCTGCGAGGCGCGCCACCGGCGCTCACCCATGATCAGCTCGAACTGATCGGTCTCGAGCTCGCGGACCACGATGGGCTGCATCAGGCCGAACTCGCGGATGGAGTGCTGCAGCTCCTGGAGCGCCTCCTCGTCGAAGACCTGGCGCGGCTGCTTGGGGTTCGGCGTGATCGAGGAGATGGCGATCTCGCGGTAGACCGCGCCGGCCACGGTGCCGCCGGTTTCACGTGAAACCGGCTCCTCCACCGACTCGGCGCTCGGCGCGCCGCGGAGCACCGGGCTGCGCAGCGTGGCTCCGTCAGCGCCCGCTGGGGGAGCACCCGCCGGGGGGCCGCTGGGGATAAGCGCGGCGATGCCGCGGCCGAGACCACCTCGACGCTCGGTCATGCTGTCTTCCTCTCGGCCCCCCGCTCGGCGATCTCCCGAGCGGCGTCCAGGTAGCTCATCGACCCGCGTGAGCCCGGGTCGTACGTCAGCACCGTCTGGCCGAAGCCGGGCGCCTCGGAGATCTTCACGCTGCGCGGGATGACCGTCCGCAACGCCAGGTCGCCGAAGTGCCCGCGCACCTCGGCGGTCACCTGATCCGCCAGCTTGGTGCGCCCGTCGTACATGGTCAGCAGGATCGTCGACACCCAGAGCGAGGGGTTCAGGTGCGCTTGTACCAGCTCGATGTTGCGGAGCAGCTGTCCCAGGCCCTCCAGCGCGTAGTACTCGCACTGGATCGGGATCAGCACCTCGTGCGCGGCGACCATCGCGTTAACCGTGAGCAGGCCCAGCGACGGCGGGCAGTCGATGAAGACGTAGTCGGGCGCGAGCTGCTCCACCGCCTCGGAGTTCAGCGCCTCCTTCAGCCGGCCCTCGCGCGCCACCATGGTGACGAGCTCGATCTCCGAGCCTGCCAGGTCGATCGTCGCCGGCACGCACCACAGGTTCTTCGACTGGGTGCTCTGCGCCGCCGCGTCGGCGATGTTGATTTCGCCGAGCAGCACCTCGTACACCGACGGCACGCCGGAGCGGTGCTCGACGCCGAGCGCGGTGCTCGCGTTGCCCTGCGGGTCGAGGTCGATGACCAACACCTTGAGCCCGTGCAGCGCGAGCCCGGCGGCGAGGTTCACCGTGCTCGTCGTCTTGCCGACGCCGCCCTTCTGGTTCGCCACGGTGATGATCCGCCGGCGGCTGGGGCGGGGGAGTTCCAGGGTCTCCGGGTGCAGCACCCGGGTCGCCCGCTGGGCTTCCTCCATGATCGGAGTCCAGCCGATGTCGTCCCTGCCGAAGCTGCTCATCGACGGGTCGCTACCCGGCCCGGAGGGAAACCGCAGCCCGCCCATTGCACGCCCCTTCGTTTCACGTGAAACACGACCCGATCCGTTTGACTCCGGATTCACCGTCCACGATCCTTTCTCGTTCGACGTGCACCGTCACGACGCCGACCGGACGCATTTCGGGCCGCCGAGACCCGCTCCACCACGACGACGGTCGTCGGCACTTCGAGTACGCCGACGCCGCATGAAACCACCTCGCCGGGGCCGCCGCCGACCGCGGCGATCGCCGCGGCGTCCCGTTCGAGTTCCTCCGCCGCGCTCTCGCCCTTCATGGCGAGCAGCCGGCCGCCTGTCCGCAGCAGCGGGACGCACCACTTCGCGAGCCGTTCCATCGGTGCCACGGCGCGCGCGGTCACGGCGTCCTGATCGGCCAGCCGTTCGCGCACCGGGCCCTCCTCGGCACGTCCGCGCACCACCTCGACGGTGAGCTCCAACTCGGTGATGACTTCCTGCAACCACGTCACCCGTCGAGCCATCGGCTCCAACAGGGTCAGGCTGAGATCCGGGCGGGCGATCGCCAACGGGATGCCCGGCAGCCCCGCCCCAGAGCCTACGTCCAACACCCGGCTATTCGGTGGCAGCAACTCCGCAATCACCGCAGAGTTCAACAAATGTCTTTCCCAGAGCCGGTCCAACTCGCGCGGACCGATCAATCCGCGGCGAATCCCGTGCTCCTGGAGCAGGTCGTAGAACCGTTCGGCCAACGCCACTCGCTCACCGAACACGACCTGCGCCGCCGCCGACACACCTTCGGTCAAAGCATTCACCCCGATGTTTCACGTGGAACCAGGTGTCTGACCTAAGCCTGCCGGATTGCGCTCCGCAGCCAAGCACCAACCCACGTTTCACGTGAAACCTCGATTGATACTTGACTCTTCCTGCTTAACGGCGCGAGTTGCGAGGGTGAGCTAAGCGGCTGCGCCGCTTCAAAGAAAAAGCCAAGACCCTGCGTCTGCGTGCCCTGCGATCGCGGCCGTGTTTCACGTGGAACCGGCCTGAGAACGACAGTGCCCCCGTCGGTCCGAAGACCGCGGGGGCACCGGTGGGGTAGAGGTCAGCTCTTGAAGACGACGACCTTGCGGTTGGGCTCTTCGCCTTCGCTCTCGCTGTGGACACCGTCGACGGCCGCGACCGCGTCGTGGATGATCTTCCGCTCGAACGGGGTCATCGGGCGCAGTCGCGCCTCCTTGCCGCTCTCCAGCACGCCCTCGGCGGTCGACCGCCCGAGCTCCGTCAGCTCCTGCCGACGGCCCGCCCGCCAGCCGGCGACGTCCAGCATCAGCCGGCTGCGGACGCCGGTCTCCTGCTGCACCGCGAGCCGAGTCAGCTCCTGCAGCGACTCCAGCACCTGACCGCGGCTGCCGACCAGCTTCTCCAGGTCTTCGCCGCCGTCGATGCTCACCACCGCACGGCCGGCCTCCACGTCGAGGTCGATGTCCCCGTCGTAGTCCAGCAGGTCGAGCAGCCGCTCGAGGTAGTCACCCGCGATGTCGCCCTCCTGCACCAGGAGCGCCTCGGTGTTCGACACCTCGGACTTCT
This sequence comes from Saccharopolyspora sp. NPDC045839, assembly GCF_056431645.1. Classification (NCBI taxonomy): domain Bacteria; kingdom Bacillati; phylum Actinomycetota; class Actinomycetes; order Pseudonocardiales; family Pseudonocardiaceae; genus Saccharopolyspora; species Saccharopolyspora sp. NPDC045839. The sequence goes on from NZ_JBWKKH010000021.1 coordinate 46,999, forward strand.
CGGCGGTCTCCTCGTTCTGGGGCTCGGCCGCGGACGGGCTCGACTCCTGCACGGTTTCGGACACTGGGTGTCTCCTCTCCAGGGTTCGCGACGAATTCAGCGGGACTCGCCCGGCTTGTCCGCGTCGCGAGAGCGGTCTTCGATCACCCCGGGGATCTCACCGGGTTCGTCCTTGGCCACCGGGTCCGCGCTGCGCGTGGTGTCGGTCTCCACCGCGGTGGATTCGACGACCGCGGGCGCGCCGGCCAGCGCAGCCTCCTCGCGGTCGATCCGGCTGTACACCACCCGCTGCTGACCCAGCGTCCAGAAGTTGTTGGCCAGCCAGTAGATCAGAATGGCCAGGGGCAGGAACGGACCACCGATGATCGCGAACATCGGGAAGATCCACAACGTCATCCGGTTCATGATCGCCGTCTGCGGGTTCGCCGCGGCGTCCGCGGTCTGCCGCTGCACCGAGTGGCGCGCGGTGAAGTGCGTGGCGATCGCGGCGGCGATCATCAGCGGCACGCCGACCAGCATCATGTCCCAGCGGTCCGTGCCGAACGTCGCGAGCACCTCAGGGGCCTGGCTGATGGTGTTCGACAGCTTGGCGCCGAACAGGTCGGCCGCCACGAACGAGGCGACCTCGTCGGCGTTGAAGATGTAGTTCGAGGGCGCGCCCGGCTTGAACCCGTTGAGCACCTGGAAGAGCCCGATGAACACCGGGACCTGGACCAGGATCGGCAGGCAGCCGCTGAGCGGGTTGAAGCCCTGCTCGGCCTGCAGCTTCTGCATCTCGGCGGCCAGCTTCTGCCGGTCATCGCCGTGCTTGGCCTGCAGCTCGCGGATCTGCGGCGCGAACTCCTGCATCTTCTTCATCGACCGCACCTGGTGCACGAACGGCTTGAACAGCAGCGCGCGCAGCGTGAAGACCAGGAAGATGACCGCCAGTGCCCAGGCGTAGCCGCTGGCCGGATCCAGCACGAAGCCGAACACCTTGTGCCAGAACCACAGGATGGCCGACACCGGGTAGTAGATGAAGTCCAGCACGCGGGCTACTCCTCGGCAGGTTTCTCGGGTACGCGGCCACCCGCCGCGGACCGCTCACGGGGCGGTGGGACCGGGTCCAGGCCTCCAGGGTGCCAGGGGCCGCAGCGCAGCAATCTGCGCAACGTCAACCAGCCGCCGCGGAACAGGCCGTGCACGGTGAGCGCCTCGACCGCATAGGTGCTGCAGCTCGGGTAGAACCGGCACGAAGGCGGCAGAAGAGGCGAGATCACCTTGCGGTAGACGTGCACCGGACCGAGCAGCACCCAGGCGAGCGGGCTCGGGCGCCGAGCGGGGGCGCGGAGCCTGTCGTTCTGCTGCTCGTCCGGAGCCATCACCTGGAACCCGTCGCCGGAACATCGGGGGCGATGACGCGGAGCTTGCGCAGCGCCGCGTCGAGGTCCGCACCGAGTTCACGGCTGGACGCACCTGCTGCCGGTGGCAGGGCGCGGACCACCACCAGTGTGCCAGCGGGCAACGCGGGCACGAGGTCGCGCATCAGGTGCCGGAGGCGGCGGGTGACCCGATGGCGGATCACCGCCGTACCCACGGCCTTGCTCACGACAAAACCCACCCGGGTCGTGATATCCGATTTCCGGGTGGGTGCCGTATTCGCCTCGGCTTCCGGTAAGGCCTCGCCGGTGCGATGCGGGCCGAGGTCCCGTGTCTGGTCCGCGCGCAGCACGTGGACCACCAAGCGGGACCGACCGGCCCGACGACCACGACGGACCACCAGGCGGAACTCCTGGTTCTTGGTCAGCCGGGCTGCCGCGGGAAGCACGGCCGGACGCGATCAGGCAGTCAGCTGCGCGCGACCCCGGCGACGGCGCGAGGCCACGATGGCCCGGCCGGCCCGAGTGCGCATGCGCAGCCGGAACCCGTGCTTCCTGGCACGGCGGCGGTTGTTCGGCTGGAAAGTGCGCTTGCCCTTGCTCACGGTCGGATCTCCCGGTTACTACAGGCACCGATGGCCACGGTGAACCACGGTTCGGTCAAGGTGTCCCTGCCTCGCGAGCCGCAGTCGCCGGACGTGCGGCGATCGGCAACACCGAGCGGTGCACGGCGCCGGAATCTCGGCGCAGCGACATGCCCGCTCAGGAAGCGGGGGACTGTACGAGGGTACGCACTGGCGACGAGGGGCGCTTAACCGGGGTCGTCATGTGGAAGCGACAGCCCGCGCGCCGACGGTCCACAGGCTGCCACATCGCGATCTTCCTGGCATCTCCGGGACTCGCTTGTAAGCGTGGCGTGACCTTGTTAGCGTGCCCCCCTGCGATTCGCGGACCGGTGGGTGGGAGCACCGGACTCGACGGGGATGCCCTGACCTGGATCGCAGCGGTACGACGGCCCCAGGGGGGATCACCGGACCGGCCTGCCGTACCTTCATACACAAGTTGTGGACAACTCTGTGGACACCTGCTCGAACAGGTGTCCACAGGAGTCTGGCCCCACCGTCCCGTGACACCGAACGCGCCCGAGCATCGTGGGAGCCAGGCCCCGGGACCGCACCGGGGGCTGCGCGAGCGAGGGGAGGGGAGCAAGGCGGTGTCCGACCACCAATCCGATCTCGGTCGAGTTTGGGAAGAGGTGGTGCAGGAGCTGTCCTCCGGCACCCTCTCACCACAGCAGCGCGCCTGGATGCGAGTGACCCGGCCGATCGGCCTGCTGGACGGAACCGCGCTGCTCGCCGCGCCCAGTGATTTCGCCAAGGAAGCCATCGAGCGCGCGCTGCGCGATCCGATCACCGACGCGCTGTCGCGCCGCCTCGGCCGCGCCGTGTCGCTCGCGGTGAAGGTGGACACCGCGGTTCCCGCGCCCACCCGCCCGGTCGCGGCGCCCGCGCCGGCCGACTCCTGGTCCGGCCGCGCCACCCCGCCCGGCGCCGATCAGCCCACGCCCGGCTACGTCCCCGCGACGGGCTTCGGCCGGGGCACCGACACGTTCGGCCACACCGCGCACACCGGCTCGATCCCGCCCGTCGTCGAAGGGCGGCACGCCGCGCCGGACCCGAAACCCGAGATCGACTTCCCGACCGCCGAGTTCAAGTGGCCGGGCGGCGACGTCCCGCAGCCGCTGGAGGCCGACGAGGCGGATGCCGAGCCGGAGAGCGCGCCCGAGCCGGAAGCCGAGGAGAACGGCAACGAGATCTGGCCGACCTTCGGCCGGGGCGAGCCGCCGCAGGGCCAGCCGTTCACCGCGCCGAAGCACGCGCCGCCGACCTCGCAGACCAGGCTGAACGCGAAGTACACCTTCGACACGTTCGTCATCGGTTCCTCGAACCGGTTCGCGCACGCCGCCGCCGTCGCCGCGGCGGAAGCGCCGGCCCGCGCGTACAACCCGCTGTTCATCTGGGGCGAGTCCGGGCTCGGCAAGACGCACCTGCTGCACGCGGTCGGGCACTACACCCAGCGGCTGTTCCCCGGGATGCGCGTCCGCTACGTGTCCACCGAGGAATTCACCAACGACTTCATCAACTCGCTGCGCGACGACCGGCAGGTGGCGTTCCAGCGCCGGTACCGCGACGTCGACGTGCTGCTGGTGGACGACATCCAGTTCCTGGAGGGCAAGGAAGGCACCCAGGAGGAGTTCTTCCACACCTTCAACACCCTGCACAACTCGAACAAGCAGATCGTGGTGTCCTCGGACCGGCCGCCGAAGGGGCTGCGGACCCTGGAGGACCGCCTGCGCACCCGGTTCGAGTGGGGCCTGATCACCGACATCCAGCCGCCCGAGCTGGAGACGCGGATCGCGATCCTGCGCAAGAAGGCCGCCCAGGACCGGATGAACGCGCCGGCCGACGTGCTGGAGTTCATCGCGTCCCGGATCGAGCGCAACATCCGCGAGCTGGAGGGCGCGCTGATCCGGGTCACGGCGTTCGCGTCGCTGAACCGGCAGCCGGTCGACCTGCAGCTGGCCGAAATCGTGCTGCGCGACCTGATCCCGGACTCGCAGACCCCGGAGATCACCGCGCCGACGATCATGGCCGTGACCGCGGACTACTTCAGCGTGACCATCGACGACCTGTGCGGCCCGGGCAAGACCAAGGCGCTGGCGCAGGCCAGGCAGATCGCGATGTACCTGTGCCGGGAGCTGACCGACTCGTCGCTGCCGAAGATCGGCCAGTACTTCGGCGGCCGCGACCACACCACGGTGATGTACGCGGACAAGAAGATCCGCAAGGAGATGGCGGAGCGGCGCCGCGTGTACGAGCACGTCCAGGAGCTCACCGCCCGCATCAAGCAGCAGTCCCGCTGATTTTCGTAGTTCCAGGCTCGTTTTGCGTGGCGGTGCGGGTAGCGGCCCCCCTGCGGGAGTTACAGAAGCCTTCTCGACTCCGGGATCCCCGACTCACGTATGACCAATACGCGGCGTCGGGGCTGTCCTCGCTGGGAGAACCCCGACAGGGGTGGGCACCGTGAACCCGCGGCGGTGCGAGTTGCGAGGGTGGGCCAAGCGGCTTCGCCGCTTGCGGCAGCTCAGGTTCGTGTCGAGTTGAGCTTCGTGGCGGCGGTTGCGCTTGCGGAAAAGAGGCAACGGGCCACCTCGGCTTGACGTATCGGCTTTTGCCCAGGTCAGAGAGGTCGGCCCGCTCAGATGGCCGCTGGCGGGCTATCTCGGGGCTCCTGGTGTGATTCCCTTCGGCTCGCGCGGCGAATCTTTCTGCCGCCCCACCCTGCCGCGAGCCGCCCCCGTCAACAGAAAGCTCTCCGGTCGAGCGCCGTAGGGCGTCGGTCCGGCGAGTCGCCGCCGCGCCCGCAGCGGGGCGGCGTCCGGGCGCGGATGACGGGGCGCCCCTCGGGCCGCTTCAGGACTCGGGGGTACTTCCGGGACCCGCCGGGCGCGGCGAGATGTTTCTGTTGGGCCGCCCGGCCCGGATCAGACCGCTCTGACAGAAAACTTCGGGCTCCGCGCCGGGCCCCGGAGGCCGCGAAGCACGCGCATCGAGCCGTCGCCGGCCGCGCCGGGACAGCAAATCACCACGTTCCGAGGTCGATCAAGCGCGCTCCGGAGTTGCGGAAGAGGTTGGCGCGCCGAACTTTTCTGGGGACCGGGGTGGTCTTCGCCTCACCCCTTCGGCAAAAAAGTCCACCGAAGCGCTGGCTGTCCACAGATTTTCCATCCCCAGGCCTGACCTGGAGTTTTCCCCAATCCATCCACAAGCTGTGCACAAGTTGAAGCGGTCTGCCCACAGAGCGGAGCCGGGTTGACCACAACGCTCTCACAGCTTTGCCCACAGCCCGATCGGTGGAGGGGCCCAAAACCCGCAGGGGATGGGTACAACTGGGTCGACAACTGTGGATGGAACTGTGGACAACTGGGGATGGTTGTGGACTGATCGAGGTGGGGCAGAAGTTGTCCACCACCCGGTTGCCGTAGTCCCCGGTTACATCCCGTGCTCATCCACACCCGACCACGCCACCCCACCAGCCCAAACGCCACTTGTCCCCACAACTCACAGCCCTTACTACTACTGCTCTCATTTCTTCTCTTTGAAGAAAAAAGAAAAAGAGAAGAAGGCTCGGTGGATAAGTGGACAACTCGGCCCGGACCGCCAGGACGGCCTGACGAACTGCTCGGACCCGGATGCGGAGATCGCGTCGCACGCTCTACGGTGGAACTCCCGCGGAGGCCGCCGGCGTGAACTCCGGGTCGAGCTCGGGCCGAACTTCGCGTGCACGGCGCTCGTGGGGGATCGCTTCGCCCTCATTGCGGGGACACGAGGCACAACGACCCGATGAGCTGCTTCGCTCCAGCTCGACACACACAGTTCTCGGCAGCCGAGCCACGGCTGGAACCGAAAGGACACCCATGAAGATCCGCGTGGAACGTGACGGTCTCGCCGACGCCGTCGCCTGGGTCGCGCGCAGCCTGCCGTCACGGCCACCGGTTCCGGTGCTGGGCGGGGTGCTGCTCGACGCGAGTTCCGGAGAGGCGCTGACCATCTCCGGGTTCGACTACGAGGTCTCGGCCCAGGTCACCATCGACGCCGCGATCGACAACAACGGGCGCACCCTCGTTTCCGGGCGGCTGCTGGCCGACATCACCAAGGCGCTCCCGGCCCGTCCGGTGGAGCTCACCGTCGACGGCTCCCGCGTCACCATCACCTGCGGCAGCTCCCGGTTCAGCCTGCCGACCATGCCGGTCGAGGACTACCCGGAACTGCCCGCGATGCCCGAGCACGCCGGTTCGGTCCCGGGCGATCTGTTCAGCGAGGCCGTCGGCCAGGTCGCGGTGGCCGCCGGCAAGGACGACACGCTGCCGATGCTCACCGGCATCCGGATGGAGATCAACAACGACAAGCTGACCATGGTCGCCACCGACCGGTTCCGCTTGGCGATGCGCGAGATCACCTGGGAGCCGGGCACCTCGATGGACGACACCGCGGTGCTCGTCCCGGCCAAGACGCTCGCCGACTCCGCGAAGACGCTGGGCGCCGGCGGCAGCAAGGTGGAGATCTCGCTGGCTTCCGGCGACGGCCTGCTCGGGCTGTCCGGGACCGCGCGCCGCAACACCACCCGGCTGCTCGACGCCGAGTTCCCGAAGTACCGCCAGCTGCTGCCCGCCGAGAGCGCGGTGACCGCCAACATCGACGTCGCCCCGCTGGTCGAGGCGATCAAGCGCGTGTCGCTGGTCGCCGAGCGCGGCACCCAGGTGCGCCTGGAGTTCTCCGACCGGCTGCTGCGGCTGACCGCCGGCGGCGACGACGAGGGCAGCGCCGAGGAAGAGCTCGCGATCGAGCTCTCCGGTGAGCCGCTGACCATCGCGTTCAACCCGGCCTACCTGCTCGACGGCCTGGGCGCGATGAAGACCGAGCGCGCCCAGCTGCAGTTCACCACCGCCAACCGCCCCGCGCTGGTCAAGCCGCTCGGCGAGGATGGCGAAGTGGCGGAGGGCTACCTCTACCTCCTGATGCCGGTCCGCCTCCCGGGCTGATCTGGGTCACATCCGGCGCACTGCCCGGCCGGAGCCGCGGCCGTCGATGGCTAGGCTCCGGTCGGATCGATTCAGCTGGTGAAGGTCCTCACCCCGCGGCCGGCCATCCGCGCCGACCAACCAGTCGATACACAGCTCGCAGAGGGAGATCCGGTGCAACTCGGACTTGTCGGTCTCGGCCGAATGGGTTTCAACATGCGTGAGCGGCTGCGCGCCGCCGGTCACGACGTCGTCGGTTACGACCGCAACCCGGACGTCAGCGATGTCGCGTCGATCTCGGAGCTGGTGCAGAAGCTGGCCGGCCCGCGGATCGTCTGGATCATGGTGCCGCACGGTGACCCGACCCGTCAGACGGTCGAGGAGCTGGCCGGGCTGCTGTCCGCCGGTGACCTGGTGATCGAGGGCGGCAACTCGAAGTTCACCGACGACCAGGCCAACGCGGCGCTGCTCGCCGAGCACGGCATCAAGTACCTCGACGTCGGGGTTTCCGGCGGGGTGTGGGGCGCCAAGAACGGCTACGGCCTGATGGCCGGTGGCGACGCCGAGGACGTGGAGCGAGCCATGCCGATCTTCGACGCGCTGCGCCCGGAGGGGCCGCGCGAAGAGGGCTTCGCGCACGCCGGCCCGGTGGGTGCCGGGCACTACGCGAAGATGGTGCACAACGGCATCGAGTACGGCCTGATGCAGGCCTACGCCGAGGGCTTCGAGCTGCTGTCCGCGTCGGGCGTGGTCACCAACGTGCCGGAGACGATCAAGGCGTGGAGCCGCGGCACCGTGGTCCGCTCCTGGCTGCTGGACCTGCTGGTCCGCGCGCTGGAAGAGGACCCGGAGCTGGCCGAGCTGCGCGGCTACGTCAGCGACTCCGGCGAGGGCCGGTGGACGGTCGAGGAGTCGATCAACAACGCCGTGCCCACCCCGGTGATCACCGCCTCGCTGTTCGCGCGGTTCGCCTCGCGGCAGGAGGACTCGCCGGCGATGAAGGCGGTCGCGGCGCTGCGCAACCAGTTCGGCGGCCACGCCGTGCAGAAGACCGAGGACTGATCGCGACCTTCGCGGGCCGGGTCGATTTGTCGACAAATCACCCCGGCCCGCGAAGGGCACACATCGCCAGATCGCCTTGTCGACAAATCGCCAGGTGCAGGTCGACGGCCGCTCGGCGCCGTTATTCCGGTGCGAACGTTCCGTTCGCCCGCGCCGGACCACCTGCCGGCTTGATGTGAACGGACCGTTGACTTCGTAGAACGTGGCGAACAGGCCGTTCGCTCCACCTCACCGGCCGACCGGGGCAGCAGGGCTCAGGTCGGCGCGGGCCGACCTCTAAGTTGGATCGTCGTGTACGTCCGTCATCTGCAAGTGACCGACTTCCGGTCCTGGCCGCACGCCGACCTGGCCCTGGAGCCGGGCATCACCGTGCTGGTCGGGTCCAACGGACAGGGCAAGACGAACCTGGTCGAGGCGATCGCGTACGTCGCGACCCTCGGCTCGCACCGCGTCGCCACCGATGCGCCGCTGGTCCGCGACGGCACGGCGCGCGCGGTGGTGCGGGCCGCCGTGGTCAACAGCGGGCGTGAGCTGCTGGTCGAGCTGGAGATCACGCCGGGCAAGGCCAACCGCGCGCGGATCAACCGCGGCGCCGTCGCGAAGCCGCGCGACGTGCTGGGCATCCTGCGCACCGTGCTGTTCGCGCCGGAGGACCTCTCGATCGTCCGCGGCGATCCGGGCGAGCGCCGCCGGTTCATGGACGACCTGCTGGTCTCGCGGTCGCCCCGGTACGCGGGCGTTCGCGCCGACTACGACCGGGTGCTCAAGCAGCGCAGCGCCCTGCTGAAGTCCGCGGGCGCGGCGCGGCGGGGCGGCGGTTCGGCGGACGTGCGGACGCTGGAGGTCTGGGACGGCCACCTGGCCCGCTGCGGCGCCGAGCTGCTGGCCGGCCGGCTCGACCTGGTCGCGGCCATCGCACCGCACGTGACCAGCGCATATGCCAACGTCGCGGCCACCGACGAGGCCACCTTGCCGTCCGGCCGGGTGGCCGACGTCCGCTATCGCAGCAGCCTCGGCGAGTCGCTTCCCGCCGGTTGCGGGGTGCCGCTGGGCAAGGCCGCCGACCCGGCAGAGCTGGAATCGGCCCTGCTCACCGAGCTGGAGCGGGTCCGGCCGCAGGAGATCGAGCGCGGCGTGTCGTTGGTCGGGCCGCACCGCGACGACCTGGAACTGCTGCTCGGCGACCTGCCCGCGAAGGGATACGCCAGCCACGGAGAATCTTGGTCCTTCGTACTGGCGTTGCGGCTGGCTTCCTACCACCTGCTCACCGAAGATGGCGCGGAGCCGGTGTTGATCCTGGACGACGTCTTCGCCGAGCTCGACCGCCGCCGCCGGGCCCGGCTGGCCGACCTGGTCGCCGGCGCCGAGCAGGTGCTGGTGACCGCGGCGGTGGCGGAGGACGTGCCGCCGGAGCTCGCCGGCGCCCGATTCGACGTCCGCGAAGGCGAGGTGCGACGTGTCTAGTAACCATTCGCGGTCGTCAAGTACACCCAGAGTGATCGAAGAGGTGGGAAAGGACGCCGATTTGCCCACATCTGGGGATAACTCTGTGGATGGTGTGGATAACTCGGCGGCGTCAGCACAGGTCCCGGTCGGGTCCGATGGCGCGGCGCTGTCCGGGCCGGACCTCGCCCGGGCCGCCCTGCAGGCCGCCCGCGAGCAGTCCGCCGCCCGCCGCCGCGACGCCAAGAAGAAGGGTGGTGGCGTCCGGACGCGCCGCCGTCGTGGCTGGTCGGGGCCTCGCCCGGACGACCGCGACCCGCAGCCGCTGGGGCGGCTGGCCGCGCGGATCGCCAGCGAGCGCGGCTGGACCGAGCAGCTCTCCGGCGGCCAGGTCTTCGCCAAGTGGGCCGTCCTGGTCGGCGGCGACGTCGCCGAGCACACCAAGCCGGTGGCGCTGAAGGACGGCGAGCTCACCGTCCAGGCCCAGTCCACCGCGTGGGCCACCCAGCTGCGCCTGCTCCAGCGCCAGATCCTGAAGCGGATCAGCGACGGCGTCGGCCGCGACGTGGTGCGCCGGATCAAGGTGCAGGGCCCGGCCGCCCCCAGCTGGCGACACGGCCCCCGGCACGTTCCCGGACGGGGCCCGCGGGACACCTACGGCTAGTAGCCTCGCGGTGCGCGCCGTACTCCGGACGCGCGGGCGACCGGCCGATCGCGGCAGAGATCCCCCGGCGGTCGCCCGCGGCTCTCGGATGGTGGATTGATTCGAGTTCTCCGCTCTGTGAGGAAGTCAGGGGTGTCCTTGCCCTACTTCTGTCACGGGGGACCAGTAGAATCAGGGCAGGGTGTGGCCGACGCCTTCGACCGTGGTGAGCTTCGAGGCGCGTGGCGACGGCGCGCATCAGGGTGCGGCGTCGGCAGGTGAGTCGCCCCGAAGTGGTCTGCGGTGCGGGACAGGGCGCGTTTTCGAACCGGCACCGGCCAACCTGACAGCACAGTCGGCTCAAGGAGAAATCGAGGCCCGTGGCACCGAAGAAGAGCGAATACAACGCGTCATCCATCACCGTTCTCGAGGGCCTTGAGGCCGTTCGCAAGCGTCCCGGCATGTACATCGGTTCGACCGGTGAACGCGGTCTGCACCACCTGGTGTGGGAGGTCGTGGACAACTCCGTCGACGAGGCGATGGCCGGCTACGCGTCCAAGGTCGAGGTCACCCTCCTCCCCGACGGTGGCGTCCGCGTCGTCGACGACGGTCGCGGCATCCCGGTGGACATGCACCCCGTGGAGAAGAAGCCGACCCTGGAGGTCGTGCTGACCGTGCTGCACGCGGGCGGCAAGTTCGGCGGCGATGCCTACGCTGTCTCCGGCGGTCTGCACGGCGTCGGCGTCTCGGTGGTCAACGCGCTGTCGATGTCGCTGGAAGCCGAGATCTGCACCAACGGTTACGTGTGGCGCCAGCGCTACGAGGACTCCAAGCCCGTCTCCGACGTCGCGCGCGGCGAGCCCACCGACCGGACCGGCACCAGCATCACCTTCTGGGCCGACCCGAAGGTGTTCGAGACGACCCGGTACAACGCCGAGACGGTGTCCCGCCGCCTCCAGGAGATGGCGTTCCTGAACAAGGGCCTGACGATCGTGCTCCGCGACGAGCGCGCCGCCGAAGAAGACGAGTCCGGTGAGGACGCGATTGGCGCCGCCGCGCGCGCCACCGAGCGCACCTTCCACTACCCGGGCGGCCTGGAGGACTTCGTCCGGCACATCAACGCCACCAAGGAGCCGATCCACAAGAAGGTGGTGTCCTTCAGCGCGTCCGGCACCGGCTCCGAGCTGGAGATCGCGATGCAGTGGAACTCCGGCTACAACCAGTCGGTCTACACCTTCGCGAACACCATCAACACCCACGAGGGCGGCACCCACGAGGAGGGCTTCCGGTCGGCGCTGACCCGCGTGGTCAACAGCTACGCCAAGGAGAAGAAGCTCCTCAAGGAGAAGGACGGCAGCCTCACCGGCGACGATGTCCGCGAGGGTCTCGCCGCGATCGTCTCGGTGAAGGTCCGCGAGCCGCAGTTCGAGGGTCAGACCAAGACCAAGCTGGGCAACACCGAGGTCAAGTCGTTCGTGCAGACCACCGCCTTCGAGTGGCTCACCGACTGGTTCGAGCGCAACCCCGCCGAGGCCAAGGTGATCGTCAACAAGGCGGTGTCCTCGGCGCAGGCGCGGATGGCCGCGCGCAAGGCCAAGGAGCTGGTGCGCCGCAAGAGCGCGATGGACATCGGCGGCCTGCCGGGCAAGCTGAAGGACTGCCAGTCCAACAACCCGGAGGAGTGCGAGCTCTACATCGTGGAGGGCGACTCCGCGGGCGGCTCCGCGAAGGAGGGCCGCGAGTCGCGGTTCCAGGCGATCCTGCCGCTGCGCGGCAAGATCATCAACGTGGAGAAGTCGCGGATCGACAAGGTCCTCAAGAACAACGAGGTCCAGGCGATCATCACCGCGCTGGGCACCGGCATCCACGACGAGTTCGACCTGTCCAAGCTGCGGTACCACAAGATCGTGCTGATGGCCGACGCCGACGTCGACGGCCAGCACATCCGCACCCTGCTGCTGACGCTGCTGTTCCGCTTCATGCGCCCGCTGATCGAGAACGGCCACGTGTTCCTCGCGCAGCCGCCGCTGTACAAGATCAAGTGGCCGCGCTCGGAGCCGGAGTACGCCTACAGCGACAAGGAGCGCAACGCGCTGCTCGAGGCGGGTGCCGCCGCCGGCCGCAAGCTGCCCAAGGACGACGGCATCCAGCGCTACAAGGGTCTCGGCGAGATGAACGCCGACGAGCTGTGGGAAACCACCATGAACCCGGAGACCCGGCTGCTGCTGCAGGTCTCGCTGGACGACGCGGCGACCGCGGACGAGCTGTTCAGCGTGCTGATGGGTGAGGACGTCGAGGCCCGGCGCTCGTTCATCACCCGCAACGCCAAGGACGCCGGCTTCCTCGACGTGTGACCGGCGCATCGCGCTGAAGGGAAACCCATGCCTCGGTTGGAGCAGTGCCCCGTCTGCAACGGAAGCGGACGAATTCCGGCCGACACGAGACACATCTGCCCGAGCTGCGGTGGCACGGGTAACGGGCGCTGACCTCCGACCTCTCGAAAGGAATCTCAAGTCGTGACTGAAATCCTGCCGCCGGAGCATGGCCGGATCGAGCCGGTCGACATCCAGCAGGAGATGCAGAACTCCTACATCAACTACGCGATGAGCGTCATCGTGGCGCGCGCGCTGCCCGACGTGCGGGACGGCCTCAAGCCGGTGCACCGGCGCGTGCTGTACGCGATGTACGACTCGGGCTTCCGCCCGGACCGCGGGTACGTGAAGTGCTCCCGCGTCGTCGGCGACGTGATGGGCAACTATCACCCGCACGGCGACTCGGCGATCTACGACACCCTGGTCCGCCTGGCCCAGCCGTGGTCGATGCGCCACCCGCTGATCGACGGCCAGGGCAACTTCGGTTCGCCGGGCAACGACCCGGCCGCGGCGATGCGGTACACCGAGTCGCGGCTGGACCCGTTGGCGATGCACATGCTCGCCGACATCGAAGAGGACACCGTCGACTTCGCCGACAACTACGACGGCCGCACCCAAGAGCCCACCGTGCTGCCGTCGCGATTCCCGAACCTCCTGGTCAACGGCGGTGGCGGGATCGCGGTCGGCATGGCCACCAACATCCCGCCGCACAACCTGCGCGAGGTCGCCGACGGCGTCGTCTGGGCGCTGGAGAACCCGGAAGCCGATGACGAGCAGCTGCTCGAAGCGCTGATCGAGCGGATCAAGGGCCCGGACTTCCCGACCCGCGCGCTCATCCTCGGCACCACCGCGATCGCCGACGCGTACCGCACCGGTCGCGGCTCCATCAAGATGCGGGCCGTCGTCGACGTCGAAGAGGACAACAAGGGGCGCACCACGCTGGTCGTCACCGAGCTGCCCTACCAGGTCAACCCGGACAACCTCATCGAGAACATCGCCTCGATGCACCGGGAGGGCAAGCTCACCGGCATCTCCGACATCGCCGACGAGTCCAACAGCCGGCGCGGCATGCGGATCGTGGTCACGCTCAAGCGCGACGCGATCCCGAAGGTCGTGCTGAACAACCTCTACAAGCACACCCAGCTGCAGACCACCTTCGGCGCCAACATGTTGTCCCTGGTCGACGGGGTGCCGCGCACCCTGCGGCTGGACCAGATGATCCGGTACTACGTCAAGCACCAGGTCGAGGTCATCGTCCGGCGCACCAAGTTCCGGCTGAAGAAGGCCGAGGAACGCGCCCACATCCTGCGCGGTCTGGTCAAGGCGCTGGACATGCTGGACGAGGTCATCGCCCTGATCCGCCGGTCGCCCACGGTGGACGACGCGCGCACCGGGCTGATCGAGCTGCTCGACGTCGACGAGATCCAGGCCAACGCGATCCTGGAGATGCAGCTGCGCCGCCTGGCCGCCCTGGAGCGGCAGAAGATCGTCGACCAGTTGGCCGAGATCGAGCGGGAGATCGAGGACCTCAAGGACATCCTCGCCAAGCCGGAGCGGCAGCGGCAGATCATCCGCGACGAGCTGATGGAGATCGTCGACAAGTACGGCGAGGACCGCCGCACGAAGATCATCCCGTTCGAGGGCGAGGTCTCCATGGAGGACCTCATCGCCGACGAGGACGTGGTCGTCACGATCACCCGCACCGGCTACGCCAAGCGGACCCGCACCGACCTGTACCGGGCGCAGAAGCGCGGTGGCAAGGGCGTGCAGGGCGCGCAGCTGAAGCAGGACGACATCGTGTCGCACTTCTTCGTGTGCTCCACGCACGACTGGATCCTGTTCTTCACCAACAAGGGCCGGGTCTACCGGGCGAAGGCCTACGAGCTGCCGGAGGCCAACCGCACCGCGCGCGGCCAGCACGTGGCGAACCTGCTGGCGTTCCAGCCGGACGAGCAGATCGCCCAGGTCATGCAGATCAAGGACTACACCGCGGCGCCGTACCTGGTGCTGGCCACCCGGAACGGGCTGGTGAAGAAGTCCCGCCTGACCGACTTCGACTCCAACCGATCGGGTGGTTTGATCGGCGTCAACCTCAAGGACGACGACGAGCTGGTCGGCGCGGTGCTGTGCTCCGCCGAGGACGACCTGCTGCTGGTGTCCGCCGAGGGCCAGTCGATCCGGTTCCACGCCACCGACGACGCGCTGCGGCCGATGGGCCGGGCCACCTCGGGCGTGCTGGGCATGCGGTTCAACGACGGCGACGAGCTGCTGGCGATGGGCGTGGTCCGGGAGGACCGGTACGTGCTGGTGGCGACCGACGGCGGCTACGCGAAGCGCACCCCGATCGATGACTACCCCGTGCAGGGCCGCGGCGGAAAGGGAGTGCTGACTCTCCAGTACGACAACAAGCGTGGCAGGCTGGTGGGGGCTCTCATCGTCGAGATCGACGACGAGCTCTATGCGATCACCTCGACCGGTGGGGTCATCCGGACCACCGCCAAGGAGGTGCGCAAGGCCGGCAGGCAGACGAAGGGGGTTCGTCTGATGAACCTGGACGAGGGGTCCGCGCTGGTGGCGATCGCGCGCAACGCCGACGAGGCCGCCGACCCGGACGCTGCGGGGCCGGAACAGCAGCAGTAAAACCGTGGGAGACCACGTCGCACACCGCCGCCGACGATCATCGAAGGATCGCTCGTGACACCTTCCGAGAAGCCGGAGCAGGCTGATCCGCAGCAGGATGCGGACGGGGCTTCGGTCAGCACCCAGACAGCCGACGACAGCACCGGGGGCGAGGGCACCGAGTCCGACTCGGCCGCCAAACCGGACGCCGAAGGCAACGGGGAGGCCCTGCACGGCACCGAGGCACCGCCACCGTGGCAACGCGCCTCGGTGGCCGCGCCGGGCGAGGCCGGCACCCCGGTGGCGGCCGCCACCGGGGGTTCGGACGTCGCCGACACGCAGAACATCCCGAAGCAGGTGCAGGACCAGGAAACGGTGCGCACCAAGGTGCCGCAGGCCGCGCGGACGACCGTGTCGTTCACCGGCGGCGCCACCGGTGCCGCCGGGGCCGCCCGCACCTCGCCGACGGCCTCGGCGCGGCGGCCGAGCAGAGGCCCGCGGCGGGCCAGCCTGCAGGTGAAGCGGCTGGACCCGTGGTCGGTGCTGAAGCTCGCCCTGGTGCTCAGCGTCGCGCTGTTCTTCGTGTGGATGATCGCGGTCGCGGTGCTGTACGGCGTGCTCGACGGCATGGGCGTGTGGGACCAGCTCAACGGCACCTTCACCGAGCTGACCCAACCCGACGACGCGGCCAGCGAGCCGCTGATCAGCGCCGGCCGGGTGTTCGGCGTCGCGTCCATCATCGGCGCGATCAACATCGTGCTGGTGACCGCGCTGGCGACGGTGGCCGCGTTCATCTACAACGTGGCGGCCGACTTCGCCGGCGGCGTCGAGGTCACCCTCTCCGAGCGGGAATGAGCCGCTGACGTGGCGATTCCGGTCCCGGACCGGGATCGCCACGTCCGGCGAGATCCCAACGGGGACCCCCCGTTTCGGGTGCCGGAAGGCGTCCTGTACTGTTTGAAGCACACCAAGGGCCTATAGCTCAGGCGGTTAGAGCGCTTCGCTGATAACGAAGAGGTCGAAGGTTCAAGTCCTTCTAGGCCCACTGGAATTTTTCCCAGCTCCGAGAACTGCTCGGGCTGACGCCGTGCTAGGAGGCGACCGGAAGTGAAGAAGCTGCTCGCACTCGCCGCAGTTGCTGGAGTCGTGCTGTTCGTCATCCGGCGCAACCGGGCCGCCAAGGCGGAGGCCGATCTGTGGCGCGAAGCCACCGCCGAGGCCTGATCGCTTCTCCGGGCGCTTGAGCCGGCCGTCGAGTCGGCAGCCATCGCGCGTCACCGGTCAGCAGACCTGAGTGGGGCTGCGATAGCCGGGGACGTAGCTCAATTGGCAGAGCACCGCCTTTGCAAGGCGGGGGTTAGGGGTTCGATTCCCCTCGTCTCCACGCGTTAGTTCGGTGGAGTGTGCCCACGGAAAGCGTGGGCCTCTACTACCGCGTCATTATTTTGCGAGGGCCGAGCCCCCGCAGACCCCCACGGTGTGGGGGTCTTTTTTGTCTGCTCCTCGCCTTAGGAGCGTTCCCGGCCTGCTCGCGGACCAGCCTTTTCGTGGGTTTCTCCAGCCTTCGGCTGTCGGAGTGCTGGGTGGCTTCCCGTTGTGCCGTTCGAGGCGTTCGGCCTCTTTGGTTCGGCCTCGGCTTGTGGGGTAGCGCCTGTTCGTCCTGTTGCGGGCTTTTGGTCAGCCTTCGGCTGTGTTTGGGTATTGGCAGCCTTCGGCTGTCGGTGTTTTTTCCTGGTTGCTGGTCAGCCTTCGGCTGTGTTGTTCTTGTTGTCAGCCTTCGGCTGTGATGGCTTGTGCGGCCTTCGGCTGTGATGGCTCGTGCTCGTGCTGGTTCCGTGCTGGTCGGGCTTGCCTCTGGTTCGGCTGCTGGTGTCTCGTCGGACATCGGTGGCTTCGCCTTCTCCGGGGATGCTCTCCACCACCACCTCTCCACCGCCACCTCAGCGTCCGCCTTCGTTCCCCGCTGGTTCTTCCGCCCGGTTTGGTTGTCCTCTTTGGACATTTGGTTTCGTTGGTCTCGGTTTCGTTGCGGGTTTGGTCCTGGTTTCGTGGTGGTTTGGTTTTCGGGGCCGTTACCTGGGGATTCGTTGTTCTTCCGGGTTCGGGGGCTGGGTGACGGTTTTGCTTTGATTCCGTTCAGTGGAAGGCCTTGTGGTTCGTCGGGCCTTTTCGCCGGGGAGCATTCGCGCATTCCGGTTCTGCGACGGTGCAGTGGAGGTGGCATGTCGAGCCAGGTCGATGCCGGGCGGGCCCGTTGGGTTCTGCCCCTGTGCTGGACCGCCGTGTTGCTGGACGGGTTCGACCTGGTCGTGCTCGGCAGCGTGTTGCCCGTGCTGCTGGACGCCAAGCAGTGGGGGCTCACCGCCGCCGGCGCTTCCGTCGTTTCCACCGTCGGCCTGGTGGGCATGACCATCGGAGCTCTGGCCATCGGCACCATCACCGACGTCGTCGGCCGGCGGAAGGCGTTGATCTTCGCCGTCACCGGCTTCTCCGTGTTCACCGCGCTGTGCGCGCTCGCGCCTTCGGTCTTCGTCTTCGGGTTGCTGCGGTTCCTCGCCGGGCTCGGGCTCGGCGGGTGCCTGCCGACCGCGATCGCGCTGGTCACCGAGTACGCCCGCGCGGGCAAGGGCGGCAGCGCCACCACCACGATCATGACCGGCTACCACGTCGGCGCCGTGCTCACGGCGCTGCTCGGCATCGCCGTGCTGCCGAGCCTCGGGTGGCGCGCGATGTTCGTGATCGGGGCCGCGCCCGCGCTCGTGCTCGTTCCGCTGATGCTGCGCTACCTGCCGGAATCGGTTTCCTTCCTGCGCTCCGCCGTTCCGGAGCGCAAGATCAGCGGCGGCGCCGGCGCGGTGGCCTCGCTGTTCCGCGGCGGTTCCACCCGCGCCACGCTCGCGTTCTGGGTCACCTCGTTCATGGGGTTGCTGCTGGTCTACGGGCTCAACACCTGGCTGCCGCAGATCATGAAGTCCGCCGGGTATCCGCTGGGCGCCGCGCTGGGGCTGCTGCTGACCCTGAACATCGGGGCCGTGATCGGGCTGGTCGTCGCCGGGGCGGTGGCCGACCGGGTGGGGCCGCGGCTTTCGACGATCGGCTGGTTCGCGGCCTCGGCCGTGTTCCTCGCCGCGCTGAGCGTCAAGCTGCCCGGCATCGGCGTGTACGTGGCGGTGCTCATCGCGGGCTGCTTCGTGTTCAGCTCGCAGGTGCTCGTCTACGCCTACATCGGGCACGTGTACCCGGCGGAGAGCCGGGCGACCGGGCTCGGCTGGGCGGCGGGGATCGGGCGCATCGGGGCGATCTGCGGTCCGCTGCTCGGCGGCGCGATGCTCACCGCCGGCATCGCGTACCCGTGGGGCTTCTACGCCTTCGCGGTGGTCGGCGTGCTGGGTGCGCTCGGCGCTGCGGCGGTCGGCCGCCCCGCTGCCGCGGAGGAGTTCGAGGCCGAGCCGACCCAGCAGGCGTCGTAGCGGATTCCCGGTTCAGGCCGCGCTGCGCAGGGACGCGCGAACGCCGCGGTAGGTCATGCCGTGGAGTTCGAGCAGCTCCGCGGCGACTCCCTTGCTGAGCAGCAGCGCGAGCAAGAGGTGTTCGTCGCCGATGCGGCGGTCGCCGAGCTCGATGGCCTCGCGCAGCGTGGCTTCGAGCAGGCGCTTGCCTGCGGTGCTGAACGGGATGTGCGACTTGAAGAAGCGCCGCCGTCGGCTGGGCCGGCGGGAGAGGGCGTCCGCGCCGAGGGAACGCTCGATGCTGGCGACGACGTCGTGCACGTCGATGCCCAGCTCGCGGAGCGCTTCCGCATCGGACGTGCTCAGGCCGCCGAGCCGTCGCGCCTGCTGGTAGGCCGTCGTGACGGCATCGCGCCGCACTTCGTGCGCGGCCAGCAGGCGCCCCGCCGTGGTGTTCGGGTCGTCGACGAGTGCGAGCAGCAGGTGCTCGTCGGTGACCTCCGGGGCGCCGTGCTGCTCGGCCTCGTGCGCCGCGCGGACCACCGCCTGCCGGGTGGTCGGGGCGAACTTCTCGAACATGATCAGGACCTCCCGTGTTTCTTGTGCACGGCTTGCCGGGAAACGCCGAGCTCCGCGGCGATCTCCTGCCACGACCAGCCCTGGTTGCGGGCGTTGCGGACCTGGACGGATTCCAGTTGTTCGAGCAGCTTCCGCAGCGCCGCAACGGCTCGCAGGCCGATCCGCGGATCGCGGCTGCTCGCCGCGGAGGCGAGTTCCGTCGCTTCTGCCATGCTGTCAACTTATGTTGACAATCGGGAGGTGTCAACCCCGGTTGACGTCAGCGCTGGGCGGCGTCCCGGATCGCGTCGACGGTCTGCTGCATGGCCTGCTGCAGCCGCGACCGGCGGAATTCGTAGAAGGTGGCGGCCCGGTCGGCGGGCAGGCTCTCCTTGATCGACGCCAGCCGGCTGGGCGGCTGCTTCATCTGGAAGCGCTGGGTCAGGGTGCAGCCGTCGCCGTCGGGTTCGATCTCGAAGGACCACACCGAGTTGTCCGGCGTCGGCTGGTAGCTCCGCACCGCCCAGGCGAACCGGCGGCCGGGCTCGGCCGCGGTCACCTCGCACTCGGTCGTCCAGACGTCGTCGCGGTGCCGGTTGTGGCCCTTGAAGGTGGCGCCGGCGGTGCCCGGTTCGCCGGACGCCCACTCGCCGCCGGTGCACTCCGGGCTCCACTCGCCCATCCGCGTGATGTCGCTGGCGACTCGGTAGACCTCGTCCGGCGTGGCGGACACGTGCGTGGAGGCGTGCAGGTCGTAACTGGTCGGTTCGCTCATGTCAGCATCGTGGCCACCGGACCAGCCGGCCGGAACGTGACGTGCAACACGCCGAAAAGCGGGAGGCCGGGCCGAACCGGCCCGGCCTCCGCGCGTGCGAGGTCAGCGGGATCGTTCCGGTGTGATGTGCGACTGGCCGTCGGTCTGCGCGGGCACGTCGGGGCGCTCCGCGCGGTGGCGGGCCGGGGTGTCCCGCTTGGGGAAGCCGTCGTTGGCCTCCGCGATCGGCATCTCCTCCGGGCGGCGGGAGAACGCAACCGCCACCGCGGCGCCGAGGCCGGCCAGCACCAGCAGCACCCACGGCCACTTGCGCCGCCGCTTCGGCTTGCCCGGCTCGATGATCGCGGCCAGCTCCTTGCGGGCCGCGGTGGTGTTCTTGGCGAGCTGCTTGCGGGACTTCTCGGTCTTCTTGTCCCACTGCTTGCGCGCCTTGCGGCCGCGCTTGGCGAGCTCCTTGCGGGACATCCCGGTGGTCGCCTGGGCGATGCGCTCCTGCAACTCGTCGGGGGAGTAGCCGTGGTTGGCGAGTTCCTGCTCGGCGCGGGCGGCGGCCTGCTTGGACAGTGCCACCCCGACCTCGCCGGCACGTTTCGCGCCGTGGCGGGCGGACTTCAAGCCCGTCCCGACCGCCTTGCCCACGCTTTCGCCAGCTCGGGCCATCGCCTTCACCTCGTCCATCGTGTGCCTCCTCGGCCCGGCGTTCGCCGGTCGATTTACTCGGCCCACGCCCGCGGCGTGGGCACCGCCCGGCAGGCGGCGATCAGCCCCATATTGCACCCAGACACGGCGTTCGGCCTCTTCGATGGCAGGATGGTCTGGTGGCTGAAGACAACGGATCGCTCGTTGGGACGAAGGTGACCGCGACCCTGCACACCTCGCAGGGCGACATCCGGATCAACCTGTTCCCCGACAAGGCGCCCAAGACAGTGGCCAATTTCGTGGGCCTGGCCGAAGGAACCAAGGAGTACAACGAACCCAACGCCAAGGGTGAGCGCTCCGGGCCGTTCTACGACGGGGTGATCTTCCACCGCGTCATCTCCGGCTTCATGATCCAGACCGGGGACCCGACCGGCACCGGCCGCGGCGGCCCGGGCTACCAGTTCGCCGACGAGTTCCACCCGGAGCTGCAGTTCACCAAGCCCTACCTGCTGGCGATGGCGAACGCCGGGCCGAACACCAACGGCTCGCAGTTCTTCATCACCGTCGGCGCCACGGACTGGCTGAACTACAAGCACTCCATCTTCGGCGAGGTCGCCGACCAGGAGTCGCGCAACGTCGTCGACGCGATCGGCAACACCGCGACCGGCCGGCAGGACCGCCCGGTCACCGACATCGTCATCGAGAAGGTCTCGATCGACCGCGGCTGAAACCCGGCCTACTAGGCTTGCTTTGGGAAGCGGCGTCAGCCGCTTGCGGCGCGGGGCTCGGCTCGCGCCGTCGCGGGTCCTCGGGCGTCGTCCACCCAGTCGGGGCTGTCCCCGGCGAGACGATGCCCGAGGTCCCGGCGCCCGCACCGCCGCCAGGGCCATTCGAAGCGGTCTCGACCGGAGAGCAGGTCTGACGTGACTGTTCCGCCCGGATCTCTGCCCGGATCGGACGGGGCTCCGCCGCAGCTGCCGACCTGCGTCCGGCACCCAGACCGCCCCACCGGGCTGCGCTGCACCCGGTGCGAGCGGCCGTCGTGCCCGGAGTGCCTGCGCGATGCCGCGGTCGGCCAGCAGTGCGTCGACTGCGTTGCGCAGGGGCAGCGCGGCATGCGGCAGCCGGTGACGGTGGCGGGTGCCCGGCTGCCCGCGAAGCCGATCCTGGTGCCGGTGCTGATCGCGATCAACGTGGCGGTCTTCGCGCTCACCGCGGTGCAGGCCGGCAGCATCCCCGGGAACTCCGCCTCCGCGCTGTTCACCGACTTCGCGCTGTGGCCGATCCTGGTCGCGGGCGGGCAGTGGTGGCGCCTGCTCAGTGCCGGGTTCCTGCACATCGGGCTGCTCCACCTGGCGATGAACATGATCGCGCTGTGGGTGATCGGCCGGGACCTGGAGCTCCTGCTGGGGCGGATGCGGTTCGGCGCCGTCTACCTGCTGTCGCTGCTCGGCGGCAGCACCGCGGTGTTCCTGCTCGGCGATGAGCTGCAGCCGGTCGCCGGCGCGTCCGGCGCCGTGTACGGCTTGATGGGCGGCATCGCGATCGCCGCGCTGCGGCTGAAGGTCAGCCTGCGGCCGGTGCTGGTGGTGATCGCGCTCAACATCGCGGCCAGCGTGGTGATCCCGGGCATCTCCCTGCTGGGCCACATCGGCGGGCTCGTCATCGGCGTGCTCGCGACCGCCGCGCTGGTCTACGCCCCGCGCGAGCGGCAGGTGCTGGTCCAGGCGGGTGCGCTGGCGGCGCTGCTGGTGGTGCTGATCGCGATGCTGGTGACGCGCGACCTGCAGTTCGGCAACGTCGTGTGCTTCGGCTCCGGCGAGGAAACCCGCTGCGGCCTGCGCAGCTGACGGATCAGCGGCGCAGGCCGCGGAGCTCGTCCGCGACGTCCTGCGGGTCGGTGCCCAGGTCGAGCCTGGTCAGCACGATCAGCTGCGGGTCCGCGTCGAGTTCCAGGGTCCGCACCGTGCGGCCGAGGCGGCGGTCCTGCCGGACCCGGATCGTCACCGCGGACCAGGCCCAGTGCCGTCGGCCCAGCAACGTTCGCACGGTGATGCCCTCGACGTCCGCGCGCAGTCGCGGCCGGCAGATGCTGCCGTGCGCGGAGACGGCGGCCAGCGCCAGCACCAGCACGCCGATGAACAGCCGGTCGACCGCCTCCTCGGCGAGGAGCCACCACAGCGCCGCGGCCGCGGCGAGTGCCCAGCCGCAGGTGACCAGTCCGATCGGCGTCGACCACTGCCGGGATCCGCTCGCATCCACCGTTATCCACCCGCTACCGATGAGTTATCCACAGGAGTTATCCCCACTGGGGATGAGTTACACCTGTGTTGTTCGCTGACCGAACGTCAAGAGGTCGACGAGATGAGTGAGGTCCGAAGGGATTGACCCCTTCGGACCTCGACCACATTCAGCTAACGTGCTATGGGTCAGCGCCAGCGCATCGTCATCAGCAGGCCGATGATCATGAACGCGAAACCGACGGCGAAATTCCACCCGCCCAGGTCGACCATGAACGGGATCTTGTCGCCGGCGATGTAGTTGACCACCAGCCAGAGCAGGCCGATCACCATCATCCCCAACATCACGATGACGTAGATCGGGTGCGACGGGCCGACCGCCTTCGCCTTCACCGGCGTGCGGCGATCGGTCACCGGGGTGGGGGAGTCCTTCTTGCGGACCTTGGACTTCGGCATGGTGTCCTCGCCAGGTGGTGCGGCATCGTGCGCCGCGTGCTCGGGCGGTCACCGCACCCCGGGCTGCGGCGCCCGAGGGCGCGCGCAACTTATCGCGATGCGGCTCGTTTTCCAGCTACCACGTTAACGTAATCACAGCGTTGATCTACCGCGTGGTCCAAGCCGTGACCGGAGAGGAACACCGTGGCTTCTTCGGAGCTGATGGTGGCACCACCGCCGGAGGGCCGACCCGCTCGGCTGCGCACGGCGCTGCACGTCCTGGGCGAACTGCTGATCACCGCGGGGCTGGTGTTGCTGCTGTTCGTCTTCTACGCCGTGTACGTCACGGACTGGTTCACCGCGCAGAAGCAGGCCGAGGCCACCGATCGGCTGCAGGTCCAGTGGCAGCACCCGCCGCCGGTGGCGGAGTCGCCCGCCCCGGTCGCCGGTGCCGGGTTCGCGCAGTTGTACATCCCGGCGTTCGGTCCGGATTTCCGCTTCGCCGTGCTGGAGGGCACCGACGCGAAGACGCTGGCCGCCGGGCCCGGGCACTACGTCGGCACGGCGTGGCCCGGCGAGCAGGGCAACTTCGCCGTCGCCGGGCACCGGATCGGCAAGGGCGCGCCGTTCAACGACCTCGACCAGCTGCGCTCCTGCGACGCGTTGGTCGTCGAGACCGCGACGCACTGGTACGTCTACCGCGTGCTCCCGATGACCGACGAGGTCGCGGGCCGGCACGGGCGCGGGGCGGACCCGAGGTGCGCGGGCGTGGCGCCCATCGGCGGGCCGTACGAGCAGGTGTCCGGCCGGAGCATCGTCCTCCCGGAGCAGGGCGAGGTGATCTTCCCGGTGCCCGGGCAGCCGCCGGAGCTGCTGCCGCGCGACCAGCAGACCCGGCTGATCACCCTCACCACCTGCCACCCGGAGTTCTCCGCCGAGCAGCGGCTGATCGTGCACGGCGTGCTGGTCAAGCAGTACCCCAAGGACCCGGCGCATCCCGGGCTGCGGCCGGCCGAGCTGGAGGAACGCTGATGTACGCGTGGGTCTGGCGGCACCTGCCGGGCGGCACCGCCGCGAAGGTCACGCAGGCCGTGCTGCTGGTCGCGGCCGTCGTCGCGCTGCTGCTGTTCGTGGTGTTCCCGCAGGTCGAGCCGATGCTGCCGTTCAACGACGTCACCACCAGGTGAAAAGCCCGGTGAAACGACCAGGCATCGCCGCGTACTCTGGCGGGGTGCGCGTACTCGTCGTCGACAACTACGACAGCTTCGTCTACAACCTCGTGCAGTACCTCGCTCAGTTGGGCGCGGACTGCGTCGTGCGCCGCAACGATGTCGTCACCGACGACGACGTTGCCGCCGCCGACGGCCTCCTGCTCAGCCCGGGTCCGGGTACGCCGGATCGCGCCGGGCGCACGATGGAGCTGATCGAGCGCTGCGCCGCCGAGCGCAAGCCGGTGTTCGGCGTGTGCCTCGGGCACCAGGCCGTCGGCGCCGTGTGGGGCGGGGTCGTCGAGCGGGCGCCGGAGCTGCTGCACGGCAAGGTCAGCGAGATCCACCACTCCGGGACCGGCGTATTCGCCGGGCTGCCGGAGCCGTTCATCGCGACCCGGTACCACTCGCTGATCGTCCGCGCGGACACCATCCCGGACGACTTCGAGATCACCGCCAAGACCGCGACCGGCATCGTGATGGGCATGCGGCACCGGGAGCTCCCGGTGGAGAGCGTCCAGTTCCACCCCGAGTCGGTGCTCACCGACGGCGGCCACCGGATGCTGGCGAACTGGATGGCCTCGGCCGGTCACCCGGTGGACGGGCACCTGGTCGACGAGCTCGAACACGGGATGCGCCAGGTCGCCGCCGCCGCGCGGCGCTGACCAACGTCACCCGGATCGGGTGCGCTTCCGGTAGCCGTCCAGGACGTCCTGCCGGAGTAGCGTGCCGAAACCTGCGGCCTCCAGGCGCAGACCCAGCTGGGCTTCGTCGAGTCCCAGCTCGGCCGCGGTCCGCCCCAGGTGCCAATCGTTGGCGGCCAGCCGGCTGAGGAGATGACCTCGACGGACCTGGTTCTCCGAGAGCCGGAACGTCTTGAGGTACGCAGTGCGGCCCCGGTCGTCGGTGATGGCCTCGCCGATGTGGTTCTCCTGCTTGAGGCGGAACGGCGGCAGGAACCGGGCGAGCGTGAAGTGCCCCATCCGGTAGACCGCCTGCCAGGTGAAATCCTGCTCCAGCAGGCCGGTGACCATGGCCGTGTCGTGGAAGTCCGCCCAGGCGCGCTCCTGCTCGGCGGCGGCCGCACGCAGGTCGGCCAGCGAGCGGATCCCCGCTTCGGCGATGCCGGCCCGGAACTCCTGCACCGGCGGCATCAGCATGGCGTACTGGTAGATCAACTCGCCGTACAGGTCCTGCAGGAGCGTCGGGTGGAGCGCGCGGTAGTCCTCGGGGTGCGGGACCACGAACGCGGCGGCGAGCGCGTCGGCGACGTAGAGCAGCACGCCGCACTGGCCGGGGTGGATCTCGAAAACCCGCAGCGCATCGTCGAGCCCGGCCACGGCGGCACCCGTGTAGGCCGCCTCCACGCGAGGGGACAGGCCCTGCTGGACCGCGCGCTGCGACCACTCCTCCCAGGCGATCGACGGCCCGCCGAAGTGCAGCGACAGGAAGCCCTCCAACGCCAGGTGCAGGGGCAGGAACCGCAGCCGGTCGGTGTCCTGGCGGCGGGCCATCTTGCGGTGGAAGTGCAGGCCCATCGTCGCGGTCGGCCGGTCGTCGCCGAGCTGGGTGCCGTAGGCGGCGGCGGGCGTGCCGTCACCGGTCCACGTGGCGACGAAGCCGTGCGGGACGTAGGAGATGTAGCTCCGCCGCGGGCCGACTTCGACCACTCCGACCGCATCGCCGTAGAGCTGCGGGTGGAGGCGGAGGTCGTCGACGGGCTCGGAGCGCACCAGCGGCACCAGGCGGACGGCGCCCCAGACCTGGGACGGGCGGGTGTCCAGGCCGGTCAGGTCCAGTCCGGTCATCGCGTTCGCTCCCGGTCGAGCATCCGGACCGCGCGGGCGTCCAGGTAGCCGGTCAGCTCGGCCAGGCCGGTGCGCCCCGCCGCGAACTGGGCGAGCTCCACCAGCGCGGGGAGGTCCTCGGCGTCGCGGATGCCCACGGCGGGCACGGCCGCCGACACGCGGCGCACGTCGAAACCCGTCGCGTCGTACACCGGGTTCAGGTGCACGGCGCTGGTGCGGTGCTCCGGGTCGAGCCGGGTGCGCCAGATGCGGAGCACCTCGTCGGCCAGGCCCGGCGGCGCGTTGTCCCATCCGTCGGAGACGATCAGCAGGCGTTCCGGGCCGGTGTCCAGCGCGTCCAGGATCCGCCGGCCCAGCGGCGTCGCCCCATGGGGACGGGCCAGCAGGGCGTCGGATCGGCCCGAGGTCCACAGCCCGGTGTAGTCGGTGGCGAGGGCCGCGAGGAGGTAGTGGCAGGCCAGGGCCACGGCGAGCGGCCGACGGCGCTTCTCACCCGAACCGGATGCGGAGAAGCTGTCGTCCAGGACGGCGGTGACCTTGCCCCAGCTCCCGCGGTGCGAGCCGGCCACTCGCGCGGCGGCCGTCGCCAGGGCGCGGGTCAGCTCGCCGCGCCGGTGGATCCGGTCCGCGACCGGCAGGGCGAGCACGTAGGAGGCCAACCGCGTCAGCGGCATGCCGGCCAGATCCGTCTGGACCGCCGCGGCCCCGTGCTTGCGCGCCGATTCCTGCAACCGCAGGGTCTCCCGGCGGGTCATCCGCGGCGCGATGCGCTGCAGGAAGATGTCCCGGGGGATGCCGCGCCGGGCGGCGAAGCCTTCCGCGGCGGTGAAGGGCAGTTCGTACAGGGCTGCCTGCTCGTAGTGCGCGCGGCGCCACGTCTCCAGGATCGGCGTCGCGTAATGCGGGCGGGTCAGCGGCGCGAACACGAAAGTGCCCAGTTCGTCGCCGGCCGGGACCAGGTGCGCGTGCCGGAGGGTCCGCTTGAGCCCATTGCGGTACTTCACGGCGTCGAAGGCCAGGTCCGGGCGGGCGGACAACCAGTCGCGCATGATCGCGCGGGTCCGGCGGTTGTTCACCTTCGCCCGGCGCAGCGCGCCGAACAGCCCGTACACGCGCTGCGGCGGCAGCATCGCCAGCCGGCCCGCGATCAGCCGGCCTTCGCTGCGCCGCTGTTCGCCGGTGGCCTCGCCGGCGGTCTCCAGCAGCCGCCGGATGACGAGGACCGCGTTGTGGTCGTTGATGTCGAGCGCGAGGACGCCGGCGTACAGGTCGCGGTAGTTCCACAGCATGTACTCGTGGAGGAAGTCCAACGACAGCCGCTGCTCGTCGGCGTCGGTGTGGAACTCGCGCTGGCCGGTGGAGGTGATCGCCGCGTTGACGAACAGGAGCACGTCCTCGGCCGCGAGGCGGTCCGCGTGCGATTCCATCCGGCTCTCCGCTCGTGGGGGCGTGGGAGCCGACCGGGGAATGGGGGCGCGAGCTGCGAATCGTTGCTTCAGAGGCACATTCCGGAAGTCGCGCCGGAGTCCCGCGGTCGGCACCGGATGCTAACAAGATCTCGCTGGACGCCTCGCGGGATTTTCCGTCGGAAAAGCGGAAGGGCACCTGCGCCCGGTCATGCCGGCGGCAGGTGCCCTTCGCGTCGAAGCGGTCAGCCGAACGGCGGGAAGAGCCCGCCGTCGGCCGGTGTGCTGGTGGTCGGATTCGTGGTGTAGTCGCCCACGTACAGCGTCACCGGCTGGTCCTTGCCCACCTTCTGCCCGGCGGACGGCGACGAGCCGACCACCTTGCCGTCCATGTTCTTGTCCGTGGTCGACTGGTCGGACTCGACGATGCTGCCGTTCCAGCCGCGTTCCCGCAGGGCCTGCTCGGCCTGGCTGGGCGTCATGCCGACCAGCGACGGGATGCTGATCTGCCCGCCGTTGGACACCACCAGGACGATCTCGCTGTTCGGCTTCGCCTTGCTGCCGCCCGACGGGGACTGCTCCAGCACGGTGCCCAGCGGCTGGTCGGAGTCGCGGTCCTGCTTGCTGACCTTGAACCCGGCGCCGACCAGGTAGGCCTTCGCCGTGTCGAAGGGCATGCCGACCACGTTCCGGACGTCGACCATCCTGGGCGCCTCGCCGATCACGACGGAGATCGTGGTGCCCTGTGTGACGGTCTCGCCCCGCTTGCTCCAGTCCATGACCCTGCCGACCTGCTTGGAGTCGTCGGTCTCGCGGTACTCCGGCGTCAGCCCCAGCTTCAGCCCGGCCTCTTCCAGCTTCTTCTGGGCGTCGTCGATGTTCAGGCCGGTCAGGTCCGGCACCTGCACGCTCCCCGGCCCGGTGCCGGCGCAGAGCCTGATCGACTGGCTCTCCTTGACGATCGGTGTCCCCGCCGCCGGGTCCTGGCGGACGACCTTGTTGACGTCGTCGACGCTGGACGGCGCCAGGCACCAGGTGATTCGCCACTGCTTGGCATCGGCCTCGGCCTGTGCCGCCGCCCGGGTCATGGAGTAGAAGTTCGGCGCCGCCTCCGTCTTCGGCTCCGAGGTGAACGCCCACGTCGCCAGCCAGGCGGCGAGCGCGAACACGAGCACGCAGGCCGCCGTGATCAGCGCGATCATCCGGTGCTTGCGGCGCTTGCGGTCGCCTTCGGCGTCGACCTCCTCCGGCTCCCGCTCGACCGACCGGTGGCGGCCCGGCGTCAGCAGCTCGGTCGCCGAGGTCTGCGTGAGCATCGCCGTCCGCTCGTCCTCGGACATGATCATCGGTGCCTTGGGGCGCTGGCCGGAGAGCACCCGCACCAGGTCGGCCCGCATCTCCGCGGCCGACTGGTAGCGGTTCGCCGGGTTCTTGCTCAACGCCTTGAGCACCACGGCGTCCAGCGAGGCCGGCGTCGTCGGGTTGACGTCGGAGGGCTTGCGCGGCTCCTCCCGGACGTGCTGGTAGGCCACCGCGACCGGCGAGTCACCGGTGAACGGTGGCTCCCCGGTGAGCAGCTCGAACAGCACGCAGCCGGAGGCGTAGACGTCGCTTCGCGCGTCCACCGCCTCGCCGCGGGCCTGCTCCGGCGACAGGTACTGCGCGGTTCCTATCACCGCGGCGGTCTGCGTCACCGCGGCCTGCCCGTCGGCCAGCGCGCGGGCGATGCCGAAGTCCATCACCTTCACGGCGCCGCCGCGGGTGATCATGATGTTGGCGGGCTTGACGTCCCGGTGCACGATGCCGTGGCGGTGGCTGAAGTCCAGCGCGGCCGACGCGTCCGCCATGACCTCCATGGCCCGGCGCGGCGACAGCGGGCCTTCGGTCTTGACGATGTCGCGCAGCGTCCGGCCGTCGACGTACTCCATCACGATGTACGGCAGCGGCCCGCTCTCGGACTCGGTCTCGCCGGTGTCGTAGACGGCCACGATCGCCGGGTGGTTCAGCGCGGCCGCGTTCTGCGCCTCGCGGCGGAACCGCAGCTGGAACGTGGGGTCGCGGGCGAGGTCGGCGCGGAGGATCTTCACCGCCACGTCGCGGCTCAGCCGGGTGTCGCGGCCGCGGTGCACCTCGGACATACCGCCGTAGCCGAGAGTCTCACCGAGCTCGTAGCGGTTGGACAGAAGTCGAGGTGAACTCATCGAAGCGTCGTTCCGATCCTTGTCAACGATCGTCCCATCATGCCGAGTCGCCCAATCCCATCGGTACCGGCCGGGCGACCAGCGGTGTTCCCCCGAGTTCCGTGTCCGGCCACCCCGCCGGTGCCGCCCCGATCCCGGGCGCGAGCCGTAGCGAAGTCTGGCCCAAAGCAGCTGCCGAATCCAGGTTGTGCGTTGTCACAGTGCCGGATTCGACCAATCCCTCGTTGAAGTTGACCACCCAGTACGTGGCCACCCCGACGGCGAGCAGCAACGCTATCGCGAGCACCGCCACCAGCAGCCAGACGACGATCTTGTTCGTGCGCGGTGCCGCCGCCTGCGGAGGCGGCAGTTGCGGGGCCGGCGCCTGCGGCGGGATCAGCCCCGGCGGGTACGTGTTGCCCATCGGCGGCAGCTGCGCGGGCATCTGGTGGACGCCCGTGTTCGGCACCGCGACGTTGAGCTGCTGCTGCCGCTGCGGCGGCACCACCAGCGAGGACGGCGTGGGCAGCGGACGGCCCGCGCGCACTGCGGCGACGGCGTTGGCGAACTCGCCGCCGTCGGCGTAGCGCCGCCGCGGGTCCTTCGCCAGTGTCGCCTCGATCAGCGCCCGCACGCCCGGCGGCACGTCCGGCGGCAGCGGCGGCGCGATCTCGCGGATGTGCATCATCGCGACCGTCACCGCGTTGTCGGACAGGAACGGGCGGTGACCCATCAGGCACTCGTAGCCGACCACGGCCAGCGAGTACACGTCGCTGGACGGCGTCGCGTCGTCGCCGAGAGCCTGCTCCGGCGCGATGTAGTGCGCGGTGCCCATCACCATTCCCGAGCGGGTCACCGGTGCCGCGTCGGCCGCTTTCGCGATGCCGAAGTCGGTGAGCTTCACCTTGCCCTCGGGCGTGATCAGGATGTTGCCCGGCTTGACGTCCCGGTGCACCAGGCCGCGTTCGTGCGCGGCCTGCAACGCCCGCCCCGCCTGCTCCAGCATGTCCAGCGTGTGGTCGGTGTTGATCCGGCGCTCGCGGGCCAGGATCGCGGCCAGCGGCTCGCCCTCGACCAGCTCCATCACCAGGTACGCGGTGTCCTCCGGCCCGTCCGGGATCGCGGCGGTCTCACCGTAGTCGTGCACCGCGGCGATCCCCGGGTGGTTCAGCGACGCGGTGGTGCGGGCCTCGGTGCGGAAGCGGTGCAGGAACTCGGCGTCGCCGCACAGCTCCGCCTTGAGCACCTTGATGGCGACGGTCCGGTCCAGCCGGACGTCCACCGCCTGCCACACCTCGCCCATCCCGCCGACGGCGATCCGCTGGCCGAGCCGGTACCGGTCGGCGAGTAACTGGCCGGTGGTCAGCACGGGTCAGCCACCCCCCTGCAGACCGGCCCGGATGACCGCGCGGCCGATCGGCGCGGCGATGGAGCCACCCGTGGCCTCGGTGCCCTCGTCGCCGCCGTTCTCGACGAGCACCGCGACGGCGATGGTCGGGTTCTCCGCCGGGGCGAACGCGACGTACCAGCCGTGCGGCTGGTCCTTGGCGTCGCCGTGCTGGGCCGTACCGGTCTTCGAGGCGATCTCGATACCGGAGATCTTGCCGTCGCCCTTGGTGTTCTTCTCCGACTGGATCATCATGTCGCGCAGCATCGCGGCGACCTGCGGGGAGACGGCCTCGCTCATCTCCTCCGGCTTGAGGGTGTCCAGCTCCGACATGTCCGGGGCGCGGGTCGCCTTCACCAGCTGCGGCTTCATCAGCTTGCCGCCGTTGGCGATCGCCGCCGCCATCATCGCGTTCTGCATCGGCGTGACGCGGACGTCGCGCTGGCCGATGCCGCTCTGGTACAGCGAGGCCGCGTCGGCCATCGGGCCGAGGTCCGACTTGGCGACGGTCATCGGGATCTGCAGGTCCTGGCCGAAGCCGAACGCGGCGGCGGTCTTGCGCATCTTGTCCGGACCGACCTCACCGGCGATCTTGGCGAACGCGGTGTTGCAGGAGTGAGCCAGCGCCTTGGTCAGGGTGTTGCCCGCGCACTGCTTGCCGCCGTAGTTCGGCAGCGGCGTGCTGGTCTGCGGCAGCGTGATCGACGCGGCGTCCTCCACCTGGCTGTTCGGGTTGTACCCGTTCTCCAGCGCGGCGGCCGTGGTGATCAGCTTGAACGTCGAACCGGGCGGGTAGATCTCGGACACCGACCGGTTCGCCATCGGCCGTTCCTCGTCGGCGTCCAGCTTGTTCCACTCCGCGGCGACGGCGTTGTTGTCCGCCGAGGCCAGCGGGTTCGGGTCGTAGGACGGCGCGTTGACCATCGACAGGATCTCGCCGGTCGACGGGTTCAGCGCCACCACGGAACCCTGGAAGCCCTTCTTGGTCAGCTGCTCGTAGGCGACCTGCTGCATCGCCGGGTTGATGGTCAGCTCCACGCTGCCGCCGCGCGGCTCCCGCCCGGTGATCATGTCGGACAGCCGGTCGAACGCCATGCTGTCGTCCGTGCCGTTGAGGATCTTGTCCTCGGCGCGCTCGATGCCGTTGGAGCCGTAGTAGAACGAGTAGAACCCCGTCACCGGCGCGTACAGCGGCCCGTTCGGGTAGGTGCGCAGGAACTTGAAGCGATCGTGCTCGTTGGCGACCGAGCTGGCCAGCGACTGGCCGCCGGCGGTGATCTGCCCGCGCTCCCGGGCGTACTCCTCGTACAGGGTCCGCTTGTTGAGCGCGTGCTCGCGCAGCTCGTCGGCCTGGATGACCTGCACGTACGTCGCGTTGCCCATCAGCAGCACGACCATGACCATCATCGCCAGCGCCACGCGGCGCAGCGGCTTGTTCATCGGGGACGCTCCACCAACTCGGTATGTGCCTCCGCGATCGGGGCCTGCTTGGCCTTCGGCTTCGCGGGTGCCTGCGGGCGACGCGCGGCGTCGGAGACCCGGAGGAGCAGCGCGATCAGCATGTAGTTCGCCAGCATCGACGAACCGCCCGAGGCGAGGAACGGCGCGGTGAGACCGGTCATCGGGATGAGCCCGGTGGAACCTCCGGTGACCACGAACAGCTGCAGCGCCACGGTGAACGACAGACCGCCGGCGAACAGCTTGCCGAACGAGTCGCGCACCGCCAGCGCGCTGCGCAGCCCGCGCATCATCAGCAGCAGGTACAGCATCAGCAGCGCCATCAGCCCGGTCAGGCCGAGCTCCTCGGCCAGCGACGGGATGATGAAGTCGCTGAACGACAGCGGGGTCAGGTTCGGCATGCCCGAGCCCAGCCCGGAGCCGCCGATCCCGCCGTTGGCCATGCCGAACAGGCCGGAACGCAGCTGGTCGTTCGCCGACCCCTCCGACAGCGGGTCCAGCCAGGTGTTCACCCGGGCCTGGACGTGGTCGAACAGGTTGAAGGCGATGATGCAGCCGAGCGCGAACATCGACAGGCCCAGGAAGACCCACACCGCGCGCTCGGTGGCGATGTAGATCATCACCAGCACGATGCCGAAGAACAGCAGGGACGTGCCCAGGTCCTTCTCCAGCACGACGATGCCGATGGACAGCAGCCACGCCGCGATCACCGGGGCCAGGTCCCGCGGGCGCGGCCAGTCCACGCCCAGGAACCGCTTGCCCGCCGTGGTGAACAGCTCCCGCTTCGACACCAGGAACGAGGCGAAGAACACCAGCAGCAGGAGCTTGGCGAACTCGTTCGGCTGGATCGAGATGAAGCCCAGGTTGATCCACAGCTTCGCGCCGTTGGCCTCGGAGATGCTCGACGGCAGCAGGCCGGGCAGCGCCAGCAGCGCCAGCCCGACGAAACCGCACGTGTAGCCGTACTGCGCCAGCGTCCGGTGGTCCTTGACGAACACCAGCACCAGGATGAACAGCACCACGCCCGCCGTGGTGAACACGATCTGCTTGGGCGTGTACGGGGCGCCGACCACCGGTGCCAGGTCGAGCCGGTGCAGCATCACCAGGCCCATCCCGTTGATCAGCGACACCAGCGGCAGGATCAGCGGGTCGGCGTACGGCGCCCAGCGGCGCACGCCGAAGTGCGCGGCGCCGTAGAGCGCGAGGAACGCGAACCCGTAGTAGAAGAGCTCCCGGGAGATCGTCTGCTCCAGCGCGAGCTCCACGAGGATCAGCGCGAAGGTGACGATCACCGCCGAGCAAACCAGCATGAACAGCTCGGTGCCCCGCCGAGTATCGACTCGGGGGGCCCCGCTGGCAGCTCCGGTCGTAGCGGCCGGTTGTGCCATCAACTCACCATCCGGCAGGTCACGCCCGGTTTCTGCTCCTCCGTCTGCAGCGGGGTGGCGTCCGGAGTGGACTCGGGCGGCTGGGGCTGACCCGGCGGCACCTGAGGCGGCTGCTGCGGTGGCGGCGTCGGGGCTTCCGGCTGCTGGCACTCCGGCAGCAACGCCGTCATCCGGAGCCGCCGCATCGCGTCACGGGCCTCCTGCAGCCCGTTGACCTCGGTGATGCCGTTGCGGACGTCCGGCCGCTGGGCCTCCTGCAGGTCGGTCACCTTGATCGGCGTGCAGTCCTGCGCCGAGTCCGCCGGGCAGGACGTCTCGACCTGCCAGTTCAGCGAAACGCCGAGCATGCTGCCCTGCACGCCTTGGTAGATCACCACCTCGTCGGCGCGGTTCGCACCGATGTAGTACTGGTTGAGCACCCACCAACGCCCGACCAGTGCGATTGCGGCCAACACGATGAGCACGCCGCACGTCACCAACAGCGAACGCAGCCAGCGGCGCTTGCGCGGCCGCTCCGCCGGGGGTGAGGTGGGCTCGAAACGCTGCGGCTGCGGCCGCGGCATGGTCACCGCGGATGCGCGCGCCGCCGACGAATCGGGTTGCGGATGCTCATCACCATTTCCCGCCGCGCCCCCGACGATCGGGGCGTCGTCGCCGAACTCGACGTCGACGACGTCGGCGATGATCACGGTCACGTTGTCCGGACCACCGCCCTTGAGGGCGAGCTCGATCATCCGGTCCGCGCATTGCTGCGGGTCCGGGATGCGCAGCGCCTCCGCCATCGTCTCGGTGCTCACCGGCCCGGTCAGGCCGTCCGAGCAGAGCAGGTAGCGGTCGCCGGCGCGGGCTTCCCGGATCGCCAGGCTCGGTTCCACCTCGTGGCCGGTCAACGCGTGCAGCAGCAGCGAGCGCTGCGGGTGGTTGGCGGCCTCCTCCTCGGTGATCCGGCCTTCGTCGATCAGCGACTGCACGAAGGTGTCGTCGTGGGTTATCTGGGTCAGCTCGCCGCCGCGGACCAGATAGGCCCGGGAGTCGCCGATGTGCACCAAGCCCAGCTTGCTGCCTGCGAACAGCACAGCGGTGAGCGTGGTGCCCATCCCCTCCAGGTCCGGGTCGTTGGCCACCAGCTCGGCGATCGCACCGTTGCCGGCCAGCACCGCACCGCGGAGCTGCCCGAGCAGGTCGTCGCTGGGCTCGTCGTCGTCCAACGGCGCCAACGCCGCGATGACGACCTTGCTGGCGACCTCACCGGCGGCATGTCCACCCATGCCGTCCGCGAGGGCGAGTAGTCGTGGGCCGGCATAGACCGAGTCCTGGTTGTTGGAGCGCACCAGGCCGCGGTCGCTGCGGGCTGCGTAGTGAAGGACGAGGGTCATGAGCGCAGCTCGATCACCGTCTTGCCGATTCTGATCGGAACGCCGAGCGGGACCTTGGTCGGCCCCGTGACCTTCGCCCGATCGAGGTATGTGCCGTTAGTGGAGCCTAGATCCTCCACGTACCAATCGGAGCCTCGAAGCGACAATCTCGCGTGTCGTGTCGACGCGTAGTCGTCGTCGAGGACCAACGTGGAGTCGTCGGCGCGACCGATCAGGATCGGCCGGCCGTCCAGGGAGATGCGGGTGCCGGCCAGAGCGCCGTGCGTCACCACCATCTGGCGGGGCGCCTTGCTCTTGCCCCGGGCCTGCTTGCCCGGGAGCCGACTCGCACCTGGAATCGGGACCCGCATCCCGGACGCCGAGTAGAGATCGGAGCGAACCACGCGAAGCGCAGCCAGCACGAACAACCAGAGCAGGGCGAGAAACCCTGCTCTGGTCAGCTGAATCACCAGCTCTGGCACTTGTTGTGAACGCTCCTACTCGTGTCCGGACGCGGATTTCCGTGCTCAGGCCTGCTGAGCCCGGAAGACCAGGGACGAGTGGCCCACCCTGATCACGTCGCCGTCTGCCAACTGCCAAGTCTGCACCGGCGTGCCGTTCACCGTGGTGCCATTCGTCGAACCGAGATCGGCCAACATCGCGCTCTGGCCGTCCCAGGTGATCTCGATGTGCTTGCGCGACACACCGGTGTCCGGCAGGCGGAACTGGCCCTCCTGGCCGCGGCCGATGATGTTCGAGCCGTGCTGCAGCGTGTACGAGCGGTTCGAACCGTCGTCGAGGTGCAGCGTCGCGGTCATCTGCCCGCGCGGACCGCCCGCGGCGAAACCGCCGCTCTGCGGGAAGGCGCCGCCGGGCTGCTGGCCGTAGCCGCCCTGGTCCGGGAAGCCGCCGGACTGCGGGTACGCCCCACCCGGCTGCTGACCGTAGCCCTGGTCGAAACCGGGCTGGCCGTAGCCCTGGTCGTAGCCCTGCTGCGGCTGCTGGCCGTAACCCTGGTCGTAGCCCTGAGGCTGCTGGCCGTAGCCCTGGTCGTAGCCGCCGGGCTGGCCGTAGCCCTGGTCGTAACCCTGCTGCGGCTGCTGGCCGTAGCCGCCCTGGTCGTAACCGGGCTGCGGCTGCTGGCCGTAACCCTGGTCGTAGCCGGGCTGCTGCGGCTGCTGCTGGCCGTAGCCGTAGTTGGGGTCTTGGCCTTGGCCGTAACCCTGGTCGTAGCCGTACTGCCCCTGCTGGTTGTACGGATCTCCCTGGGGGTAGTGGCCTGGTGGCTGGCTCATGGGTCGGTCTCCTGCGGTACGCGGTTGTGCCGGCCGTCGAGTCACGTCGGGGTCGACGGTCGAGCTGATTCGAAACTGTCCCGTGTGCAGCGTCTCAGAGCGCTCCAGGGAGACTACGACGTCACCATATGTGTCCCACCCCTGCTCGGTGAGATGCTCCTGAACGCAGTCGGCGAGGAGGTCGGTCACCCGGGCCTCATCGCCGGTGAGCCGATCGTGGTCGGACGGGCTCAGTTGCACCACGTAGTGGTTGCAAGCGAGCAGCCGTCCCCCGGCGAGCTCCCGGACCTGCAGCTCGGCTTCCCGCTGCAGAGCCTGGGCGACCTCCTGAGGGACGACCTTTCCGCCGAACACGCGCGCAAAGCCGTTACCGACGATGCCTTCGAGTCGGCGCTCAAAGCGCTGCACGAGGCCCACGGCAAAATCCCTTCACGCGTACGACTCCTGGCGCCCATCGTATCTGGGCCAACGGGTCAAGACACCGCCCTGTTCCCAACTCGTCCAACCCCCCGCCGAACCCCCTCGTCAGCCCGTGCTAATCTTCTTCTCGCCAACAGGGCAGCGGGAAGCGAAAGCGACCCCGGTGCCAAGGCCCGGAAGAGAGCAAGGTAAGCTTCCAGGCAAGCCACGGGCGAGTGGCGGAATGGCAGACGCGCACGGTTCAGGTCCGTGTGTCCGAAAGGACGTGAGGGTTCAACTCCCTCCTCGCCCACTCGGAAGAGGCCCCCCGGCTCATGCTTCGCCGGGGGGCCTCTTCCTATATCTATACGGGGGCCGAGCCCCCGTAGGCCCCCACGGTGCGGTGGGCGCTTTTCGTGCTGCTCCTCACCTCTCGAGCGTTCCCGGCCTGCTCAGCGACCAGCCTGTGGGGTACGTCGCTTCTTCCTTCCGTTTCTCCCTGTTCCTGCTGTCTCTCCTTCCTTCTGCCTTTGTGCCTGGTCGTTGCTTTTCTTCGTCGGTTCCCCGTGGCTTGGCCTGGACTCGCGGCTTGGCCTGGACTCTCTGTCTTCCGTCCCCGTGGCTTGGGGCCTCGGCCCTTCGGGTCTCGGGTGGTGGCGGGTTTTGTGGCTCTTCTTTCCTTTCTTGGTGTTCTGCCGTTGTTGCTGGTCGGGGTCGTGCGTGTGGTGGGCTGCTATGGCGCCAGAGCGCTCACGGCCCCGTGACCAGCAGGAACCTCGGATGCTTCGCTCGGAGTGTGGCGAAGGTCGCTTTTCCTGGTCGTTGTTGGGTTTTCGTTGGGCTGAGCCACCTTCTGCGCGCGGTTTGGGGGGTTTGGGGCTTTGGGGGCGGGTTCTTCTTCAGCGGACAGCGAACAGGTTTCTTCTTCGCCGTCGGTTGTACGGTTTCGGTGTGATTGGTCCGGTTCTGGGGCTTGATGAGGTCGCTGCCATCGCCGCGAGCGCTCATCTCGGGCAGGTCGACAAGGCCGGGCGGCCCTACGTCGAGCATCTGGCCGCCGTCGCCTCCGGGGTTCGGGAGCGGGGCGGCAGCGATGCGCAGGTCGCCGCCGCCTGGTTGCACGACGCCGTCGAGGACGACGCCCTCTCCGAGGAGTGGCTGCTGGCCGCCGCGCTGCCGCCCGAGACCAAGGCGATCGTGCTGGCCGTGACGAAGCGGCCCGGTGAGGATCCCGCCGACTACGCAACCCGGATCTTGGGAACTCCTGGAGCGTTGCTGGTGAAGGAGGCCGATCTGGCGCACAACGCCGATCCCGCGCGGTTGGCCGTGCTGGACGCGGTGACGCGGGAGCGGCTTGAACGGAAGTACGCGCGGATGCGGGCGCTGCTTGGGTTGTGAGCTGACAGGGGGACTTCCGTGACTAGGTGGGAACGACTTGGCCTGGAATGGCGGGAGACCGGGCATCCCGACGCTCCCGTTCTCGTGCTGTCCAACGCGCTCGGCTGCACCTGGGAGATGTGGGATCCGCAGCTCGACGTGCTCAACGGCGCGTACCGCGTGGTTCGGTACAACCAGCGCGGGCACGGCGAATCCCCGGTGCTGCCCGGCCCCTACACGCCGGCCGATCTCGGTGCGGACGTCCTCGCGCTGCTGGACCACCTGGCGGTGCCGCGGGCTTCGTTCCTGGGCTCCTCGCTCGGCGGGATGATCGGGTTGTGGCTGGGTGCGCACGCCGGTGATCGCATCGAGGCGTTGACCATCTGCTGCAGCTCCGCCTGGCTGGGGCAGGAGCAGGTCGAGCTCGACCGGGCCGCCGCCGCACGCGAGCACGGCACCAACGAGCTGGTCTCGCCGACCATCGAGCGGTGGTTCACCCCGTACTTCCGCGAGTGGCACGCCGAAACCGCCATCTACGCCGCGATGATCGCCAGCACCGACGACGAGGCGTACGCGCTGTGCTCGGAGCTGATCGGTCGCGCCGACCTGCGCCCCGACCTGCCCGCCATCACCGCGCCGACGCTGGTCGTCGCCGGGGACGAAGATCCCGCCACCCCGCCGGAGCACGGCGCCGTGATCGCCGCCGGGATCGGTGCCAACGCCCGGCTGGAAGTGCTGCCGCACGCCGCGCACCTGGCCAACGTCGAACAGGCCGAGGCGTTCACCGCCCTGCTCGGCCTCGCCTGATGGCCGCTCCGATATCTCGTCGGTGCGCGGTAAAACAGATCTTGGCGACAGCCGCGGACTGTGCTGGGCTTTGCGCATCGTCGGGGCCGACACTGGAGGCGGGCACGTGCATGTCCTCGCAGCGGCACAGCCGCTCAGCCCGCCCTCGCAGCTTGCTCCGCTACCGGCACCGCTACGCAGAACAGTTCGAGCACCTGCACGGGAGGAAGCATGGCGGGCAACAGCCGGGATCCTGGCCGGTCGGTCACGGCTCGGGCGCTCAGCGTCCTCACCGCCTTCGACATCGACCACACCCGGCTCACCCTCACCGCCATCGCCCGGCGTGCGGAGATCCCGCTGGCCACGGCGCACCGGCTGGTCCGCGAGCTGGAGATGTGGGGCGCGCTGGAGCGCGACGGCGACGGCCGCTACGCGATAGGGCTGCGGCTGTGGGAGATCGGGCTGCTGGCGCCGGTGAACAGCCGGCTCCGCGAGATAGCCCTGCCGTACATGCAGGAGCTGTGCCAGAACACCCACGACAACGTGCACCTCGCGGTCCGCGACGGGCTGGAGGTCGTCTACGTCGAGAAGCTCACCACGCCGCGGGCCGTGCCGATCATCTCGCGCAGCGGCGGCCGGCTGCCGCTGCACTCGACCGGCGTCGGGAAGGTGCTCCTCGCCCATGCGCCGAGCGCGGTGATGCACCAGTACTGCGAACGCGGGCTGCCCCGTTACACCGCTTACACCATCACCGAGCCCGGTCGGCTGGGACGCGAGCTGCAGACCGTGCGGAGCCGGGGATTCGCGCAGGCCAACGAGGAGATGACGCTCGGGAACTGCTCTGTCGCGGTCCCGGTGCACGACGCGGGCGGCACGGTCGTCGCGGCGCTCGGCGTGGTGGCGCACAGCGTCCGCGCGGAGGTTTCGAAGCTGGTCAAGCCGCTGCTGCCGGCCGCGGAGGGCATCCGCCAGCGGCTCGTCGAGCAGGAGCGGATCAACCTCGACCTGCTGTCCCACTGATCGCCCCACCGGTGGTCGTTTTGCGGGACCGGCCGGATTCGGCTTGGGTGGTAGTGGAAAACCCGATTGGCAGGTGCCGTACCGGCATCACCTGAATGGCGGCATCGCTGGGCTGAAGTCCTGATGTCATTCGTCGACCAGTCACCGACCGATGCCCGCCGCCGGTCGCAGGGACCCCGTTGAGCAGCGCAAAACCCGCTCCGAGCTGTTTAAGTCGGCAGTGGCCCCGTTGTCGGAGGCCGCGGAGTGCAAGCGCAGTGCGTGAGGGAGGCGGAACGCCGTGACCGGAATGCCGGGACGTGCCTGGACCGAGGACGAGCTCCGAGCCTGCTCGACGACGCAGCTTCGGTCCCCGCTGGGGCTCGCCGCTTCCATGGGCCGGCTCGCCCAGCGGTCGGTGGACACGTTGGGTTGGGCGGGCAGCGTGCTGCCGCCCGTGAAGCTGCTCGGGCGGCAGATCATCGCGACAGCCGAGCTGCTCTCCGACGCGCACGCCGAACGCTTGTGCTTCGGCAGCGGGCCGGTGCTGGACCGCGCCGAGATCGCCACCTGGGTGTGGCCGGAGATGGACGGGCGCGTGCCGCCGCCCGCGGCCCGGGTCACCGGTGTCCTCGCCCCGGCTCGGCACTGGCGCAGTGCGCTGACCGCCGCGGTGCCGTTCGCCCGGTTCGCCAGCGCCGCCATCGTGGTGCCGCGCAACGTCGCGGTGGCCCCGGACTTCGCCTCGACCTGCCTGATCCGCGCCCGCCAGTTCGGCATCGCGGTGCTCAGCGCGGACGGCGACGACGTGCAGGTGGAGCTGGACGGGCGGTGCTTCGACGACGCCCCGCCGGTCGAGCACACCGCGGTGTCCCGCTGGGTGAACGAGGTCGTCTACCAGCAGCTGCTCGCGACGGAGGCCCCCGCCCCGTCGCGCCGCTGAACCCCCGAAGCCAGCCCCTGGGGTCGGGTCGTGAGTGCGTAGCGCAATCGGGCGCGCCACCCGGCTGCGCACTCACGACCGACGGGGCGAGTTGTCCACAGCCTGTGGTGAGTTGTCCACAGGCTGTGCGGGCGTGTGTGCCCTAGGTTGGGCGGCATGCGAATCGTGATTGCCGGGGCGCACGGGAAGATCGCGCGGCACCTGGGGGCGATGCTCGTCGAGCGCGGTGACGCCGTGCTCGGGCTGATCCGCAACCCCGACCACGCCGACGACCTCCGCGCCGATGGGGTGCAGCCGCAGCTGGCCGATCTGGAGCGGCTCGACGCCGATGCGCTCGCCGCTCTGCTGTCCGATGTGGACGCCGCGGTGTTCGCCGCCGGGGCCGGTCCGGGCAGCGGCGCGTCGCGGAAGGACACCGTGGACCGCGCGGCCTCCGAGCTGCTGGCGGACGCTTGCGAGCGGGCTGGAGTTCGCCGATTCCTGCAGGTCAGCTCGATGGGGACGACGCGCCCGAACCCGCCGGACGTGGACCCGGTGTTCGGCGCGTACCTGAATGCCAAGCGCGCGGCGGAGCAGGACCTCCGACCGCGATCGCTGGACTGGACGATCCTGCGGCCGGGCCGGCTGACCGACGACCCGCCCACCGGGCGCGTCGCGCTGGCGGCATCGGTCGACCGGGCCGAGGTGACCCGCGCGGACGTCGCCGCGGTGCTGCTCGCCCTGCTCGACCAGCCCGCCGCGGCGAGGCGTGCCCTGGAGCTCGTCAACGGTGAGACCCCGATCCCCGAGGCCGTCCGCGCGGCCCTCCGCTGACCTGTCGGCCGCAATTTCAATGGAAATCGGACCTCTGATTTCCATTGAAATTGCGGGAGTTATCCACAGGCGCCGAGGACCCGGTCCAGGTAGGGGTTCCGGAAGACCCCGGTGGGGTCGACCTCGGCGCGCACCCGGCGGAAGTCGTCGAACCGCGGGTAGCGCTCGCGCAGCGCCGCGGCGTCGAGCCGGTGCATCTTGCCCCAGTGCGGCCGTCCGCCGTGCGCACCGGCGATGGCCTCGAACGCGTCGAACCAGCGTCGGTGCGGCATGCCCCGGAACTGGTGGATCGCGATGTAGGCCGACGGCCGCTG
This sequence comes from Saccharopolyspora sp. NPDC045839, assembly GCF_056431645.1. Classification (NCBI taxonomy): domain Bacteria; kingdom Bacillati; phylum Actinomycetota; class Actinomycetes; order Pseudonocardiales; family Pseudonocardiaceae; genus Saccharopolyspora; species Saccharopolyspora sp. NPDC045839. Next base: position 89,289 of record NZ_JBWKKH010000021.1, read on the forward strand.
GTACGCGGTCGACAGCCACACGTCGTCGGCGGCCGCGACCCGCACCTCGACCGGGAACATCACCGGATCGTCGAGCCGCCCGACCGCGGCCCGCAGCTCCTGGAGCACGTCGCGCAGCGCCTCCCGCGGCACGGCGTACTCGGATTCGACGAACCGGACGTTGCGCTGCGTCGTGAAGACCCGGTGCGAGCTGTCGCTGTAGGAACGCGCGGACCAGGTCGCGGCGCAGAACCGGTTGAGCGGCCGCACCGACGCGGGCACCGCGCGACCCAGCCGGCAGACCGCGCCGAACAGCCGGTTCTCCAGCACCTCGTACTCCAGGAAGTGCCGGAGCGGGTGCAGCGGCCGCGGCGATTGCCCGGCGGGTAGCCGGTTGTTCCGCTTGACCAGCGTGTTCGAGGCGTGCGGGAACCAGTAGAACTCGACGTGGTCGTTGTCGGCGGCGAGCTGGTCGAAGCCGTCCAGCACGTCGTCCAGCCGCGCCGGTCGTTCGTCGGCGACCAGCGAGAACGCCGGCACGCAGCGCAGCGTCACGGTCGTGATCACGCCGAGCGCGCCGAGCCCGAGCCGGGCAGCGGCGAACAGCTCCGGGTTCTCCGCGGCCGAGCAGCGCTTCTCGGTGCCGTCTGCGAGCAGTAGTTCCAGCTCTTCGACCTGGGTCGCCAGGCCGCCGAGCCCGGCGCCGGTGCCGTGGGTGCCGGTCGAGATGGCGCCCGCGATGGTCTGCCGGTCGATGTCGCCGAGGTTCGCCATCGCCAGGCCGAGCCCGTCGAGCTCGGCGTTGAGGCGGTGCAGCGGCGTGCCGGCGCGCACCTTGACCAGCCCGGTGTGCGGGTCGGCGTGCACGATCCCGGACCAGTGCGAGAGGTCCAGGGCGCAGCCGGTGTCCGGCGAGCCGATGCCGGAGAACGAGTGGCCGGTCCCCAGCGGCCGGACGGTGCCGCCGCCGCGGGCCGCGTCGCGGATCGCCGCCGCGGCCTCGTCGGTGTCGCGCGGCGCCACCAGGGCGCTTGGGGTGGCGGTGGCAGTGCCCGCCCAGTTGGTCCAACGCTGCATCGCCAACCCTCCTTCGGGTGCCGTTGCGGAGAAATTATGTGAAAGAGATTCACATAACAAGAGTTTTCGGCCTACTGTTGTCCGCGTGCGCCGGTTCGACGAGATCACCAGCGAGCTCGACCCCCCGTTCGCGGTGGTCGACCTCGACGCGTTCGACCACAACGCCGCCGACCTGGTACGCCGGGCCGCCGGGCGGCCGATCCGGGTGGCGACGAAGTCGGTGCGCTGCCGCGAGCTCCTGCACCGGGTGCTGCGGGTCCCGGGCTACGCCGGGCTGATGTGCTACAGCCTCGCCGAGGCGATCTGGCTGCACCGCGAAGGACTCAGCGACGACATCCTCGTCGCCTACCCGACCGTCGACCGCTCGGCGCTGCGCGACCTCGCGGCCGACCCGGCCGCCGCCGCGTCGATCTCGCTCATGGTCGACTCCGTCGACCACCTCGACCTCATCGACGCCGCGCTCGGCCCCGACCGGCCCGCCATCCGGCTCTGCCTGGAGGTCGACGCGGCCTGGCGGCCGCTGCCCGGCCTGCACGTCGGCACCCGGCGCTCCCCGGTGCGCACCGTCGCGCAGGCTCGCCGGCTCGCCGAATCCGTGTTGCGCCGCAAGGGTTTTCGCCTGGTCGGGCTGATGGCGTACGAGGGCCAGATCGCGGGGCTCGGCGACGCGCCGCACGGCAAGCCGATGAAGGCCGCCGCGCTGCGCTGGATGCAGCGCCGGTCGGCCGCCGAGATCGCCGAACGCCGGGCCGCCGTGGTGCGCGCGGTGCAGGCGTTGGCCCCGCTGGAGTTCGTCAACGGTGGTGGCACCGGCAGCCTGGAGGGCACCGCCGCGGAACGGGCCGTCACCGAGGTCGCCGCCGGCTCCGGGCTGATCGGCCCGACGCTGTTCGACGGCTACCGCTCCTTCCGCCCGCGGCCTGCGGTGTTCTACGCGTTGCCCGTCGTGCACCGCCCCGCCGCGCGGATCGCGACGTTGTTCGGCGGCGGCTATCTCGCTTCCGGGCCGGTCGGGGCCGACCGGGTGCCCGTGCCGCATTCGCCGGGCGGCCTGCGGCTGCTCGCGACCGAGGGCGCCGGCGAGGTGCAGACGCCCGTGGTCGGGGCGGCGGCCGGGCGGCTCCGGCTCGGGGACCGGGTGTGGTTCCGGCACGCGAAGGCGGGCGAGCCCGCCGAGCGGTTCGCGCACTACCACCTGGTGGCGGCCGACCGGCTGACCGCCACCGTGCCGACCTACCGCGGCGAAGGCAGATCCTTCGGCTGACCCTCGGGCATCCGGTTGGACAGGTAGCCGCGCACCAGTTCCTTCGCCTCCGCGACGAGCGTCGGCTCGCCGGCGGGATCGCGCCGGAAAGCCAGGTGCAGCACCGCATCCGCCGCCTCGACCGCGACCGCCAGCGGCAGCAGCAGGTCCGCCGGATCGAGCCTGAACTCCTCGGCGATCAGCCCGGTCAGCTTCTCCGCGATCACCGCGTTGTTGTCCTTGCTCGGATCCAGCAGCCGCAGGTCCACCACGTCGCCGAAGTGCAGCCGGCTGAACGCCGGGACTTCCCGGTGCATCGTCAGGTAGACGTCGAAGACGGCGTCCACCGCGTCCCACCAGTGCGCCAGCTCCAGCTGGTCGAACCGGGCCGACACGGTGCGCACGAAGCGGTCCAGGTTGCGCAGCGTGAGTTCCTGGACCACGGCGCGCTTGTCCGGGAAGAACTGGTAGAGCGAGCCGACCGCGACGCCCGCCCGTTCGGCGATGAGCGTGGTGGTTAAACCGTCATAGCCCACCTCGTCGATCAGCTCGGCGCAGGCCGAGAGCATCTTCTCCACACGTTGTGCGCTGCGTTGCTGGACCGGCTTCCGGCGCAACGGGGCTACTTCGGCGGGCAAGGCGACTCCTTGATCATGTTCACTGACCATCTTGCCGACCACGACCATGATTCTCTTTCAGGGGAGCCCTGGGGGAGATGGTGCCGAGTTCGACTCGGCGGTCTGGTTCACCGGCTGGTTCCGGGGGTTTCTCCCGGTGCCGGCGATGTCCACAGTTTCCCGGCCCGCGGGCGGTCGTGCGCTCCGGACATGCCGGGGACGGTATCAGTCGTTCGGGTGATTTCTTTGTTGATAGCTTGACCAGACCCTGTCGGTTGGTCATCGGGTGCTTTCTGGGTAGATCTCTGACCTGCGGATCTTGTCGCGTTACACCGTTGGCATATGCAGTGAGTCATGTTGTCAGCGCACAAGGTCGCTATCTAGGGTGATCCGAGCCGTCATTCTCAGTGACAGAAAGGTCATCGTGGGTTACTGCCCGGCCGCCCCTCGTTTTCCCGCCGTGCCACGTGCTCTGCTTGCCAGGTGGACATCGACTGGGGGAAGAACCTGGTGCGGTGGCACACCTGCCGCCGGTACCCGTGCCTGTTCGGCTGCCACGCGCGCGACGCGCACCGCAGCCCCGTGACCGCGCGACTGACCCCGGAGCTCGCCGCACCGGCGAGCCCGCCCGTCACGGCCGCGGACGTGCCGCCCGGGCTGTGGCACCCGCTGACCATCCCGGCCGCGAACGACCTGCTCTCCGCCGGTGGCTACGGCCTGCGGGTCGAGCGCTCCGCCGGGGGATCGCTGCAGCTCAGCGGCGCCGGGGCCGGGGCGGGGCTGCCGCTGGGACATGATCCGAACTGGTCCGATCTCTACCGCGCGCTGGTCCGGCTGCGCCGCACCCGCCGGGTGTTCGACCCGGCGTGGCTGCACCGGCTGACCCGGTCGCTGGCCGCGGACCGCGACACCGGCGGGTCGGTGCCGCTGCCCGCCGACCGCGCGGACCTGCTGACCTCGACCCGGCGCCAGCTCGCCGAGGACTGCTTCGCCGCGGTGCTCGGTCCCAACCGCAGCGTGCCGTTCCCCGCCGAGCGGATCACCGTCAGCGGGCCGGAGCGCACCGTGCAGCTGCAGGCCGCCGGCCCCCGCGAGCGCGCCCTGCGCCAGCTGCGCGGCTGGGAGCGGCTGTCGTCCATTGTGGAATCCGATCCGGACCTGCGAATGCACTGCGCCACCCAGCCGGTGCCCGCCGCCGTGGTGGACACCGGCACCGGCTCGGCCGCGCTGACCCGCATCGCCGAGCCCGCGCCCGCGCACCCGACGCACCCCGGCGGCACCATCGCGGCCGACCTGGCCACGCTGCTGCAACCGGTGGACGACGGCACCCCGGGCCTGCTGCGCGTGGTGCTGGACAACCGCTTCGAGCGGCGCGAGGACGAACTCGAGTACTTCCTGGAGCACTTCGTCCGCCCGCTGCTGCGCACCTTCCGGCTGGCCCTGGACGTGCACGGGATCGGGCTGTTCGCCTTGGGCGGCGGCGGAATCGCCTTCGAGCTCTCGCCGGAGCTGCAGGCCACCGGCCGGATCGTGGTGACCGACTACCTGCGGGTGAGCCACGAGCCGACCCGCGCCGAGGTGTCGGCGGGAGCGCGCGCGCTGGTGGAGACCCTCGACGAGCTCAGCGCCGGGTTCAGCCGCCTCGAATCCGCGCGGCGGGACAGCCGGGTGCGGCGGGCCGTCGACCGGGTGATCGCCGAGGAACTGCGCTTCCTGGGACCGCGCACCGCGGAGCTGCTCTCCGGCGAACAGCCGCTGCAGTGCTACGTCCACACCGTGCCGGAAGCGCAGGACGAGGTGCTGAAATCGGTGCTGGACCGGGTCCAGCAGCGCACCCGCCGGCGCCGCTGGGACGACCGGTTGCCGCAGCCCGCGGTCGTGATCGACGTCGACCTGTGCGGACTCGTGCCGCTGCAGCGGATCCTGGACGCCGCCCGCTCGGTTTCGGGGCCCCGGCCGGGCGCGCCGGACGGCATCCTGGAGCTGGCCGGCCCCGGCACGCTGCCGGTGCTGCCGACCCACGCGGCCGCCACCTGGCACAACTTCGTGTCCCTCAGCGGGCTGCGCGAGCGCTACCCGTCCGTCGACTGGGAAGAGGTGCGCGCCGACTTCACCCGCTCGTTCCTGGCCCGGCCGCGGGAGAAGCTGCGCACCGACAGCGTGAACGCCGGGCTGGCCCGGTTCGTCTGGGACGTGCAGGACGCCGGCGGGCGGGTGGTGTTCTGCACCGGTCGGCGCGAGCGGTTCCGCGAGCACACCGAGGAGGTGCTGGCCACCGCCGGGGTGCCGGACGCGATGCTGCTGTGCCTGTCCGAGGACGGCGGCCGCCCGCGCACGGAGCTGAAGGTGGAGAAGCTCCGCGAGCTCGGCGATGTCGACGTGGTGGCGGTCTTCGACGACCAGCTGGCGAACCGCATCGCCGTGACCAAGGAGTTCGGCGGGGCCCTCCCGGTCGCCGTCGAGATCCCCGGCCTGGCCGCGGAACGACTCCCGGCGCAGCCGGTGGCCGACGCCGCCGCGGTGATCGCCACCTTCGAGACGACGCCGCGCCCCGGCACGCGCAGCGGTCAGCGGCTGTCCAACACGCACTCGCTGGAAGAGCTGCAGATCGGCGCGCTGCGCAAGAACCGCCAGGCGCAGCGCTGGGCCGTGCACCTGACCGAGCGGGAATCGCTGTCCATAGTGGACTCGGTGGTGGCCGACGCGGACCGGGCGGCGGCGCGGACCGGGCGCAGCGCGGTCGCGAAGTTCGGCATCGACGAGCGCAGCGAACCCGAGCAGGTGCTGGCGGCGCTGCACCACGTGTTCACCCGCAAGCAGTTCATCAAGGGCTCCCGCGCCAACTACCAACCCGCCGACCTGCGGCGCGACGCCGAACCGTTCGTGCGCCGCGGCGAGCCCATCGAGGTGGTGCTGCTCGGCTTCCCGGTCAAGCAGTGCCTGAACCGGCTCAAGGCCGGCGGCCCGCTGCCGGACTTCGCCGAACTCGGTGCCATGGCGCGGCTTCGGGAGCTCCAGCAGGCGGTCAGCGCGGTGCACCGGCCCGGCCTGCACTTCAACATCCTCACCGACGGCAGGCACTTCCGGAGCCGCCCGCACGCGATCACCGACGCATACCAGAAGAAGCTGCGCGAGTACGTCGACCTGGTCGGCATCGGGGACCGGACCACCGTCGAGGAGATCGACGCGGTCGCCGAGCAGCGGCTCGGCCTACCCGGGCTGAAGGCCGAGCACGCGTCGCGGGTGGCCCGCTACCGCCGGCTGCTCGCGGAGTCGCTGCGGTCCTTCGACATCACCGACAACCCGCTGCGGACCCTGGAGCTGGTGCACCTGCGCACCGCGGAGATGGGCGAGTTCGCGCCGCACGTCATCGGGCTGTTCCGGGAAATCCTGATGTCGCTGGTGTATTCGGTGCCGGTCGTGGTGCCCGCGGGCACGGACCGGCTGGAGTGGTCCACGGCGGTCTACGCGGACATCTACAACGTGACCGACCAGACCGTGTCGGCCGAGGTGCGCCAGGCGCGCTGCGCGGTGCTGCGCCGGGCGTGGCACACGGTGCTCCGCTACATGGCGACGATGCAGGTCGACGAGGAGTTCGGCTACGAGCGGATGTTCCCGAACCGGGTGCGGCTGACGCTCAGCGCGGTCCGCAAGGGCTGCCTCGGGTTCACCTACCTCGGCGGCTCCGGCCTGCTGCCCTGGCAGGGCACCGGGGTGCTCGACGACCGCGGCAACGTGGCGGTGGACTTCGCGATCTCGCTGCTGGACCAGGGCTTCGTGCCGGTGTACTCGCCACTGCTCGGCCCCCGCCAGCCGTGGCTGATGGTCCCGTCCCAGCGAACCCACCTGACAAGCGCGATCGGCGCGGCGGTCCCGGCCCCGAGGGGATCGCGGACCCCGCCGGGGATCCGGCTCGACCCGGACTTCGCGGCCAGGGCCCGCCTCCGCCGCAAGTGACCGCTCAGAACCCGTGCGCACTTCTTGTCGCCACAGCGGCAGAAAGTGCGCACGGGTCATTTCGCCGAACGGAACGTTCTACCCGCGGAGTGCCTTGACGGTCGTGGCCAGGTCGGGGTCGGCGGCGGCGCGGTCCAGCGCGGCGGCCAGCGCCGCCAGGTAGGTGGGCTGGGCCGCTGCGTGCAGTTCGCGCCCGGCTTCGGTGATGACGCTGTAGACGCCGCGGCGGTCGGCCGGGCAGTGGTCGCGGACCGTGAGCCCGGCGGATTCCAGCCTGGCGACCAGCCGGCTCGCCGAACTCTGGTTCAGCCCGACGGCGTCGGCGAGCTCCTGCATCCGCAGCTCGCCCTGGTCCGCGCCGGCCAGGTGGCACAGCGCCCGGTACTCCGACAGGCCCAGCCGGTGCTTGCGCTGCATGGCCTTGGCCAGCTCGTTCTCCACCCGGCCGGACAACGTGACGACCCGGCTCCACAGCTGATCGTCATCGGTGGGCTCGGCCATCGGGTCTCCCAGGTGTCGCGGCGGTCGTGGTTGACATCAAGGTACATGAATGCTCAAGATGTGCATGCACATACAAATACTGAGCATGAAACTTGGAGGACGGCCATGACCGCCACCGACATCGAGCGCATCGCCACCGCTCCCGACTGGTACGAGCCGTACCGGATCTCGCAGGCGATCAAGGCCGGCGGGTTCGTCCACGTCTCCGGCCAGGCGGGCATCGACGAACACGGCCGCACCGTCGGCGACGACTTCAAGACCCAGGGCAGGCAGGCGTTCGCCAACATCGAGCGGGTGCTCGCCGCGGCCGGGGCCACCCTCGCCGACGTCGTCAAGGTGACCATCCTCGTCCGGGACATGGCCGCGAACCTGCCGGCGGTCATCGAGCTGCGCGAAGAATTCCTCGCCGAGCCGTACCCCGCCGACACGCTGCTGGAAGTGTCCTCGCTGGCCCGGCCGGACTGGCAGATCGAGATCGACGCGATCGCCCTCGCCCGCTGACCGCACCGGAACTCCAGGAGCCACCCATGACCACGATCGAGACCACCGGTCCGCTGCTGCAGCCGTACCGCGGCGCGCGCCTGAGCCTGCCGAACCGGATCGCGATGGCCCCGATGACCAGAGGGCGAGCCGACGACCGCACCGGCGTGCCCGCCGCGATCACCGGTGACTACTACGCCCAGCGCGCCGCCGCCGGGCTGATCGTCAGCGAGGGGATCTGGCCGAACCGGCTCGGCAAGGGCGGGCCCGGGATCCCCGGCCTGGTCACCGATGAGCAGGTCGCCGGCTGGCGGCACGTCACAGATGCCGTGCACGCCGGCGGCGGCCGGATCTTCGCCCAGCTGTGGCACGTCGGCCGGATGAGCCACCCGAGGACGCTCGGCGAGCTGCCCGTCGCGCCGTCGGCCCGCGCGGTCTCCGGCACGATCTTCACCGCCGACGGCCTGCTCGACCACGTCACGCCGCGGGCCATGACCACCGCCGAGGTCGACGCCACGATCCGGGACTTCGGCGCGGCGGCGAGGAACGCGATCCGGGCGGGCTTCGACGGCGTGGAACTGCACGGTGCCAACGGCTACCTGATCCACCAGTTCCTCGCGGAGAACACCAACGTGCGCGGCGACGGCTACGGGGGTTCCCGCAACGGCCGGTTGCGGCTGGCGGTGGAGGTGGTCGAAGCGGTGGCCGCGGAGGTCGGCACCGACCGCGTCGGACTGCGGATCTCGCCGGACAACCCCGAGAACGACATCGCCGAGCAGGATCCGCAAGGCACCTACCGGGCCCTGCTCGACGCCGTCGAACCGCTCGGGCTCGCCTACCTGCACATCGTGGAACGCGGGAACTACCCGGCGCTGGCGGATCTGCGGCCCCGGTGGCCGGGAACGCTGATCGCGAACTTCAACGGCCCCGAACCGACCACGCGGCAAGCCGGCGAACGCGTCCTGCGATCCGGTCTCGCCGACGTGATGTCCTACGGCCGGTTGTTCATCAGCAACCCCGACCTGCCGATCAGGTTCGCAGGCGGCCACCCGCTCGCACCGGTGGACGCCGACCGCATCTACGGCGGCGGCGAGCGGGGCTACACCGACTACCCGGCAGTCGAGGCCCGTCTCAGCTGAGCGACCCGTGCGTACTTCTCGTCGCCATAGCAGCAAGAAGTGCACACGGGTCGGTCGTGCGGACGTGGAAAGGCCCTGGGCTCGGTCGGGGAATCGAGCTCCAGGGCCTTTCCAGACTCCGGGGCCGTCCGGGGAAACGGCGTGACCGGAGTGGTTGGAGTTCCGCGGACCGGCACCGGTCGGGGGGAGGGGAGTGCGTCAGCACCGGCCCGCGGAAATCTGGGTGACCGCGCTGGCGTGCCAGCCGGTCCGATGTGGAGTTTTCGCGGCGGCGGCCGATGATCGAGTGGTCGAGGTCGGGGAAACACGACCAGCCGCTCATCGACCGCCGCCTGGCGGTTTCTCGGTGACCCGGATCGGGGAGGAGGTAGTGCTGTCCGGGGCCGAGTCCGCCGGCTTACGGCACCGGCGCGGCCGGGCGCAGAGCGTGCGCCGGGCGCTGGTGCCGTGCGGGACGGGGTGCCAGGGCTCCTGCTACCAGGTGCTCATAAGCCGTGCGCCACACCGAGCACGGTGCTTTCTGCGGGCGCCAGCGACTTGAGCACTCCGGGCAGTTGCCCTTTTCGTCGGCATCGTGCGCGGTGAGCAGCGTTCGCCACCCCTCCGTGAGCCGGGGGAGTTCGGAACGCGCAACGGAGAGCAGGGAAGGGGCGTCCGCGCGGTTCGCGAGCTCGGTCAACACGTCGAGCCGCTCTCGCACCGCACTTCGCAGCACCTGACCCAGGATCTCATCCACCGAAACGTCACCGTCACTTTCTCGCCTGCACAGCGGCATCCCGCAACGCGACCGACAACTGGCCGAGGCCGTTGGCCGACAACGCCGCGGAGTGGCCGGGCGGTCCGACGAGCACCACCCTGTCCCGGTTGACCAGCACGTCCAGGAAGCGGTGCGAGTTCGCCACGTCTCGGCAGTCCACTCGCCACCACCGGCGGCCGTCCGCGGGGGCCGAGGGGAAGCCGGCCGACCGGCCGTTCCCACCCTGTGCTTCCCGCATCTCGGTCACCGTTCCCGTTCGTGCTCGGTTGCCTGTGGTGACTAGATTGGAACGGACCGGGGCCTCGCGCCTAGGGCGCAGGCGATAACCGGGCCAACGGCAACGACGAGCGGTCGGTGGACTTCACCGCTGCCGATCACCTCTACCGATACGCGCTTCACCGGGATGCAGCAGTGCCCTTACTCTGCGACCAACGCCCGAGCAGAGCGTCAGGGGGTCTAAATGAACATCATCGGTTCTGGCGGCTCTCCCGTTACACCCGACGTTTGGAACGAGCGGGAAATGCGGGATGCACTGGCCCGGCGGGACGTCAGTGAGATCTACCGGCAACTTCGCCGGCACGGCGTTTCGCAGCGACAGATTGCAGCCTCGACGGGGCAGTCGCAATCCGAGGTGTCCGAGATCCTCAAGGGGCGGCAGGTCATGGCTTATGACGTGCTCGCCCGGATCGCCGACGGGCTGGGTATCCCGCGGGGCTACATGGGCCTCGCGTACGACGGGGCGACCGCGATGCGGGTCGCGAAAGCGGCCAACGCCCCCGACGCTGAGGAGGACGAGTCGGTGAAGCGCAGGAAGTTCCTGTCCCACGCCGCGGCGGTGACGATGGGCGCCGCGGTCTTCGGCACCGAAACCAGTTCCTGGTTGCCGGCCAACGCCCAGACTCCGGCGCCGACCCGGATCGGCATGACCGACGTGCAGCAGATCCACGCCGCCACCAAAGCCTTGCGAGACCTCGACTACCGCTACGGCGGCGGAACCTGCCGGGACGCCGTGGTGGCCCAGCTGTCCTGGGCGCAGCAGCTGCTGGAGTCCAGCGCCGCCGAACCCGTGCGCAAGCAGCTCTTCGTGGCGCTGGCGGACATGCACAGCCTGGCCGGCTGGACCTCGTTCGACGTGGGTCTGCTCGACCCCGCCCGCGGCCACTTCGGCAAGGCGCTGGAGTTCGCGAAGCAGGCCGAGGACGACGGCCTGGTGGCCAGCGTGCTGTACCGGATGGGCCGCGTCTACCTGCACTACGAGGAGCCCAACGAGGCGCTGAAGCTGTTCCAGCTGGGCCAGATCGCCGCGCAGGACTCCGGTTCCGCGCTGACCGTGGCCGTGCTGTGCGCCAACGAGGCCTGGGCCTACGGCATGCTGAACAAGCCGGACCAGGTGCAGAAGATGGTCGGCCGCACCAAGGACGAGTTCGCCCGCGCCCGCGCCGACGAGGCGCCCGACTGGGTGCGCTTCTTCACCGAGAACGACCTGCACGGCATGATCGGCTCCGCGCACGACGCGCTGTCGGTGTTCGACCCCAAGAAGCACGCGTCGATCGCCGTCGCCGAGACCATCAAGTGCAACGAGGCCTACGGCGCGGACATGGCGCGCACCCACGTTTTCGGCCTGAGCCTGCAGGCCACCAACCACATCCGGGCCGGCGACCTGCAGGAGGGCGTCAAGGTCGGACGGCGGGCGCTGGAGCACGGCGAGCGGGTCAAGTCCCAGCGCGTCGCCGACCGGCTCAAGCCGCTGGAGCTCGAAGCGAGCAAGCACCGGATGAATTCCGACGTCCGCGACCTGTTCGAGGCCGTCCGGCGGTTCCGCCGGGTGTGAGCTCGGCGCGCCGGGGCAGCGGTGCCGTCGGTCCGAAACGATGAGCATGAAGACACAACCACTGGAACAGGGTCGGTGCATCCCGCCGGAGCTGGAGCTGGCACTGACCGAGATCTGCGCCGCCGTCGGCCTCGACCCGACCGGCGCGCGATTGCTCCGAATCGTCAACAACGGGGTTTTCCTGCTTCGGGACCAGCGTGTGGTCGTCCGCGTAGTGCTTTCCCCGTCGTTCACCTATCGAGCCTTCAACGCCGTGGAGGCCGCGCGCTGGCTGGCCGTGCACGGGGTTCCCGCCGTGCGCCTGTTGCCGGGTCTTGAACAGCCGGTCCAGGTGGGCGAACACCTGGCGACCTTCTGGGAGTACGTGCCCGAGACCGGGCCGATGCCCGGCGGCGCCGACCTCGGCGCGCTGTTGCGCCAGATGCACTCGAAGCCGCCGTCCCCGACGTTCCTGGACTGGCAGCCGATGGCCGACATCCGGCGGCGGCTGACCGACGCGGTCGACATCGATCCGGCCGATCACCGGTTCCTCGCGCAGCGCTGCGACGTGTTGGAAGAGCGCCTGGCGGCGCTGCGGTTCCCGCTGGGGTGCAGCGTCATCCACGCGGATGCGCACCTCGGCAACGTGATCGGCGGCGCGGACGGGCCGCTGCTGTGCGACCTGGATTCGCTGTGCATGGGCCCGCCGGAGTGGGATCTGACGCCGATCGCGGTGGGGCGGCTGCGGATGGGGCACCCGCCGGGCTGGCACGACGACCTGGCCGGGGCCTACGGCTTCGACATCACGCGCTGGGAAGGCTTTCCCGTGCTGCGCGAACTGCGCGAGCTGAAGATCACCACCGGGGTGCTCCCGATCCTGCGCAGCAATCCCGGGGTTCGCGAGCAACTGCACCAGCGGTTGCGCACGATCAGGGACGGAGATCTCTGCACGCAATGGGTGCCGTACAGCTGATCAGGTCGATCGCTAGGCCGAACGGGCGATGTTGGGTCGATAGTCGCGTTCGTTGGGCAATTTCTGCTGACGATCGTTCGGCGGAAGGGGTAAACCATACGGGCGAACTGCTCCATCGGTGCGTTGCTACGGGACGGGCTGTCGATGAGGATCGCGAAGTTCTTGCCGCGGATGCCGCGTTGGCGCCGTACGCACGCGTTGCGCGCTGCGCAGGTGCTCGACGAAGTGGTGGACAGCCAGGCCGGTTCGCTGCCCCGGCTGCCCGAAGACCTCCGACGCCGGCACGCCGATCACCTCGCGGAGCTCGTCCTACTGGCCCAGGCCTATCGCCACTATGCCGCGGGCTGGATCACCCGGCAGGAGCTGGAGCGCTGCGGCCGGGTCACGGTGCAGCGACTGGAAGGCGACTGCTGCATCCCGCTCGTGCAGTTCGCCGATGGTGAATGACCACTCGGCGACGGGCGCGTCATCGGTGGGCCCGTCGGGTGTCTGCGCGCCGCCGCGCCGGTTGAACTGGGGGTTCGACGATCGGTGTGGGCCGGTTCGGTCCGGGCGAATTCGACGTTTTCCCTGGTAGTAGTCGTTTTTTCCGGCATCGCGAGTCGGTAGTGCCCGCGGCGCCGGTGTTTCTTGCCCGAGTGCGGGCGAATTCGCTCGGGCGTGATCGCTGACTTTTGCACGTCCCGCTCGCGCACGCGAGCGGGACTTCGTGATGCGTGCGTTTTTTCCGGAATTGTTGGAATGGAGATGGTTTTGTGCGGTCCGGATGTCCGGTCGGAGCGGCTGGGGGAATCGCTGGACGAGGATCCGTTGCTGCGGCTCTACTGCGTGGCGGCGGCCGGGGCCGTCGAGCACCGGGCGGTGGGAGAGCTGTCCGCGGCGCGGAACGCGATCCCCCTGGGGGAGTTGGCGCGCTGGGAGTTCCCCGGCGATGTGCTGTGGTTGAAGCGGATCGCGGCCGGCCGGCCGCCGGGCTGGACGGCGCCGGAGCACCTCGCCGAGTTCGTGGTCCGGCCGCTGCTGATCACGTTCCGCGGGCTGCTGGCGCGGGGTTTCCTGCCGGCCGGCGAGCTCGGCGTCGAGCTGGACTCGGCGGCGACGGCCACCGGGCGCATCGTGCTCGGCGGGATCCGCCGCGCGCGGTCCGGGGTGCCGGGCGTCGTCACCGCGCTGGACGAGCAGTTGGACGAGCTGGCGGCAGCGTGCGTGCTCATCAGCGGTGACGAGCGGGACCGGGTCCGGGCCGCCTTCGACCGCGTCATCGCGCAGGAACTGCGCCACTTGGCCGAGTCGACCGCGGCCGCGTTCGCCGGCGACCACCCGTGGCGCCGCTTCGTGCACGTCGTCGCTGCGGAGCAGCACGAGATCCTCAGCCGGGTCGTCCGCCTGGTCCGGGCGCGCAGCGCGCGGTGCCGGAACGAGCCGGGCCTGCCGCGCCCGCTGGTCGCCGTGGACCTCGACTTCTGCGCCTTGCACCCGAAGCACCGGGTCGGCGAGGCGTTGCGCCGGTTGGGCGAAGCGCACGGTATCGACGAGTTCGCCGCCCCGGCGCGGCTCGACGTGCTGCCCGGGCTGTACCGGCCGGGCTGGCGCCCGTTCCTGGCGGTGAACGGGCTGCCGGCGCGGTATCCCGAACTCGACTGGGAGGCGTTGTACGCCGAGTACCGCCAGAACGTCGCGTGGCACCGGGAAGCCCTGCTGACCGACGAACCGGCGCCGGGCCTGGGGGAATTCGTCCGGGACCTGGAACAAGCCGGTGCCCGGGTCGTCTGGTTGACCGGTCGCCGCCACCGGATGCGAGCCGCCACCGAAGAGGTGCTGAGCCGCCACGGACTCGGCCACCTCGACCTGCGCACCACCGATGACGGGCCGGTCGCGGGGCAGAAGGTCGCGGCGCTGCACGACATGCCGGAGCACGAGCTCGTCGCCGCCTTCGACGACTCGGCCGGCAATCGCGAAGCGCTGCGGGCGGCGTTCCCCGCCGCCTCGGTGGTGGCCGCGCGCCCGCCCGGGTTCACTGTGGACGGTGGTGGTCAAGGCCCTTGCGGGATAAGGACGTTCGAGTCGCTGCCGCAGCCGGTTCCGCTGGGACGCGGGCACTCGGCCGACGTGCCGCAGCTGTCGCACGTGACGTCGCTGAGCAGGCTGCGGATCGGGGATCTCAGCACCCGCCCCACGATCTGGTCGCACGGCGTGGAACTGACCGCGGGGGAGCAGTCGCGGATCGTCGAGTCGCTGGTCGCGACCGCGGTGGCCGACGGGCGGCGGCTCGGCCGCGAGGTCGGTGCTCGCGCCGATCCGGCGGCGATCTGCCGGGCGGTGTGGCGGGTCGTGACGGCGAAGCCGTTCGGCGCGTCCAGGACGGCGTATCCGCCCGAGGCGGCCGACCGGGACATGCTCGCCTCGATCGAGGCCGGTGCGCGCATCCCGTTCGTCGTGGTGGGGCCGTCGCTGAAGCAGGACGGCTCCCGGCTGAAGGCGCTCGGCGGGCTGCCCGACCTCGCCGAGCTGGCCATGCTGATCCGGTTGCGGCAGCTCGACGAGGCCGTCCGGCAGATCCACCCGCCGGGCATCGCGGTGCGGGCGCTCACCGATGCCAGCCACTTCAGGTTCCGGGAGCCGCGCCGTTACGCGGGCTACCACCGGGAGTTGGTCGCGCAGGTGGCAAGCGCGGGGCTGCGGGACGTGGTGGCGGTCGAGGACTTCGACGACGCCGCCGACGCGCATCCGCGGTGCGGCGACCGCACGCAGCGGCCGGAGCTGCTGGCGAAGCACCGCGACCGGTACGCCACGGCGTTCGCCGGGCTGGACGTCCGCCGCGATCCGCGGGCGGCGCTGGGGGAAGCCGACGCCCGGGACCCGGCCGGGCCGGGGCGGCCGCGGTTCGCCGAGCTGTTCCGCTCCGTGCTGCAGGCCGTCGACATCCCCTGCCCCGGCGGCGATCCGTTCGCGTGGTCGCAGCGGATCTACGCGAATCCTTTCGACCTGACCGATCCGGCGGTGCCGGCCGAGGTCCGCCGGGCGCGCGGCGACCTGCTGGCGACGGCGTGGCGGGAAACGATCACCTACCTGGCGAACAAGCACGTCGACGAGGAGCTCGACTACTCGGTGCTGTGGCGGGAGGGCTGCGTGCGGATGAGCCTGTCCATCCGTCCGGCGGCGGGCCGGCTGCGGTTCGTCCCGCTCGGCGGCGCCGGGGTGATGCCGTGGCACGGCACGGCATCGCTCAACGACCTCTGCGAGGTGTCGGTCGACTACGCGATTTCGCTGGTGGACCAGGGTTTCGTGCCGGTGCGCGCGGCGCGGGAGAGCGCCCAGCCGTGGTTCATGGTCCAGGCCCGGGCCGTGGACCGCGCCGGGACGCTCGACCCGGCGGTCCTCGACCGCATCCGGCTGCGCAGCAAGTGACCGGTGCCCCGGGGGGAGGTCACCTTGTCGACGTGACCTGGCTCGAAAACGAGAGCGCCCCCGGCCGAATCGCTCGGCCGGGGGCGCCCCTTCTTGCGTCAGTTCTTCGGCTTGCCCAGGCGTAGGGCGAGGACCAGGCCGAGGGCGACCAGGACCACCGCGCCCGCGATCCACGGCCAGATCGGCGTGCCGCCGGACTCCGCCGACTCCGCCTGCTGGCCGGGCTGGTCCGCGTTCTGCGGGGCCGGGGCCGGCGTGCCGTTGCCCGGCGCGGTCAGCGTGAAGGTGACCTTGCCGGGCACCGGGTGGCCGTCGTTGGACAGCACCCGGTAGCCGACCGTGTAGACACCCGCCGGACCGAGCTCGCGGACCGGTGCGACGACCGAGTTGCCCTCGACCCGCACCTCCCCGTCGGTCCAGTACGTGCCGTCCGGGCCGACCACGTTGACCGTGTTGTAGCCCTGGCCGGTGCGCACCGGCTGGTCGAAGGTCAACCGGACCTCACGGGGCCCGGTGGCCAGCTGCGCGCCTTCCGGCGGGTCGCTGCTGACCAGCACGTTGTGCGCGAGCGCCGTGCCCGCGCCGCCGAGCAGCGCGGCCAGCGCCAGCACCGCGATCGCCATCAACCGCTTCACGACTCGTCCTTCCCGGATTCCTGCTGCTTCGCAGCCTGTCCGGCGTTCCGGCTGCGCGCGAGGGCACCGGCCCCCACACCCAGGCCGAGCGCGCCGACCAGGAGTCCGGCTCCGCCCAGCCAGCGGGCCGTGTCGTCACCGGTGCCGGCGGCCTCCTGACCGTCCGGGCTCCCGCCGTGCGAGTGCCCCTCCCCGGCCTCCTCGACCAGCTTCAGCGTCGGGGCCGGGTGCTCCGGCTCCTCGCCGTTCGGCGGCGTCGGAGCGTCCCAGTTCACGACCTCGCCGTTGTCGTAGGTCTGGGTGGTGGGCAGCAGCAGTTCGTCGGTGTTGGTCGGCAGGGCGCCGAGCGTCGCCTCGAACTCGTTGAACTCGTTCGGCCCGATCCGGTTGCCCGGCTGCGCGGTCCACGTGATGCTGCGCACAGTTTCGGTGACCGGCGCGCCCGCCACCTCGACCGGCGCGATCTTGACCCGCTCCACCTCGACGGTCCAGCCCGGCATCGGCTTGGTGCGCACCGAGCTCAGCGGGTACTGCTCCGGCAGGTTCACCTTGACCTGCACGGTTCCGGCGTTCGGCCGCTCGTTCGGGACCCGGAAGGCGACCTTGGCGTAGCCGCCCTTGGCCGCCTCGCCAGGCTGTGCGGAAACGTGCGCGGACGCCGTGCCCGCGCCCATTAGCGCAACAATCCCGCAAGCAGCGGTCAGCGCCGCGGATCGAACCGCGAATCGATTTGTCGACATGTTCTTGAATCTCCTGCGTTTCGGGCTATTCGCGCGCGCGGATACGCGACGAAATGACGAAAGGGCAACGATCAGGTGGCGAATTCCACGTGATCGCCGCCGGCGGCAGGAGATTCCGGCGGCCCGCGACGGGCATGAATGCGCTGGTAGATCAGCTGCGCCAGGGTACGCACCGTGACCACCACGACGCACACCGTGCGCGGCTGCGCAACCACCGTTAGTGGGGTGGACCTGCGGGGCAGGATGGACCCGAGGAGGCGCGCGACTACGAAGAGTGCCTGCTCGGCGCGGGCCATCACGAGCGCGGTCAGCAGCACCACGGCGGCGTGCCCGAGCGTCATGACCAGCGGCGAGAACCGCATCCCGGCGTACCCGTGGCCGTCCTGGTGGGACGCCACGAGCTGGAGAAATACGTGAAGTGCCAGCTGGCTGACGCTCAAGGCCCCTAGAATGCCCCACGACCCGCGCTTGCGATCAGCGAGTGCCACACCGGCACCGGCCAACAGGCCGGTGATCACCAAGGTTGTACCCGGATCGGGTAACGACCCCCCGGCGGCCGCATGTGCGGCCACGGACAGTGACGCCGACGTGGTGGCCAAACCGGCACCGCGCAGGACGCGCAACGCGCCCTGCGTAGGTCTGATTCCGGCTGCCACGGCAGCCAAGTCTAGGTGTCGGTTCGGCCACGCTGACCGCAGGTGAGCTTGCCTTGTTCACCCGATTGGGTCACGGTTTACGGGTTGCAGACGGTCCGGAGCTACCAGCTGCACATTTGCCGGCCACTTAGTTCCAGATCGTCGTAACTGACGACGGAGAGGAGGGGGCGTCGCCGAAAGTCGGCGCCGAAACCTGTGTCGACCGAAACAAAACAAAGTGGTGACCCCACCGAGGGCCACCATACAAATGGATTGACAGGAAGCCCCGAGTTCCTCGGGAAACCGCGCACGGACTGGGTCGTGTTCGGAGTCACCGCGGCCATCATGTTCGCCGTGGTGCTCTGGGGTGCGGTGGGCACCGACTCGCTGAGCACCGCGTCGAAGGCGGCACTGAACTGGCTGCTGACCAACACGGGCTGGGGCTTCGTGCTCGCGGCCACCGCGTTCGTCATCTTCGCCCTGTACCTGGCCTTCAGTAAGTTCGGCCGGATCCCGCTCGGCAAGGACGGGGAGCAGCCGGAGTTCCGGACGATCTCCTGGATCGCCATGATGTTCAGCGCCGGCATGGGCATCGGTCTGATGTTCTTCGGCGTTAGCGAGCCGCTAGGCCACTTCGTCGATCCGCCACCGGGGACGTCCCCCGCGGAGAGCGAAGAGGCCATCAAGACGGCGATGGCGACCTCGCTGTTCCACTGGACGCTGCACCCGTGGGCGATCTACGCCGTCGCGGGTCTGGCGATCGCCTACAGCACCTTCCGCCGCGGGCGCCGCCAGACGATCAGCGCCGTGTTCCTGCCGCTGATCGGCAAGCGAAACTCCGAGGGCCCGCTCGGCAAGGTGATCGACATCCTTGCGCTGTTCGCGACGCTGTTCGGTTCTGCCGCCTCGCTGGGCATCGGCACCCTGCAGATCCGCAGCGGTCTGGAGAGCGCGGGCTGGCTGGCCAAGGACTCGGCCGGCAGCACCGTACTGGTGGCGATCATCGCCGTCCTGACGGTGTGCTTCGTCCTGTCCGCGGTGTCGGGCGTGGAGAAGGGCATCCAGTGGCTGTCCAACATCAACATGGTGTTGGCCGGCGTGCTGGCGCTGTTCGTGTTCGTCGTCGGTCCGACGGTGTTCATCCTCGACCTGCTGCCCACCTCGGTGGGGTCCTACATCAGCGAGTTCGGCGAGATGGCTTCGCGAGCCGGCGCCACCGGCGGCGACGAGATGCAGGACTGGCTGGCCGGCTGGACGATCTTCTACTGGGCCTGGTGGATCTCGTGGACGCCGTTCGTGGGCATGTTCATCGCCCGCATCAGCCGCGGCCGCACGATCCGGCAGTTCGTCGCCGGCGTGCTGCTCGTGCCCAGCGGCGTCAGCCTCGTCTGGTTCGCGATCTTCGGCGGTGCCGCGATCGACGCCCAGAAGGCGGGCACCAACGTCTACGGCGAGGGATCCGCGGAGGCGCAGACCTTCGACGTGCTGGGCACCTTGCCGTGGGGGACGGTCACCGCGGTGCTGGTGATGGTCCTGGTGGCGATCTTCTTCGTCTCCGGTGCCGACGCCGCGTCGATCGTGATGGGCACGCTGTCCCAGCGGGGCGCCATCGAGCCGAGCAAGTGGGTGGTGGTCTTCTGGGGTGCCGCGACCGGTGCCGTGGCCGCGATCATGCTGGTCATCGGCAGCGCAGGCGGTGATGAGAAGGAGGCGCTGCAGGGCATCCAGAACCTGACCTTCATCGGGGCACTGCCCTTCGCCATCGTCATGGTGTTCATGTGCGTGGCCCTGCTCAAGGACCTGCGCAGCGACGACGTGACGCTGCGCGACGCCAAGGGCGCCGAGGTGCTGGAGCAGGCGGTCATCGCCGGTACCGAGGAGCACGACGGCGAGTTCCAGCTGGTGACCACGCCGGCCGAGGCCGACGAGAGCGAGGCCACCGCGACGGCGCCTGCCGGCGGAAAAGAGTAAGAAGCGTGAACTTCCTGGACTACGTCGCATCCAGGTGGCAATCGCTGCTGGTGGATTCCTACCAGCACGCCAGCATGGTGGTGCAGTGCATCGTGCTGGCGACGATCGTCGGCGTCCTGGTCGGGGTTGCGGTCTACCGCAGCCCCGCCGGGGCGGCGATCGCCACCGCTCTCTCGAGCGCGATCCTGACCATCCCGTCGTTCGCCCTGTTCGGCCTGCTCATCCCCGTGCTGGGGCTGGGCGTGGCGCCGTCGGTGGTGACGCTGGTGCTGTACGCGCTGCTGCCGATCATCCGCAACACGATCGTCGGGTTGTCTACAGTCGACCAGCCGATCTTGGACGCGGCCCGCGGCATCGGCATGAGCCGGTTCGGCGTGCTGACCCGCGTCGAGCTGCGGCTGGCCTGGCCCGCGATCCTCGCGGGCATGCGGGTGAGCACCCAGATGTTGATGGGCATCGCCGCCATCGCCGCCTACGCCAAGGGCCCCGGCCTGGGCAACCTGATCTTCAGCGGCCTGAGCCAGCTGGGCGGCGCGAACGCGCTGAACATGGCCATCGCCGGCACCGTCGGCGTGATCATCCTGGCGCTGCTGCTGGACGCCCTCTTCGTGCTGTTCGGGCGGTTGACGACATCGAGAGGTATTCGTGGCTGACGACAAGAACACCCCCGCCGGCGGGCACGGCGTCGAGATCTGCCTGGAAGAGGTCTCCAAGCGCTACCCCGGGCAGAAGCTGTCCGCGGTGGAGTCCGTGACCTTGACCATCCCGGCCGGCGAGACCGTGGTGCTGGTCGGGCCGTCCGGCAGCGGCAAGACCACCACCATGCGGATGATCAACCGGCTGATCGAGCCGACGGCCGGCAAGATCACCATCGGTGGGCAGGACGTCCTCGGCCTCGACCCCGACAAGCTGCGCCGCGAGATCGGCTACTCGATCCAGCAGGCCGGCCTGTTCCCGCACCTGACCGTCGGCGAGAACGTCGGCGTGGTGCCCGGCCTGGTCGGCTGGGACAAGAAGCGCATCCGCGAGCGGGTCGACGAGATGCTCGACCTGGTCAACCTCGACCCGGGCGAGTTCCGCGACCGCTACCCGCGGCAGCTCTCCGGCGGTCAGCAGCAGCGCGTCGGCGTGGCGCGGGCGCTGGCGGCCAACCCGCCGGTGCTGCTGATGGACGAGCCCTTCGGAGCCGTGGACCCGATCACCCGCGGGGTCCTGCAGGACGAGCTGATGCGCCTGCAGGCGGAGCTGGGCAAGACGATCGTGTTCGTGACGCACGACTTCGACGAGGCGGTCAAGCTCGGCGACCGGATCGCGGTCCTCGGCGATCGCTCCAAGATCCTGCAGTACGACACGCCGGAGGCCATCCTGGCCAACCCGGCGGACGACACCGTGGCCGGCTTCGTCGGCGCCGGTGCCGCGCTCAAGCAGCTCACCCTGCGGCGGGTCCGCGAGATCGAGGTGGGCCAGGTGCCGACGGCGACCATCGACGAGTCGCCCGCGGCGCTGAAGGAGCGCCTGGGCACCCGCCGCGGCGCGATCGGCCTGGTGCTGGACAAGCGCAACCGCCCGCTGCGCTGGGCGACCGCCCGCGAGGCCGGTGCCGTGTCCGCGCTGGACCGCGCCGGGCGACCGGTGGAGGACAGCGTGGCGCTGGCCTCGACGCTGCAGGACGCGCTGGAAGCGATCCTCACCGACGACGACGGCGTCGCGGTGGTCACCGGCTCCCGCGGCGAGTACGTCGGCGTGGTCGACATCGACACGGTGATGAACACGATCAAGGCGCTGCGCGAGGAGCACGCCGACGACGAACCGGCCGAGGACCAGTCATGAGCAGCCAGTTCGCTTCGGACTCCGGGTCCCGCAGGGCGGAGCGGCTGCGGCTGCTGGCGCAGCCGATCGCGGTCGTGGCGCTGGTCGCCGGGGTGCTGGGCTGGGCGTTCAGCCAGGACAACGACGAGGTGACCGCGCGCAGCATCAACTCGACCACGATCCTCAGCCTGACCTGGACGCACTTCCTGCTCAGCCTCGCGGTCGCGGTGATCGTCGTCGTGGTGGCGGTGCCGCTGGGCGTGGTGCTCAGCCGCAGCTGGGCGCGGCGGGCGGTGCCGCTGGTCATCGGCCTGGCCAACATCGGCCAGGCCGCGCCCTCGGTGGGTCTGCTGGTGCTGTTCTTCCTGATCACCGGCGGCACGACCGGGTTCTGGATCGCGGTGCTGCCGATCGCCTTCTACGCGCTGCTCCCGGTGCTGCGCAACACCATCGTCGGCCTGCAGCAGGTCGATCCCTCGCTGATCGACGCGGGCCGCGGCATCGGCATGTCGGCGACGGGCGTGCTGGCGCGCATCGAGCTGCCGCTGGCGGTGCCCTACATCCTGGCCGGCCTGCGCACCGCGCTGGTGCTGGCCGTCGGCACCGCGACGCTGGCGCTGTTCGTCGGCGCCGGCGGGCTCGGCGAGATGATCAACACCGGGTACAAGCTGAACGACTGGACCGTCATGGTCGTCGGCGCGGTGCTGGCGATGTCGCTGGCGCTGCTGGTCGACTGGCTGGGCGCGCTGGCCGAGACGTACCTGTCGCCGAGGGGGTTGCGATGAACCGGAAGATGTCGCGCCGCGGCGCGTTCAAGCTGGCCTCGGTGGCGGTGACCGGCGTGCTGCTGACCGGCTGCGGGCTCAGCTCCGGCGGCTCGGTGCCGCTGGCAGTGGCACCGGGAACCATCCGGCCGGTGCCGGAGCTGCAGGGCGTCACGATCACCGTCGGCTCCAAGGACTTCACGGAGCAGCTGGTGCTCGGCTACATCGCCGAGTTCGCGCTGTCCGCGGCCGGCGCCGACGTCCGCGACCTGACCAGCATCGTCGGCTCGGCCAGTGCCCGTAAGGCGCTGGAGAGCAGCCAGATCGACATCCTGTGGGACTACACCGGATCGTCCTGGATCAGCTACAACGGCAACACCGACCCGATCCCGGACGCCCGCGCCCAGTACGAGGCCGTCAAGAAGCTGGACCTGGAGCGCAACGGCGTCGCCTGGACGGCGATCACCTACGACGTGGACAACACGTACGCGTTCGCGGTCAACCAGGACGCGGCGCAGCGGCTGGGCGTGGAGAAGCTCTCCGAGCTCCCGAAGATCATCGCGGAGAAGCCGGACGAGGCCTCGTTCTGCGTGGACACCGAGTTCGCCAGCCGAAACGACGGCATGCCGGGGGTGGAGAAGGAGTACGGCTTCACCGCGGACCGGTCGAAGGTGAAGGTGCTGACCGAGGGCAGCATCTACCAGGCCACCCAGAACGGGACCTGCACCTTCGGCGAGGTGTTCACCACCGACGGGCGGATCCAGGCGCTGAACCTGAAGGTCCTGGCGGACGACCGCCAGTTCTTCCCGAGGTACAACCTCGGCATCACGACCCGCGACGAGCTCCTCAAGCGCTACCCGCAGATCACGTCGGTCTTCGAGCAGGTGTCGGCGAAGCTGTCGAACGCGGAACTGCTGAAGATGAACGCCCAGGTGGACGTCAACGGCCGGGACCCGGCGGACGTGGCGAGGGAGTGGATGGTCCAGCAGGGCCTGGTGAAGCTCCCCGGCGGAGAAGCCGCAGGCCGCTGAGCCGAAGGCGAGACGAGCGGCCCGCCCGAGCCGATCGGGTCCGCAATTTCAATGGAAATCGGACCTTCGATTTCCATTGAAATTGCGGACCCGGAACGGGACTTCCGCGATGCGGTAGGCGTCAGCGGCGCGCCCTGGCGACGCCGAAGCGGCTGAGCAGGTCGTCCTCGATCCGCCCGAGCTCCGCGTCGACCGCGCGGTGCGCGGACTTCCGCCGCTGCGCGGGCATCCGCTCCGCGGCCCGCACGGCGCTCGTCAGCTGCGCCAGCCGCGTCGCGGTCCGCTCCGCGTACTGCTCCGCGACGGCCGCCTCCTCGCCGCTCGCCGACTGCTCGCGGAGCTCGCGCAGCGCTTCGCCGTCGCCGGCGATCCGCGCGTGCAGCGCCGCGCCCCGGCCGGTGAAGCTGCCCAGCTGGTCCACCGGCACGCCGAGCCGATGCGCGCGCATCCGCTCGTAGCGCTCGCGCGCCACCGACACCGCGTGGATCGCGAACGGCGCGATCACCGGGCCGACCACCTTGGCCACCCCGATGATCTTCTTGGCGTTGCCCGGGGTGATGCGCCCGTGCTCGCCCTTCTCGATCGCCTTGGCGGCCTTCTTGTCCGCCTTCTTCGCCGCCTTGACGGCCTTGCGGGAGCCTCTCGTGCCCGTCTTCCGGACCCCGCGTCCGGTCGTGCGCTTCCTCACCGCGGCCGACACCTCCCCGTCCTGCGTTGGCGTTGCGATCACCTTAAGACCGGACCTCGGGCGGCACGACATCGAGCTGCGCCCGTTCGGGCACGGTGGGTAGTCGCCTCGGAGGCGTGTCACCGGGGTGATGGGCGCGTCTGTCGGAGCGACGGCATACGCTTCACACGTGAAGGAGAAGGTGCTGCTCGACGCGGGCGTCGTAACACGGTGCCGTCGACGCGTGCACCTCGAGAACGATCCGGCGCAGGACGAACCACCCGCGCAGATGGATCTGGGCATCGAGCAGCGCATCGCCGATGCCGCGGAACACCGCCGGTTCGTCGCGAAACTGCTGGGCAACGCGTTCGGCGAGGACTGGGCGGAGATCCCGCGCGGGGCCGCGGCCGACCGCGAGGAGCTGACGCTCGCCGCGATGCGCGCCGGCACGCCCTACATCTCCGCCGCCCAGCTGCCCGCCGACCCCACCGGCGGCCGCCGCGGTTCGGTCGATCTGCTGGTGCGCAGCGGCGACGGTTACGTTCCGGTGCTGGTGGTGCGCCACAAGATCACCGATCCGGGCAGCGGTGCCCGGGTGTCGCCGATCGGCCGGCCGGTGCCGGCGGCCGCCCGGATCGACCAGACCCGCAAGGTGCGGGCGCAGCCCCGCGACCAGTTGCGCCTGGCGCACGCCCTGCGGCTGCTGGAGGCGTGCGGGATGAGCGCGGCGCCGAACCTCGGCGGCGTGATCGGCGTCGAGGCCGACGTGGTGGTCTGGCACTACCTGGACGTGCCGAACTGGCCCGGCGGCCGCACCGCGATCGCCGAGTACGAGGCGCGGTTCGCCGATCGCCTGGCGGTGGCCTCGGCGGCCGCCGCGGAGGCGGAGCCGCTCGCGCTGCCTTCGCGGATCAACGAGTGCAAGGGCTGCCCGTGGTGGCCGACCTGCGAGTCCCAGCTGCGCGAGGGCCGGGACGTCAGCCTGGTGGTGCGCGGCGAGGACGCGGTGGCGCTGCGCGAGGTCGGCGTGTCCACAGTGGATGAGCTGGCCGCGATGCCGCTTTCGGAGGCGGAATCGCTGCCGCTGACCGGGGTCCGCAACACCGACGCGATCCTGCTCGCCAAGGCGTGGTTGCGGAACCTGCCGCTGGTGCGGCGCGTCCGCGACCTGTCGGTGCCGCGCGCGGACGTGGAAGTCGACGTGGACATGGAGAGCTACGCCGACGCCGGGGCCTACCTGTGGGGCTGCTGGCTGTCCGGTGCGGACATCGGCGAGGAGCCCGGCTACCGGGCGTTCGTCAGCTGGGAGCCGCTGCCGTCCGACGACGAGGCGCGGTCCTTCGCGGAGTTCTGGACGTGGTTCGGCTCGGTGCGCCGCCGCGCGTACGAGCGGGGCCTGAGCTTCCGCGCCTACTGCTACAACGAGCTCGCGGAGAACCGCTGGATGCTCGCTTCGGCCGAACGGTTCGCCGGCAAGCCGGGCGTGCCATCGGTGGCCGAGGTGCGCGAGTTCATCGGCTCGGCCGAGTGGGTCGACCTGTTCGCGTCGGTGCGGGAGCAGTTCCTGTGCCCGAACGGCAAGGGCCTGAAGGTGATCGCGCCGAGCGCCGGGTTCGGCTGGCGGGACGCGGAGGCCAGCGGCGAGAACTCGATGCGCTGGTACCGCGACGCGGTGGGCCTCGGCGGCGGTGTGCCGGTGCTGTCCCAGCGCGACCGGATCCTCGACTACAACGAGGACGACGTCCGCGCGACCTGGACGATCCGCCGCTGGATGACCTCCGAAGCGTCCAACGAGATCCCCTACGCAGCCGACCTCTGACGACCTAGGTGCGGTAGACCGCAATTTCTATGAGGTTTTTCCAACCTCAATTTGCGTGGCGGTGCGGGTGGCGGAACCTCAGAGGCTTCCTGGTCTGTGGGTGCCCCTCCTGATGTATGTCCAATACACGGCGGAGGGGCCGTCCTCGCCGGGAGAACCCCGGAGGGGTGGGCACGGTGAACCCGCGGCGGTGCCAGTTGCGGGGGTGGGCTATGCGCCTGCGGCGCATGCGACACCCCACCGACGTGCAGCTTTGCTACCCGCGGCTGCGGGCCGACCAGGATGAAGAACACTCCATGGAAATCGAAGGTCCGATTTCCATGGAAATCGCGTCGAAACCAACGTCTTGGGGCGGTGTCAGGTCTCGTGCGCACTTTGGTTCGCCATAGCGCGCCAAAACACTCACGAACCGAAGATCGAGCTCGGCGACGTGCCGACCAAGCGGGCCGAACCATCGGATCGGTTGATGGGGGGCCTCTGCCGTATTGACGCTGGTCAGTGACCGTGTGTGTTTCGTGTTGCCATAGCAGCACAAAACGCACACGGCCCCAGGGCTACGGGACGATGACCGCCCGGCCCTTGATCTGGCCGTGGTGGAAGCGCTCGTAGACCTCCGGCGTCTCGTCGAGGCCGAAGGTCTCCACGTGCGCCCGCAGCGCGCCCTGCCGCGCCAGGTCGAAGACCTCGATCAGCTCTGCGCGGGAGCCCCAGTACGGCGCCGCCACCGAAACCTCGTGCGGCAGCAGGCCGAAACCGACCGGCAGCGGTGCCCCGGCGATCCCGACGATGGTGATGTCGCCTTCCACCGCGACCGACTGCGCCGCGATCTGCACCGTCGGCGCGATGCCGACGAAGTCCAGCACCACGTCCGCGCCCAGCCCGCCGGTCAGCTCGCGCACGTGCTGCGCCGCGTTCTCGTCCGAGCGGGCCACGTCGTGCGCGCCGACCTCGCGGGCCAGCGCCAGCTTGTCGTCGGCCACGTCCAGCGCGATCACTCGCGCCCCGGTGGTGGCGCGCAGGATCTGCACCGCGAGGTGCCCGAGGCCGCCGGCGCCGATGACCACCGCGGTGCTGCCGCCGACCAGCTTCGGCAGCGACCGCTTGATCGCGTGGTACGGGGTGAGCCCGGCGTCGGTCAGCGGCGCGGCCTGCACCGGGTCCAGCCCGTCCAGCGGGACCAGGTGCCGGACGTCGTCCACCAGCAGATACTCGGCCATCGCGCCGGGACTGCCGAGGCCGGGCGGGCGGATGCCCAGCTCGGCGGCGCGGGTGCAGTAGTTCTCCTTGCCCTGCGCGCACTTCCAGCACACCCCGCAGCCCCACGGTCCGTACACCGCGACGGAGTCGCCCTCGGCGACGCCCCGCGCGCCCGCCCCGAGCTCGGCGACGGTGCCGACGCCTTCGTGCCCGAGGGTGAGCGGCAGCTCGAACGGCAGCTTGTCGGCGGGCCAGCTCATCACCCCGATGTCGGAGTGGCACATCCCGGCGGCGGTCACCTTCAGCAGCACCTGCCCGGGACCCGGCTCGGGTTTCGGGACCTCGACGACCACCGGCGCCGCCCCGACCTGCTGGTACTGCACGGCTTTCATGACCCCGCCCATGATCGAGCTCCCTTCGGCGTTCACCTGAACGGGTGCTCATCCTCCGGCGGATCGGCTCCCGGCGCACCCCTCGGCCGTGTGGAGCGGGTGGCGGGGGGGGGGGGGGAGGGGGGGGGGGAGGGAGGGGGGGGGGGGGGGGGGGGGGGGGGGGGGGGTAGGGGGGGGGGGGGGGGGGAGGGAGGGAGGGGGGGGGGGGGGGGTGGTCGTGGTGGCGATGGTGGCCGGGCTCGGCTGGCACGAGCGGGTCAGCAGCA